>NZ_JAUFQQ010000005.1:2004252-2338295 GCF_030409845.1 Flavobacterium branchiarum | reverse complement strand
TGAGTCAATAGGTTGATTAAAACTTTTAGCAGAATTAAACATAGTTCTCATATCAGTAACTTTTGAAGTGTCCCAACCTCCTATAGGTTGATTGAAGGATAAGCAATCACTAAACATTGTACCCATGTTAATAACTGTTGAAGTATTCCAATTGCTGATATCTTGATTAAATATTTTGCAACCATTGAACATTCCTTCCATTAATACCACTTTTGAAGTATTCCAGTTATTTATACTTGAGCTACCCCCATTGTCAAAATTAGTTGCTTCATCAAACATTCTTATCATATTTTCAACAGACACAACATTCCATCCACCTATATCTTGATTAAAACTTTTAGCGCCTTGAAAGAGACCTGTCATGCCCCTAATATTTGAAGTATCCCAAAGTTCTAGATGGTTTATTGTTGTTAACGATATACAATCCCTAAATGTAAATGATAAACCTCTAACCATCTTTAATTCTGGTATATCTTCGACATTAGTAAGTGTAAGATTTACACAGCCGTCAAAGGCACTACCATTAATAGTAAAAAAAAAGCTCCCCCATCGTTGAATAGTCATTAATTTCATCTTGTCACCAGTACCTCTAAATATAAATCCATCACATTTACCAGTAATAATGACCTGATAAATTCCAACGTTTGAAAAAGTGTGGGTAGCTTCTGCCTGATTCCAAGATGTAATTCTAGATACTGTGCCATCTCCCCAATCAACACTAAAGTTATAAATTCCACCAGCGGTGAGTGGTAGTTTTATTTGGTTTATTTGACTTGACCCAGTTGAAAGATTGTCCGTTTTCCAAGTAGAGATAAATGGTTTGTATTTGCTCTTTCCAAAAACTGTATTTTGTATTAACGCTCCCATAATTACAGTCCTAATAATAAAATGCTGTTAGTAGCTCCACGCTGTGTCAAGGTAAAAATCTGTTTTTCTGCAGTATTGGCAGGTGTCCCCATTAACCATGTTTTAGGAGCTATGATAGCCCAGCCAACTGTTACACCAGGCAATGTGATACCATTAAATAAATAAGAATCAACAAGTGCTATGGGTATGGTTATAGTACAATTAGCTGTAAAAATAACCGTTTTTCCATGCCAAGAAGGCTGTGCGTTTTGCGATGTAGAAACCTCAATTTGGTTTGAAATATCTTGTTTCCCTGTAATGTCTTGATTGGTGACTCCAGCTAAACGAGCTATTTCCGTTTCTAAAATCAGGCTCCTTCCAGCTACCTTATCCACTTTGTTTGCTGTTAAAGCATCGATTAAGGCTTTTAAAATTTTACCCATTTCAGCAGTCAGAGCTTTCGTGGTTCCACCAGTAGTCAAGTCATTTACCAATATCGTACTTAGAGAAATTTCAACTTCTTTAATTGCATCGACAATTTCCTGAATAGTGTCTAAATTTATATCGTCAGATGTCAACAAAAGATTAATAGCGTCTATTTGTTCTTGTAATATCCTCCCTTGTTCTACGGTCAAGAGTGAATTTCATCACTTTATAAGATCATTGACAATATTCAAATATTGATGCGATTTTTATAAAATTCGTTGAGTGGCACATAGCCGTTTACTACACCTTTTTTGACTTATCTTCTTTGAAGAACAAATCAGCGTGAGCGTTAGGATCAGATAAGTGATTTGCCAAATAATTGCTTCCGCCTTTGCGTTTAAAATTCCCTCAATCTCATCAATATTTTAGGTATTTTTTCTCCTTAAACCAAAAGCTGTCCATCCAATTCCAAAATTGCACCTGTGTTGGTTTTAAACCTGTTCGAAACCATTTTTTTAATGTGCTTTTATCTGCCATAATTATGCTATATACTCAATAACATTACTACTCTGTAGGGATTCATGTGATTAACTGTAGTTCCTGTAGGACCTGATGACGCTTTTTTAACCGATTCTAAAAATTCTCCACGTTCTTCCGCACCTGAAGAAACAAGCAATTGCCCTGAAGGCGTTCCGCCTGAATCTACACCAACACCATATCCACCAATAGGAGTAGCGATGTTTGCATTTTAGAACCGCCTACTTTACCTATGGTTTCAAAATCTGGGTCATCAGAATTCCACCCCACAGGCATACGACCACGCCAATTAACAACTTCTGCCCAACCAGTAGGAATTAAATTTGCGGACTTATTCCAAAGAACCATTCCTCCCCCTGTTTGGAAAATTGCATTTTTCTTTTCAAGTTCAGCAACGCGCAAAATCACTTTATCTAGCGTAGTGTTATCAACTTTAGCATTTAAGGCATTTGGTATATCCTTAGTCGAAAATCCACGGGAAAAATCAACCCAGTCTATTGCACCGACTCCAGAACTGAAAGTAGCATAACGTATTTTTATTGAAGGATAGGAATTTCCATTTTGGAAAATCAAATTTTCAGTATCTTCTTTAATGATAACTTTCGTCTGTATCAATCCTCCTCTAAATTCCAAAACCTCACCGTTGATATAGACAACACCATCACTTACGTTAGAACCAGTAATGATACATCCAGAGATTATGGTTAGGTCTCCAACTATGCTACCGAATGCATTAAACAATGAGTATGCTGTTTGCATTCTTCCCAAAATATTTGTCGTCATTGGGAAACCACCAACCTGAGTAAAATTTATACTATTCATATCGTTATTAATTGAAAACTTTTGCCAGCTAACTTATAGAAGTCTACAACAGCAGTTATTTCATTTGTTTTTGTGTTCAAAATTATCCCTGGTACATTTACCAAAAATTCGGCTAATCCATTTACATAATTAAACTCTTGCTCTAGGTAAATTACCCCCAAGTACACATCTAAATTTTCAGACTGGGTGTATAAATAATCTTGATCTATTTGTTCAACATCACTAATGGTAATCCGCCGCAATTCAGGGTCGAATTTATCATTAAGCGCTTTTCTTAAATAGCATTTTTGCCCATTATAAGAAAGCTTTAGCAAATTGTCTGTGCGCATTTGTGTCCATTGATAATGCAAACTATTGATAGGCGAAATCAAAGCTTTGATATAACCAAACAATATTGGCTTTCGTAAAAATGTTGGCAACAACAAAAGAATAAGCCTATCAAAATCTATTTTATACCACATATTTCACATTATCAAAATTTGGCACTACAAAATATCCACTCTCTGGAATTGTCTTTACATTTATTGCTTTGGGTGGTAAATACTCACCCGTAGAAATATCAATAATCTGAGATTCCGCATTTACGATATTTGGAATTCTTACCCCTTCAATATTTTTTAATTTTGTTTCCAAATCAAACAACACTAACTCACCATTAAAAGGAAGCTCCTTCATGTACTCTAAAATAGCATCTTGTACAGGGAAGTTCCCGTATAAAATACTCATCCCAGTATTGTCTATAACCAATGAATCACGAAATATTTGTAAGTTCAACAGCAAAATGTCAGGTAAATGATTTACCACAATATATTTTACACCACAATCTGTAATTTCACTCATGTAGGCATCAAAGGATGCTTTTTGAGGAGTAGAAATTGGAGATAAAACGCCATCGCTTTCAGTTGCAATTTTTATCAGCAATTGTCCAGCTGATTGTGTCACTGCTGAATATTTAATTATTTTAGAATTTTCAATTTGTTCCTCCGGAAATCCGACATTATCATACTTGTCGGTATCTTCAATTAAATCAAAACCATACTGAAATGCTTTTGCTTTGGTTCTGTACCAAGATGGTCTATGAGGAAATTGTTGCTCTATAATGTCAGTAACTTCTGCTTTATGAGTATCGAAAAGAGAGTCTAAAAGCCAAATTGCATAACTAATTATAAATATAAATCGTCTATAAATTGCTGATTGACTTATCGAATTTGGGAGCGTTGAATCAGCAGCTATTTTAGCGTAAATTTCGTTTGAAATATCTGTTATTTTTTTTGCCATTTTTTAATCTACTATAAATGTTGATCCTACAATCATTGTTCCTATACCTATAGGCGGTGTTAATTGATCTAATTGACCCTTAGTTATTCCTGTAGCTAGTATTGCTGTTTTGCTTTTTAAATAGACCGTTTCTTTTTTTAAAATTGTAATGTTGCTCGGGATTATTATTTGTTCGCCTGAAATTGGATCATCAGTAACTGACCTATCGCCATTAGCAAGAGCAAGCTCATAAGCGTTCATAACACTTCCAGTATGTTGTACGGCTAAATCAAACCAAGATTGCAAGACTAAAACAGTTACTGTCATTTTCTAATATTTTGCATCGATTTCAATTGTCAAATCGGATGCTATTTGTATTTTATTTACTGTCATACCATCAAATGAAAATTCTAATCTAATTTCCCTGGCTAAATTTTCGGGGCTGTCATCTTCTAAATACCTTTGAGCTCCAACACCGCGCATTGGCACGTCCTTTAATTCTCCTTTTTCAATCAGAATTAACATTTTTTGATGTTGAGCGGTACTCTCTCCAACAACTAAATCGCCATCGGTAACCAATAAATCAAAATCATCATCTAATAAAAAATCTGTCATTTTAAACCTATTTTAAAAACTGATTAATTCTCATTTCAATTTCTGTGAATTGTGGAATATTGTTCAGCACCGTTGTGTTACCAGTTAAAGTGTCAGGAGTTGAAACAATAAAACTCATCGCTTTTATAGCAGCTATTAAATCAACCATTATCTTTTTTAATGTTTCGTTTTCTTTTTGAAATAAAAATCCGGTTGCATCAACTTCAATAATAGTATTTTCAATGTAATACCCAACTTTTGTAACTTCATCGGCTGCAATAATCATCCAGTCGTCATCATCTTCAACGCGAACAGCTAAAACGTAACTGCCAATTTTTGGTACCAGGATGAAACTTTTTTTATCTGAGAGAACCGGGCGAAGTCGTACGTCTAAAAATTCCTGTCCGTCTTCATCTTCAAGAACACATAAAGCTGTATTTTCATCAACAGATTTAACTTTCGCAATGTTGCTTACAGCAGGACCATGATTCTTAGCAAGGCTTTCAAGCCCCTCTCTTATTTGATCAAATGTTGGCATTAATCCAATATGAATTTATCTGTATTATGAACTTCAATCCCTTCTACTAATTCAGCAATATTATTCTCAACTATACATTTTGTATGTGGATGGTGATTCTTAGCCAAATATTTCATTAAAGGCTCAACCGCTTTTTGAAAAGCTTTTGATTGTTTTTTTTTATTTTTTGTAAGGGCTATTTTTTTCATTGTCTTAATTATTTTGTTGCTATAAAACCTAATTGAATTGTTTGCCTGCCTCCTGATTTTCCAAACTCACCCGAAACGCTTTCTACAAAAAAGTTTCCTGATTTATCGGGATATTTGTAACCATCTATTTCGGCTATATCTCCTTTGTTTGTGGCTGGTTCTAAAAATGCTGTTATATTGCCTTCGTACCCTTTATAATTGCTTTTGGTCTGCAACCTGTTAGCAATTTGCTTTAGCAGATCAGCGGGCAATCCCGCCTTTACTTTTACAGTTTTTAAATTGTCGTACTTGTCAGCATCTGATTTAGTGCGCTTAACTTCTCCTTGGCCGTTTTTCTCCTGGATAACTATTCTAATATTTTTATCAACCAGACGTTTTTTAAAATCATCATCTTTTACGGTATTCCAACCTAAACGAAGTTTTACCGTTTTGCCTTTCTTTCCGTATTGAGTACCTACATACAATTCATTAAAATTGAAGTAAACCGACAAATGCACCTCTTTTTTTAGCCATTCCAAAACCTGAATACCTGTGGCATTTTTAAATCGAACATTTTTTAAAGGAACGTTTGGTATTTCAGTTGATAAAACAATTTCAGTTCCTAAGCATAGATCAGTTAGCAACTGCTTTACAGTTACGACTGAATAAGTTTTATTAAAAATGATGTCATATAATAAATAGCTGTATCCTTCACATTCAATTTTTACAGGAATTCCCATATTTACTCGCTTGATAAATCCCTCAAAACGCTTTACGTTATTACCATCATAACCAAGCAATATGCTGATTTTGTCGTTTTCTTTAAAAAGATATTCTGAACGATTATTTGGCTCTTGTATATCTTCAGTAATCGTTTTCTCATTTGTCAAATATTTAATCCTTGGCAATTCAATTGTACAGGTATCTGTAAAACTATTAATATCTGTTTTCCAAGAAACTTTTGATGGCTTTATATTTGGATAACCTCCAATTGCGATATCGCTTGTTAAATAAAACATTTATTATATGATTAAGTCCAATATATAATCCGTTTCAAGGGTCATCGAAAAAGGGCGTATCCAGACTGCTTTTCCTTGTACTTCTGGAAAATCCAAAGTACTTACAGCAACTTGACAACTATCATCTAAAAATATTTCTGGATAACCGCCATGTAGCTCAACAGGGCTAGTACTCTCAAAAATTTGTTTTAAAGTAGTTATTTGATCTTCAGGGACCATTTTGTTTTTTCCAATTAAAAAACCTTTTATTGTAAATTTATAATCATCAATAGCAAAACACTCTTTTACTTTTCCTTTACGCTCACTTACAGGGGTTCTAACTATTTCCTTCATTAAATTAACGCCAACGGTACAGGCTTCGATTTCAATCTCTACAAAAACAGCATTACCATTATTATCAATTGTTGTTGTTTTAAGAGTTACAGGAAACCAAATCGCCTGTCCGTAAGCACCAATTTTATTGAAAGGAATATTTTTACTTGAATAATCAATACTACCTTTTGGACGTGTATTTTCAGTTGTTATGGAATATCCCGTTTCTTCTGTTGTGGGTTGTAAAGAATCCTTATCAGTAATAAAATAAGGTGAGTTTGCAAAATAGGTTTTATATAATTTTACTAAATCAACTACTGTATTTGTACTAAACATAATTAAACCATTTTTGAACCGTTATATACTATTCTCGCTAAACATTCCATTACAATTCTTTCCATTTCATCAACTGATTCGTTGGCGTTCATGGTAGTAAATTGCAGGTTTTCAAAAAACTTTCCTACTTGGATATTTACCACTTTTGGACCCGAACCGGAAACGGTTTCACCCGCTGATTTTCCAGATGCGTTATTTGAAGCCATTAATGAACCTCCGGCACCTAATGGCGAATCGTCTGGACTTTCATCTTTTGGTGTCTTAGGAGTAATTAAGGTTTTTGTACCTTTTACATTAATTGTATTATTGCCTTTTATCCACTTGTAAAAAGCTTCTATTTTATTTAAAATAGGTTCTACAAGGTTGTTCCAAACCCAAAGAATGCCATCTAAAACAACACCTATAGCATCACCAATATTTTTCATGTACCATCCAATAAACCTAAAAACGTCCTTTAGAATTTCACTTTTACGCACAAACTCTACTATTCGACTTACAAAATCCCAAAGCTTAAGAGCTATGTTTTGGATAATTGGGTACATGACGTTAAAAAGGCTTTTAGCTATTGCAACCCATTCACTCCACTTGCCTGTACCGCTAACAATTTGGGTAACATAGTCGACCGCTTTACCTACACCGTTGGCAAATGCATCGATATAAGGTTGTGCACGCTCAATCATAGGACCAATACCATTAGCGAACTTAATTCCCATATCGAGAAACTTATTGATAACTGGTGAAAACGCATCACCTAAATCAGATGCTGCAGTCGTAAAGTTATCCTTAACAGTGTCCCATTTTCCAGATTTTGTTTGCGATTGCGCCGCCATAGCTCCCTCATAAATACCTCCTTTAGAATTTGCCATCGCCAGAGTTTTTGCAAGGTCTTCATAAGTGACTTCCATTTCCTTGACCTGGTCAATACTTTTGCCTGTTGATTGTGCCAACATGGTATAAATATTAATTCCGGCTATTCCAAATTGTCGAATGTCCATTGCTGTAGCTTTCCCGACTGTCTTAATTTGTTGCATATTAGCGGCCATCCTTGATAAAATATCATTTCCGCCACCAACAGCCGAAACGGCGTTAGCTAAATTCATAGTATCAGTTCTGGCTGCCTTAGCATTCAGTCCCGCTGAAATCAAAGAACGATTTACCTCTAAAAGCGAGGCAGTATCAAAAGGCGTTGCATTTGCATCCTCTCTAATATTTTTATATGCATCTTGCGCGCCCTGCTTGCCTAAAAAAGTAGTCAATCCAGTAATTGCTCGCTCTTTTTCAAAGCTTTTTTCAATCATTGTGCCAACACCAGCAGTTACCACGTTTAGCAACATTGAAACACCAGAGGAAGCTAAATTGCCAATCATAGAACCAATTGCAACGCCTCCAACACCTAAACCTTTAGAACTGCTACCAGAGGAAAAACTTGTATTGCCCGAATGACTAACCGATTGCCTTTGTAAAGAGGCTAGCTCACGTCGAGCCATTGCAATTTGACTAGGAATAGTACTTCTGCTAATTGTGTCTTCAACTTGTCTAATTTTATTCTGTAGCTCGGCAAAGCTCATTCCTAAAATACGGTTGCGACCAGTCATTTGATTAGCCGATTGACTCATCCTGTTAAACACGGACTGAGAAGTCGAACCTAATCGGGTTAGGTTCGAGCTTGCCATGTCACGCATTCTTAAAACAAAATCAATCGTGTTATTCATAACCTAAGTTTCTTCTTTTTTTGATAATTCAAGTGCAATCCCGGTCCGATAGAAAAATGTTTCATCACCCCAATCTTTTAAGGCATTTGCTCCGAATTTCATACACCCAAATACAATCAGGTGATCTAGTCCTGCTTTTTTATTCTGGCAATCTTTTATGCCTTTATTACTAAGCGCGAAAAAACTCGGCTTTCTTCCCTTCCAAGATGTTGTTTATCTGTAAGAAAACAGAAATGAATTTTTCTTCATCTTCGATTAGGATAATATCACCATCCAACCAAAGTTGCTCCATCACCATTGCAACAGCTTTGCTCAGTCCGGCACTTCCTATCGCTTCCATATAGTCGCCTAAGTCATCGGCTGTCGGAGGTCTTAAAACTGCCAAGTCAGTTTCGTGTTTTAAATAGATCAACTTACGGCCTCCAGCTAGTTGCTTCCATTCCTCTAACTTTGGCTCCCCAAATTTTTCGATATATGGTGTTAAATCAAACTCTTTAAGTTTTTCAACTTCTTTGGCTTTACGATTAGCGAAAGCGCCTTTTAAATTTCCTTTGTTTACTGCAGTTTTTGTCATTTGTTTGTTTTTGATGTTATGGTAATCTTACATTCATTGCCAGGTAAGGCAATGTTATTTCTCTAAACTTTGCATTTTGTTCCAGATCAACACCTGATTCCGTAAAAGCAACACCTGAAGCGATGTATGTAGAGATTGGGTCAACCAATCTTTTTCGATATGTACAAGTGATTACAATTAGCTCATGTGGTACCTCGGTAATGTCTTCAAATCCTGCAATTCTTGCGGCTTTGTTCATGGCATCAGCTTCAAAACCTAATACCTTTATACTTCCTGAATTTTTCTTGTTACCAGATTGAATATCGATAGCTTCATCACCAGCCCCGTATAAATGTTCTTTTTCAACTTCTTTTTTGAAGCTAAACCCGCGTAATCCTTTAATTGTTCGCGTTAGAATTTTAATCTCAAAATTTGCAAATGCACACTCTGATGAACTTATATTTATATTCATAGCTATAAATTAGCAGTTAAACCTATTTTTACTTTAATCCAGGTCAAATAGCCAAGAGGCAAAACTTTGACTTCAATCGCTCCAGTGCTAGTATTAATTATATCTACATCAGTTGGTACATTAACATCAATATCACTTACCTGACCCGCTAATTGTGATCTCAATTGTTGAGAGATTGTTTCTTCTAAATCTTTCGCATCGGTCCCATTGATGGTTCCATCAGCATTCACACGAACAGAAGTTTCTAACATTGGAGTTGCGGCTGCTGTAGCAATTCTTTGAGCTTTATCAATTATTCTGCCGTGCACTAAGATTCTGAAATCGTCATTAGTCGCCATATTATCTCTTGCAAAATAATATCCTGCTGATCCGTCACGTCGATGCATTATGATGTAACCTGCATTGGCAAAAATATCTAGTTCCTCCGGGTAATAATCTTCGATAGCTCTGTCACCGATAAATGCATCAGAAATAGTCAAAGGACCATTTTGCCCATTGCCAATTTTTATATGAGATTGGTATTTAACTGATCTGGCCAAAGCCAAAGCAACACCACTGGCGCCAGAACCATCTTTCAAATTGCTACCAAGTACAACACCCGCAAAACCATTCCCAACCGTATTAGGTTCGAACAAATCAGCTTCTAAATCGGCAACTCTACCCTCAATAAGCATTCTAACAGGCTTATTGATTGATTGCTGATATTGTCCTAATGTTTTAGATGCTAACAATGCGTCCTCTACATCTTTATCCAAAAAGAGATTTTCTGACATTGCGTAAGCCTCGCTTGGCTTGCGAATTAACCCGACAATGGTGATTTTACCTTGTACTGAATTAAGTAACTTTTTAAGACCGTTTGCATTAGTCGAAGTAACCATTTGCGTAAGAGTCATTGTGTCTTCAACTCCAAGAATAGTTAAAGCCTTATTACCTCCCAACTCCTGATAGAACACCTCAATAGCCTTGTTTAAAAATGGTTCCGCTGCAACGGTGTAACCCTTTGCTATTGCATCATCATAACCAAAAACAGTTTCAATTACACCTATTTTAGTTTGGGCCGTTCCCATAAGTCCTGCAACACCATCCATAATTTGCAACTGACGTTGGAGGTTGCCCGAGGCTACTGCTACAGTAACCTTTGGCGTTCCGGTTCCTAGTTCCATTATTCTTGACTTTCTAAATTAGCTTTTGCTTTTGTAATAGCCTCTAAAAGGTCTTTTTTAGAATTTGAAGCACTTTCAAGGGCTAAACCTTTAACAATTGCCTTGATGACCTCATAATCTGATTCGAAATCAAAAACTTTCAAATCTTCAATAGTGTAAACTTTTTTGAGTTGGGTTTTAGGGGGTGTGATTGAAATTTCAAACAGCTCATCTGTTGATTCAAAAACATCAGTAGCAGAAATACTGCTATTAGTTTCGGCATTAACAAAATTGTCTTCAATCTGCTGGAAACCTAAAGAGACTAATTTATCAACTCTCAATTTTAATTTAGCTTCTTTTTCTTCAGGCGTTTCAGTTGCGATGCCAGTTTCAATATCAGGACCAAGTACTTCTATGTTCGATAATTCGTAATCACTTCTGTAATGAGAATTAACTTTATTGTCTTTTAGCCCGTTTGCATGACTGTCAGCAGTTCCTTTAGTGTGAAATACTCTGTTGTCAGATGTAATATGACATTCATTGCTTGATGGGTGTCTGTCGAAATAATCGACCGCTTTTTCGTTTGACATTTTAAACAGTATTTAATTAGTATTTAATAACATTTGTTTTTTGTAGCACGACAACAATTATAAAAAGTGCTAACAGGGTTAAAAACAATCGACCACAATAAATTTGAGTTAATTGCCACCACGAAAGTTCTCGTTCAACCGGATAAGGTATTTTTTTGATTATTTGTTGATGTTCTTTAGTGTAAACATCTTTCCATTGTGCAAACAACTTAATTGCCTCAGCCTTACAGTCAACGGTTAATATATTATCCTGTAAATTGACTTTTGGAGGTTCTAAATGTTTCCCTGGTGTAGACACTGGTTTTACATCTTTATTCATAACGACCTTTCCGTTAACACATTCCAGATAGGCTTTATAATAGCTATTATCTTGTGGGATTTTAAAAGTTGTATCGCGTACTACTTCTTTTGTAGTTACCGTTGTAGTGGTTTCGATTGTTGTTGGCGGTACAACACTAGAGCTTTTACAAGCCACTAGTGTTGTAGCCAAAACAACAAAACAAAAAATGGACAGACAGAATTTTAATTTTAGGTTTTTCATACTCTTAAATATGCTTTAATTGTGGATTTGTTTCGTTTTCTTCGACACACTTTGTAACCTTCCCGGCTACCATCATCGTTAGTATTACCTTCAATGGTGTGGATAATGTTTTTTTCTACCTTTTCAACTAATCCAGTATGTCCTTGACCTTTGCCAAAGTCCATGATAAAAATGTCTCCGGGCTGTGGTTCCTTAACTACTAATTCTTTTTTAAAGTTTAGCATTGCCAAAACTCCTGCAGTTTTTGCAAGAGGATTTGTGATACCTAATTGTATTGATGCTTCTTTGGTGCACCAATAAACAAATGCCATACACCAAGCATAGCCTTTGCCAAGTCCTACAGACTTTAAATATTTTTCTACTGCTGGACCTGCGTTACTGTTTTTTGGAATTTCTTCAACTCCTAACTGTGTAATCGATACAGCTAATGTTTTTTGTCCTAATGTGCTCACTATATTTTTCCGTTAAGTTGTTTGAACTTTTGTAACTCCTCCACTAGATGCTGATTTATACCCATTAATTCACGGTGTTGCGCTTCCATTGTTTTTATGGTTTCCGTTGCAGCAGTTAATCTGCTTGCCATATCGTCAAGTAAATCACGATAGTATTTTACAGCATTCACTGCATTATCTAGTTCAGCAGCTCGATCTTCAGCAAGATTTTTTCTCTTTGAAAATATATAGGTGATTAATGCAGAAAAAAAAGCAGTTAATATTGGGAATACAAATTGGTCCATGTAGTTGTTTTAAAAAAAGGTTTCTACTATAGGCGTAGAAACCTTTTGGATATATATAATATTTTAATTCATTAAGCAGATTGAACTACAACTCCAACACCTTTCCAGTCTTCACGACGACAACGACCGCCCATTTTTACAAGTCCTGAGTGAATATCGCCATAGTACAATGGGTTCTCCATGTCTTGGAAAAGCTTAGTATCTCCCAATGACTTGGTTACACTGTTCTTTTGCCAAAAGATGCTTGCCAGATTATCAGTTGCAGCCAAAGCCTCTCCAGGTAATCTAAACACTCCCGCAGATGATAATGCTAATACTGAACTTCTTTCAAGAATTGTAAAACCCGCATATTTTCCAACAACACCATTAGCCAAATCAGCAGTAGCTTGAAAGGCCGCCATTTCGTTTGTGGTTAATGAATTTTGAAACTGTTTTAACATAAAACTTTCAAGCATTGCGTAACGATCTTGTTTTGGCACATTGTCTTTATTAAAAGTTGCCTGCATAAGATCAAACTCTGCGAATGTGAATCCTTTTCTAGTACCAGTCTGGCCATCTACTGGATTTACAGCTGTTGCAGTACCGGCAGTACCGATATGTCTTGCAACGGGTAAAAATTCAACAGTTGTGCCACCGCCAACGGCAGGTTTGATACCTTTAATCCAGTTATACGTCAATTCGTCACCAATACTTTCTGCTAAGGTGTCGGTATGATCTGCTAAAAGGCTATCTTGTTTTTCGTAGCTGATTTCAAGTGTTTCAGAAGTCAACAGTGCTGTTGGATCTGTTGTAAATACGTCAAGTACATAAGCAATTGCAGTATCACCTCTTTGAACCGCTGTAGCCGCCCCAAAACCTCTATTTTTTACAACATTTGGTTTAGCTCCCGCTTGTGGAATATAGACAACAGAACCACCAACAATAAATTTGCTTTCATCAAAACAAAGTGCAATGTGTGGATTTGTTTTACGTAGTTTCTCTACGATATAAGATGCCCAAAACTCTTGGGGTATTTTTGGATTTGCCATAATTAAATTGGATTATGAATTAGGATATTTTTCTTTTTTTAATTTATCGTACAAATCAGGAAGCTGAATACGTACGGTTTCTAATTGGTCAGATTGGTATAAATCATCCCATTTTTTTCCAGCAAATACGGAAGCGTCTTTATTATCTCCCAACTGATCTGTAATCAATGTTTGCGCTGGCATCGCATCGATTAAGTCTTTTAAACCTTTTGGATCAGCTTTAAAGCTTTCTCCTAATTTTGCAGAAACTTCCTTAGTTAATTTCTTGTCAGCTTCACCTTTTGAAAGTAAGTCTTGAACTTCTTTGGCTACATGTGAATCTTTCAAATCAGACAATTCTTTTTCCTTTTCAGTTAAAGCTTTGGTTTTATCTGCTAAATCTTTTTGCAGTCCAGGTATTTTATTGGCTTTGTCAATTAAGTCCTGAAATGCACCGTTTGCATCTTCATCACTTGAATTGTCACTTAAATTCAATGCGGTCAAAAAGCCCGCGGTTAAAATGATTTTTTTCATGTTATTGGGTTTAGTTTTTTTTAAATCTGAAAGGTTTAATTCGTTGTCATCAATATCAAAAAGATCGGCAAGTGCATTGTAATTGCCCGGAATATCAACAAGCGATATTTCACGAGGAAACCACTTTGTAATAGTAGGTCCTGTTTGATCTGGCAACATCAATGATTTTAAGTCGGTATAATCCAACACAACTATTTTTCCAACGCTGGCCGCATTCAAGAAACCGTTTTCGATCTCTGAAACAATCGTCTCACCTTGTGGATGAGCCAAATTGATAATCGGTTTTGCATAAACCTTATCATTATCGATTCTAAAGTCTTCCCAACGCACCACAACACCGTTGTCGCGGTTGTGCATTTTAAAACCGATAGGGTTTTTCTTGACTTCATCTACCAATAAACCAGACGTTAAACATCGATAGCCATATACATTCACTGAGTCGTCAGTGATGCAAAATTCTTTATCGATTTTTTTCTGTTTTGGTGTACTCATTAAGCTTTCATGTTTATATGTGTTTTAAAGTGAGTACAAACTTGCGAATGTTTGCAAAGCATTGAAAATAAAGACGTAAGGATTGCACACATATTTTAAAATGGGGTTGTTTTGGGTCAATTTTGCCATGTAATCAAGAGTAAAATGGGAATTTCCAAAGCACAAGAGCGGGAGTATGCTCGAATATTATATGTAAATGAGCGAATCACTTTTAAAGAGATTGCTGAACGTACAGGCGTAACCGAAAAGACAATAGGAAAGTGGGCAGAATTAGACAATTGGGCGAAGCTTCGAAAAAGCCTATTGACAACTAAGGAGGCGCAACTTGTGCATTGGTATAATCAATTGGAGGCATTAAACGAATTGATTGCAAAACGTGATGTTCCGATTCCGGAATCTAAGGAAGCGGACATAATGAGTAAAATAACCGCAAACATCCAACGCCTGGAAACCGAAATAGGTTTAGGTGAATATGTGGAGGTTTCAAGAAAATTATTAACGTTCATTCAATCTGTTGATTTAGGTGATGCAAAAAAATTCAAGAATTACATCGATGAGTTTATCAACTCAAAATTAAAAAATGGCTAAAAGAGTTACCGACAAGGAATATTTAGAGTTATGGCGTGAGTTCTGTGAAAACATGGACAATGCTACTCCTATAGATTTAAGCGAAACTCATTCGGCAAAAATCAAGAGAAAACAACATCTTGAAAAACATCCTGAGGAATGGTTTAAATACTATTTCCCAATGTATTATACAAGTGAGCCCGCGCCATTTCATATAAGGGCTACAAAAAGAGTTATAGCTAATCCCGAATGGTATGAAGTTCGTTCGTGGTCGAGAGAACTTTCAAAGTCAGGTCGAACCATGATGGAAACTTTGTACCTGGGTATAGCTGATATTCCGGTTGACATAAAAGTAGATACTATCCTTTTAGTATCTGATTCATTAGATAATGCTGAAAGATTACTATTACCATATAAAGGAAGTTTAGAAAGTAATAATCGTATCATTAATGATTATGGTGTTCAAAAAAAGATAGGAGGTTGGGAATCTACCGAATTTACAACTCGAAAAGGTTTGGCTTTTCGTGGTATTGGAGCAGGTCAATCGCCTCGTGGAACTCGTAATAAAGCAAAGAGACCTAATCTAATTTTGATTGACGATATTGATACCGACGAAATATGCCGTAATCCAGAAAGGGTAAAGGAACGTGTTAAATGGATTGAACAAGCTTTAATTCCAACCCGTTCAATTTCTAGTGGATTAAGAATTATTGCTTGTGGAAACATTATTGCAAAGTATTGTTGTATTACCGAAATGGGTAAAAAAGCTGATATTCACGAAGTCATTAATATTCGTGATAAAGAAGGAAAAAGTACTTGGCCTCAAAAAAATACAGAAGCAAATATCGACAGGGTTCTTTCTTTGATAAGTTACGAAAGTTACCAAAAAGAGTACTTCAATAACCCAATGGATGGTGGTGATACTTTTAAAGATATTATTTTCGAAAAGTGTCCACAACTACGCCATTGTGATAATGTTGTAATTTATGCCGATCCGGCACCTAGTAATTCAGATAAAACCAATGCAAGTAGCAAGGCAATTACTATTGTAGCCAACAAGGGACTTAACTATTACATCCAAAAAGTTTGGGTTGATCAAATGAGTAACGCTAAGTTTTGTGAATACCTATTTGAAGCGCATGACATTTGTAAGCGTGGCGGAGTTGACCCAGTTTATATATGGATAGAAAACAATTCACTTCAAAATCCATTTTACGAGCAGGTTATTTTACCTCATATATACAGAATAAACGAAGAAAGAAATTCCTTTTTACCAATCCGCCCGGATGACCGCAAGAAGCCTGAAAAATACGCAAGAATTGAGGGAGGGCTTGAACCACTAAACCGTTTAGGACATCTGATTTTTAATGTAGTGGAGAAAACCAATCCACATATGGAGCGACTTGTTGCACAGTTTACCAGTTTCAGCCGAAAAGCAAAGCTAATGGATGGACCCGATTGTGTCGAAGGTGCTGTCTGGACTATAAAAGAAGTACAAATCACAACGGCTACCGGAGCAATCGAAAGTTTCAAACGTCAAGCCAATAAACATAGAATGTAATGTTAGTACAACCATCAGAATTAAACACCGAATTATACCCGGAAGTTATTGCAGCAATAACCCGAAGCAATCCGAACGAAACAATTACTCAAATCAAAGCAGCTGAGGATTTTTGTAAATCATACCTGTTTAAATATGATTTAAAAGCACTTTTTGGCGATGATTACGTAGAACCGGCATTAGCTCCAACAGTTGTAGATGAAAATTTAAAGAAGACAATTAAAGTAATTGCCTCTTATTGGTTGGTACGAAAATCAAATCCAAATGTCAATTTAGAGTTATTTCGCGAAGATTGGGAGTTGATGATTGGTAACAAGGAAGTACCCGGATGGCTGTTTGATATTAAAGAGGGAAATATAAATCCAAACTGGCCTTATAAACAAGATGATCCAGAAACACCAGAAGACGAAAGTACATTGAATGATGGTGTTTTCTGGGGTTCTAACCAAAAACGCATCCAAAGATTTTAAACCATGGAAAATAAAGAAAAAGAGGCTTATATCATTCACGACTTAACACTCGTGTCTCCTGACCGTAGCAGTAAAGACATCGGAAAACTAAAAGAAAGCGTCGTTACTGCTGAAAGTGTTTATTATCCTAATCGTGTCATGCTATATGACTTGTATCACGACATCCTTTCAATGGATGGTTTTTTGCGTGGTATTATTCAAAAAAGGATAGATGCTGTACTTAATAAAAAATTAAAATTCATTAAAAAAGACGGCAAACAGGATGATGACTTAACTGCCTTAATTAAGAGTGAAAAAGGACGTGAATTGACTACTTTAATAATGGAATCTAAAATTTGGGGAATTTCAGGTGTTGAGTTTATTATAGGTGAAGAACTGACCTTTAAAGAAGTTGAAAGAAAGCACATTAAACCCGAGAAAGGATTAATTACCAAATCGCAATACGGACTTTCAGAACAAGACGGTTATGCTTACGAAGACATGCCTTTTGTTTGGGTTGTAGGTAAACCAAAAGATTTAGGATTGCTTTTAGCGTGTTCTATTTATGGAATATATAAACGTGGAACCTTTGGAGATTATGCACAATACGTTGAGATTTTCGGGCAACCTGTTCGAATCATGAAGTATGATGCGTATGATACAAAAACCAAACAAGAGCTTAAAACTCTACTAACCGATAGCGGTTCATCGCTTGCGATGATGATACCAAAACAAGCCGAATTTGAAATGCTTGACGGCAAAACCTCAAATGGTGACGGTAAGCTTCAACTTGGTTTAAAAGATGCATGTAACGAAGAAATGGCAATCGCCATTTTGGGAAATACAGAAACAACTTCATCCAGTAAGTCGAGCGGTTATGCACAATCAAAAGAGCACGGAGAACAACAGGACGAATTGACTATTTCAGATTTGATTTTTGTTGAAAATCTATTAAACAGCAAAAAGTTTAAACAGATTTTAAAATCATATGGCTATAACGTCGATGGTCAATTTGAGTTTGAACTTGATCTTGATTTGACCAAGTTAAAAATGCGAATGGAAATTGATGTGGTTGTGAGTTCAAAAGTTCCTGTAGGTGATGATTATTGGTATGAAACATATAAAATTCCAAAGCCTGATAACTACGATGAGTTAAAAGCAAAAATGGAACTGGCAAACCAGGAACCGGCACCGGAACCAAACGATAATAATTCTAAAAAACCATCGCGTCAACAACCCCCAAAATCGCAACTAACCGAAACCAGAAAGCAAAACCTAATGGATTTACTTTTTAAAGGTTTAGCGGATTTTTTCGACCAAGCCCGACATTAGTCGGGCAATTAAATAATTTATATAGTTTAGATTGTACCTGTTGTATTGATCTTGAACTGGATGATTTAGCAGCCGACAATTGGGATGACATCTACGCAAAAATTGCAAGGCAGTTAATGAATGGTGAAGACCTAAATACTGATGCTGTTTACAACAGAACAGCAACGCAATTAATAAAGGCTGTCAATAGTGGATTAGGACCTTCATTTGACGATAATGAAAGCCGTAAAGTTTTAAAAGATGCATTCACACTAAATGTGGAACAATTCAGTTACGCTAAAACGTTAACTCAATTTCACTTATTTAAAGATGCCGTTTTCAATCTTAAAGGGCAACAGCGAAGCTTTGAATCTATAAAAAAAATAGTTGCTGATACTGGCGAAGTATTCAATAAAAATTATCTATCAGCAGAAGTGAAATACGTCACTCAAAGCTCTATAATGGCTCGTAAGTGGCATACGATGGATGCGGAATACTTGCAGTTTTCAACTGTTGGTGATAGTGCTGTACGTCCAGAACATAGGATTTTTGACAAGTTTACAGCTCTCAAAACAGATAAAATTTGGCTTCGTTTATACACTCCATTGGCGTGGGGTTGTCGATGTACAATTATACCAGGTATCGCAAGAAATCTAAGTAAAGAATTTGATAGTGATTGGGCTAATGTAATGGTCAATCCTTTGATAAAAGACACCATTTTCGATAACAATGCTGCATTGAGTAATGTGATATTTAATGATAGGCACCCATACTTTAAAGTAAAGGATCAGGATAAAATAAAAGCACCTGAAGAACCGAAAAAAGAAAGTTCAATAAACCTGCATGATTATATAAAGGGTAATTTACCAACTGATAAAGAAATCAAAACGATATTAACTAAATATGCTGAATTTTCACCGGAAGATTTCAGACGCGGGTTAGATGAAGTGAAGTTTTTAAAGTCTACTTCATACATGATGCAACATTCTATGTATCACAATACGTCAACTGGTGACTGGGCTAGCGGTTCAATAATTACATTAAGTAAGCATGAGTTTAGCAGTATTAAGTTTAATCCGCTTGAAGAATTTAGAAACGGTTTAGCGGCCATTAAAAGCGGTAAGAAAATGACCTTTAACCAGGAATATTCTTTTGAAAGTTTATGGCATGAAATTTTGCACGCAAAAACCAAATCAGCACCTAAGTCATTGAGCGCAGTTGGTACTAAAAATATGGAAACTATAAATCAGTTTTGTGCAAGGCATACTTACCCAGACTTTATGAAAAAGTTTGGAGGTAAAGCAATCCACCAAAAAGAAATTCTGGAAAACGGTTACGGCTATAAAAGTTGGATTACTGAATTTAGAGGTACGCTTAAAATGCTAAATATTGATGAAAAGCAAGCGGTAAAAGATTTAATGCCATTTTTAATGCAGGATTATAGCACAATTGGAAGTAAGGTGAGCGCTTATTTAAGAGAAAATACTAAATAGCAATATTTAAACAATCGTAGCCCAAACCACCAGATTGTAATTCTTTTGGAAGTTTTGCCCAAAACTCATCTGCTTTTTTTTGATCTTTTCTAAATTCGAAAAGGACCGCTAAATCATAATAAGCGTTTTCTTGCGAAACAAGGTTTAAATAAAGCTCTGGAGTTAGCTCTTTATCAGTATCTATACCAAATTTTTGACACAAAGAAAAAGCATCAAAACGAATATCGCTGAGCTCCTGATCTGTTGGATTATAGTTAAAAATGGTTATCATAAAAACAAAATTACTAAATGTTATTTGAATAACAATGCTTTATGCTTAAAACTACAAGATTATGACACCAGAAGAATTTTCAAGAGCACTTGAAATTAAAGCAAATGAACTAAAAAACTATGCAAATAGTCGTTTTCCATCAGTAGCTGGAAACATCGCTTTACGCTTTATAAATGGTAATTTCAGAGCAGGAGGCTTTCAGGGTCAAAGCTTTGACCGTTGGAAAAAAAGTAATAAAAAGAAAGGTTCAACTTTAGTTGATAGTGGAGCTTTGCGAGCTGACAATCATTACACCACGCAACCTGGACAAGTGACTTTGAAGAATAACAGACCTTATGCCAGGTTACACAATGAAGGATTTAAAGGTACTGTAACGGTAAAAGCACACACTAGAAACAAGTACAGCAAAAAGAAAGTTGGTACTGGAAAATTGACTAAAAAAGGAAAAGAGCGCATGCAAACAGTGACGTATAAATCTGGTGAAAGTACCATAAAGGCGCACAGTCGAAAAATGAATATACCTAAACGTCAATTTATGCCAACCAACGAAGGAAATAGTGTAGTATTAAATAAAGCTATTGAGAGACAAGTCGCAAGAGATATTAAACAAATAATGCAATAATTATGGTAGTATCAGCAATAACCAATCTTTTAAATGATGTAGAATCACCTTTTGGAAAACTCTTTTTAGAACTGCAAGAACGTATAAAAACAGAAGTTCCAGACATAGTTTACATTGAACAGGACTTAGGGCAATTAGGAATGGATGATCCTAGAAAAAATATGGCGTTTCCAGCTGTTTTAATTGACTTTCCCAACACTGCTTTTTCCAATCTACAAGGTAATAATCAACTTGCATTACCAGTTATTTCTATCACTTTAGTATTTGAAAATTACTGTCAAACATGGCAAGATGCACCACTTGATAGTAGAAAAACGGGGCTGAAATATTTAGAGATTGAACAACAACTATTTATGGTAGTTCAATGTTGGGAAAGTGATTTTTGCCAATCTCTTAATAGAACCGCAGCTACTGGTCACAATAGAAACGATGTAGGTTTAAGAGTCAGGGAACTAACTTTTACTTGTGAATTTGAAGATTATAGCTGTGATGATAATTCGCAAAAAGTTCAGTTAGGTTTACGTACCGAATAATGACAATTGTGTTTTTGGTTGTTTAGGAATTGGCATTCCTTTAATATTCATCCATTGACGGTATGATATAAAAATGTTATGCTGAGGAAAAATAGTTTTTATAATCTTAGTATCAGGCACATCTGAATATTTGACGCTTTTATAGACCTCAATAATAAATTGAGCTCGTTTGTTGTAGTTCTTTTTATTATACGCCATGAAGCAAAATTAAGAAGCCTTTTTTTAATGTGCAACACAACTTTTAGGCATAAAAAAACCCGCTAATTAGCGGGTTTAAATTCAAATTAAATCCTATTTAAATTCATTTAGTCGATCAGTATAATTTTTAATATACCATTTTCCACTATCCTTACTTGTTGCGAAATTGTACCAATACTGATTGTTTTTAAAGTCTCTTTGAGAATCAATACCCTTATTAGAAACTTCTGAGGCTATCGCATTTGGATTTACATATTTAACCCAAAAATTAAACAAGTCTAGAAACTTTCCTCTTGTAAAAGTGAAATGATACTTCTTTGTTCCCTTAATTTCAAGGTCTTTATTTTCCCCCTCATTAATAACGTTATAATGAACACTTAAACAGGAGTCGCATTCAAATTCACGGCTATAACTCTTTTCTATTGCATCTTTAATAGCTTCTTTATTTTTTGGCATCATTGAAGCTGGTAAATAAATGATAGAGTAAACGTCTCCTCTTTTTGAATACCTAGAATCTAGTCGTTCATATTTGACACGAAAACTATTTGCTATTGCGTCTGCAAATTCCGTTGCTGCATCCAAATCACAATTATCCATTTTATGTAAGAGCTCAGTGTTTTGTGCTCTCATACAAAAGCAAATTAGCAATGATGCAAGTACTAGTAGTTTTTTCATAATCGTTTTTTTTCAAGTTTAAAATATGGAATCATTTCAATGTGTTTCCAGCCATTGTTTTAGTTTTTCGCTTTCCAAATGTATATATAAAAGATGATAAGATATACATATAAGTGAGAAAAATAATATAATACAAAAAATAAGAAAAATCATGTCTAACTTTTTTTGTTTTGATTCCAGTGCTGAAATGACACGAGTTTCTTCCGCTCGATGTCTATAGATTATTTCGGCATATTTGTCCATAATTCAAATGTATTAAGGTTAGTTAAATATTTTTAACGGATTTCCGTAGTTGTCTTTTTTAAGTAAATTCTAAATGTTCTGATTCTTTTATTATTGTTGTTTTGAATGGGAATTTGTCTTCAGGTACTTGTTTAATCATTTGCATTAAAATGTTTGATCCTGTGAATAAAACGTGTTTGATGCCTGATTTTTCGAGTTGAAGTATCAAGAGCTTTGTTCCTTGTTTTACTTTCGAATCCTCAATTTTATAGGCTAGTACTGATATTTCGGCATTTAATAATCTATCTATTTTTATTTTATCGCCTGTAAAAGTGGATAATTCGGCTTTTATTTTAAAATCTTTAAAATTGTTCATTGGGAAGTATTTTTTTTAATAAGTGTTTGGAATTGCAATGTTTCGCCCATCCATTATAAGCGGCTATAGTAGCCTTGTTTTTTGTTTTGGAAACTGCCTTAGCAAATCGTTTTTTAATTGATTTCCGAAGCAGTGTGTGCGTGTGGTAGAACTTGTAGCCTACAAAATCAATTCCACGAGCTTCAACAGGGAACACTTGATAATTGTCTTTTACCTGAAGTCTTAAATTGGCGTTTAAATACTGTTTAATCAGTGATAAAATTTCGTGTAAATGAGGTTTGTTATTCGAAAGGATTACAATGTCATCGGCATATCTGAAATAATATTTAATCCCTCTGTTTTCCTTGATCCAATGATCAAAATAGGTAAGATAAAAGTTAGCCAGGTATTGACTTAGATAATTGCCTATTGGTAAACCATCAGCGCTATCAATAATTTCGTCCAGTAGCCAAAGTAGGTCATTGTCCTTGAATTTCTTCCTAAGTAACGCTTTTAGTATATCATGATCTATATTAGGATAAAACTTGACAATATCCAACTTCAAACAGTATTTTGTATTATCCTGGTCTTTTAAGGCTATTTTGATATTGTTGGTAGCTGCATGAATTCCTTTTTTCTTTATACACGCATAGCTATCTTCTGTAAAAACTTTAACAAATATTGATTCTAAAACATTCATTACAGCATGATGGGTAATTCGGTCAGGGAAGTAAGGAAGACGAAAAACAATTCTTTCTTTAGGCTCAAAAACGGTGAAGGTTGTGTATTGTGAGGTTTTATACTCTTTATTTAAAAGCATCTCATGAAGTTTGATAATATAGCTTTCGGGGTCTTTATCAAAAATCTTGACACCATATTGATTGGATTTACCTTTTCTTGCTTTAGTTTCGGCAATCCTTAAATTATCAACAGATGCAATCTGACTGTATAAATTATTGATTCGTTTCATTGCTTTGCTTAGATTGGCTCGCTTTCAATTACTTTACTAACGAACCTATTAATTTTGTGTTTTTTTGCCCTGTTGGCAAGGTCTGTGGTGTTTAATATTTTAAGCTCAGGTGCGAGCTGACATTCGAATTCGTGTTCCAATTATCGTAGTCGTTGTACGAAAAACTGCCACCTGAAGGAGAACTACAGCAACGACACCACACAACCTCATTTATTATGCTTTTACGAAATAGCTTTTGTACAATTCTTCAAACTGTTTTCCGGCATACTTTGCCATATCTCTGGTTTGAAAGCAAAGGCGCGAGCCGACATCCGAATGCGTGCCCCAACAATCGTAGACGTCGAACGAAAAACCGCCACCCGAAGGAGAACCCATCTTGAACCATGGATAGTATTTATACTGATCCCAATCATTCCAGTCTGGTACCCAGTCGCCGTTTATGGCTTTAGCTATGATTACTAATTTGGTGTGATCAATCATTGCCTGTCTATCTGATTCTGGAAATAATGCAAAATCAGGAATGATAATTGCTGGGTCAAGGTTCAAAACCTTACAAGCATCTTCGAATGTTTTAATGTCTGTGTACATAATATGGTTTTAAGCGGTTAAAAAATCTTTGTAAATACTCTCAAATAATTGTCCAGCATGTTTGGCTAAATCAGCTGATTTAAAGCAAAGGCGCGAGCCGACACCCGAACACGTGCTCCAACCATCGTAGTCGTCGTACGAAAAACCGCCACCCGAAGGAGAACTCATCTTAAACCATGGATAGTATTTATTTTGACTGCTATCTGACCAGTCTGGTACCCAACCTTCGTTAAATGCTTTTACTATTTCTTTGATCATCTTATAAGCAACTTCGTCTGGTGACAGTCCCTCGCATGATTCTCTGAACTTTTTTTCTGAAACCCCATTTTCCCGAAGCGCATCATTAAGGCTCGTGATGCGTTCTTTTATTTCTGGTTGAAAGGTTTTCATTCCGAAAATGTTTTCTAAGAATACTTTTCTACCACCTTTTGCTTTGTTGTAAGCAGTTATTACTTTGCCTTTATCGGCTGTTAATGTTTCATTCATTTTATTGATTGTTTAATAATTAATATTCGTCGTTGTATCTTTTTTGATTTAACCAAGTCACTAAATGCGCTTTTGCTTGTCCTGTTTTTGCCAAATCGGCTTCGTATTTTGGAATCACATTAAAAACTTTTATCTTGGTGGGCAAGTCTAGTTTTTCGTAGGCTTTTTTGGCTAAATCGCCTTTCCTTTTTAGTCCATACTTATTATAAAGAGCTTCGAAACTATAATCTTCCAGTTTGAGTTCGATAGTTACAATGTGTTTGTACTGACTCCATTCTTCTATCATTGCTACTGTTTCAGGAAATGTTCTTTTTTTGAACAAATTAAAAATGCCGATTCCTTTTGGATCATTAAAAAAAGAATGGAGATTTCCATCTGATTTCCGATACTGAAAAACCCATTTTTCTTTAGTTTCTTTGAAAGTAACCTCATAGGTTACATATTTATTTTCTTCCATTTAAATCTATTTTAAAAGGTATTTAACTGGTTTAACGTGTTGAAAATTCTTTGCTATTTTGCGAGCTTCTTCTACGAGTCGTGCTTCGGTATCAAAAATTGACTCTTTTTTCGCATCTGGTTTTCTTCTTTTTTTGTTGATATACATTAGGCTAATTTTTGATTCAATAGGTTAATTGCTTTTTGGATTTCTAGTCTGATGTAGGAGTCATGAATCCCTTTTATTTGTTGAAGGAGTAAGAGCTCCAGCATATCAGCCTCGTGAAACTTTAATGATACTGTTATTTTCTTTTTGGCATTAAATTGGTTTCTTTTAGCCTTGATATGAACCGCTTTCCCATCTAATTTAGTAGCTAAGTCAAGAGCGATTGAAAGTATTGACTTTTCTCTCCTGGTTAATGCTTTGCTGTTATATACTGCCTCAATTGTGGCCGCTACAATCAATGCGGTTTCGGGGTTAAGTTTTAAGTCTATTTTCATTTTAGCATTCTATTTTTGGTGGTTCTAGGGCTTCTCTACAATTGGAACAAACTAGTTGTGTTGTTTCGCAAGTAACACAAGTACTTATTATTTTGATTTCGGCTATGTCATGTGAACATACTTCAGTGATGCTGTAGGTTTCCATTTTACTTGCATTTTTTGTTGTAATGATGCACTACAATAGCTTTAAGAGCAGTAATTGTTTTCTCAAGCTCTTGTTTATTCATATTCATTAGTGGTTTTCTAACTGGCGATTTTTCACTTTTTAAAAAATCACTTAGTTTGTTTAAATCGGCAATTACTCCCCATTTTTCATTTGGCAAGCTCCACTCTTTACTAATACATATAGAGCGTATTAATTTGTGAACTTTGGCATATTTATGTTCTGGTTCGAACAATCCCCAATTATCTTTACCATTCCGATTTCCATTTACAATGTCGGTGAGCTGTTTTTTTGGATTATTATAATTGTCAATGGCAGAACCAGTGCCTGTGTAAACTTGTGCTTTAGTTGCCATAACCTTTCAATATTTGAAAAACCAAAGAATGAAAACCACTTATCATAAATCCTTTACTATAATGCATATCAACAATTGATATTTTTAGGCCCTGACATCGACGATGAATTTCATTAAGTTCTAATGATTTATTTATTATTTCACTTTTTAAATCTTCAAGCTTGTTAACCTCAATAATTGTAGCAGATAAAGATTTTAAGTAATTTTCAAATTCATCTTGCAACTTGTTTTTTGTAGCGTTGCTGTGCCCTACATACACGAAATAATGCGTTACCTTTTTTTCCATTTTATTTATTTTAAAATTTTGCTCCCGAGGCAGGATTCGAACCTGCAAGAACCATCAGGCTCGGGAAACCGAATTAACTAACCAATAATCTATTTATGCTTATAAGTTGCTTTACTGTGTTTTTTAAGGGCTTCAATATTGGAATGATTTCGACGATCATTTTCATATTGTTTTAATGTTACATGAATTTTGAATCTTAACCAGGAGATGTAAGTGGCTATCTCCTTTTTGTTTGTACCAATCAGCACTATGACTAATATTAGTATTGTTGTAGTGTACTCATTCATTACACTGTGAATCTAAATTCTAACTTTCGAGTTCTATTATCTCCAATATCTATATGTTTCCATCCAGAAACATATGTGCTACCTTTGGTCTTATTTTGAGCATCGACGATAATATCCATGCCTTCATCAAATTCAGGGGAATTGAAATCACTTCTCATTTGATTGAGTTGAATTATTCTTCCCGGGTTAAGCATTCCTGTTTTTAAATTTGGTTTAAGAAAAAACTTGACCGCTTTTGCAAGTTTCGCTGCGTTTTCATCATCGTCTCCTCCTGATAATGCTGTGATATAATTCATTATTTTTTGAACACCTGCAGTTTCAGTTCCATCAAATGAAATCCCTGGATTGTAGCCTATAGTTATACTACAAGATCCATCAGGATGTGTCACAGTATGACTATCTTGATCTAATCTATCAAGTCCGTATATACTTGCTTTTAGGTCTAAATAATGTGTTAGTCCTTTGAAAATTCCTGCCACGGTTTTCTCCATGTCAATTTGTTTAAAGGCTAAAGAATCTATATTGTTTTCTAAAAACTCAATGCCAATTTCTTTTAGAGTTGCAACATTGGCTTTATGAGCTTCCTTTTCTGCTTTTTCTTCTTGAGCAAGTTGTTTTTTTAAAACCTTTTTATCTGCTATTGATAAATTTGTAATATCAATTGGTGTTGTTGGTGTTTCTGTCATCATGTTTGTATTTCGGGATTAATTACTTCTATTGTGTTTGGACTTATTATTGAATATTGAATGTTGTATCTAAATTTATCCCTAAGTTCTTTTAGAAATTCACATTCTAAATTGTAATCGTGCGGGATAATTACTGTTCGTTTCTTGGCGTAATACTCAAATCGCTTTTTAATTTTTTGATGCAATTTGTAACGTCTGTTTTGCTCAGGAGTACGTTTAAGTTTCATCTGTTATCAAAAATCTACTTTGATCAAAGCCACCCCAATTGGTAGCTTCTATTTTCTTAATCACTAATTGTATCTTAGCCTCAATTGTTTTAGAGACTTTACTTTGTCTAACTTCTGAAGCAAAAACCTCTTTATTTAAAAATGCAAGTTGACTAAGAAGCGCTCCTCTTTCTTGGTTGATGCATATTCGTTCAGGAAGTGAAAAACTTTCAATTTTACCTTCCTTTTGCTGATCTGAGCAATAGATTAGTACATTGTATAAAATGTTTAATCTGGCATATATTTGGAGACTCATATTGGTTAGTTTTAATTGGTTGAAAAGACTTTTACACCTTGAGGTGTTTTGCTTCGTTTAATTTGAGATAGTAAAGACATAGGTCTATAATTGAATAAATACATCAAACAATCATGATAACACTTTTCTAAATCTCTAGCAGTTACACTTGTCTGTGTGTAACGATCTGTTAACTTGTGAAACTCAATTTCACATTTTGTCAATTCCATTCTAAACCATGAATTAATAGAACTGTTGGCTAAAACTTGTTGATATTCAAGAGTTGTTATGCTAACGCTTTCACACCAGTTATTGTAAAAATTCCAAATCATACTTTCGTATTGATCCTGTGTGATGTTTAATTTTTTTATTACTGTTTTCATGGTTATCCTTGTTCTAATAGTTTTAAATGCTTTTCGTTATATCCTTGTTGCCAAATTATTCTTGGTTCGTACGCTTCAAATCTGTTTTTTTCTACTACAGCTTGGTAATTTTTTACCTTAACAACTATATCCGCATCAAAATAAATGTCATTGGCGATTTGTCCTTTTGGTTTTTCTCCATCTGCCCCACTGATCCAAATAAATGTTGTATCCTGAAACTTGCTTACAAATTCGAAATAATGTTCCGATCTCATCTTTCTGAAAAAGTATTGAACTGAATCTATCACAACAATTTTCGATTGACGTTGACGGCTTAACCGTGCTGTCAACTGTGTTACATTTTCTTTATGGTAATTGAATCCAGGAACACCTTTCATATTGTTTCGTTTAAGAGCCATTTGAAATCCTTTTTTCATTCCTTCTTCCAATGTATTGTAATGTGCTTTTTGAGAATTCATGCATATTTGCTTCACGACTTGTAACACATAAGATGTTTTTCCTTGTCCGGAATCACCATAAACAAGCCAATGACTATTTCCTAATTGTGGTTCTCCCAGATGTTCTTTCCATTGTTCATCTATTTTTATGGTTTTAAATTTGATTCTTTCAATATCTTCATAGCTGTAGGCTCTGGGTACTTTTATCATTATTAAGCCGCATTTTTATGATTAAGAAAATAACTCTCTACATCTTGCTTGACACGTCTTAAATCACCTTCACAATTGCAAAATATTGTTTCAATTCTATCAATATCAGTTAATCCATTTTCTACACATATAGCTGTTACATCTGATAGTGTGAGCGGTTTTAATTTCAAGAACTTTCTGCCTATTCTGGACCACAACTCAAAGTAACCTGAACGATCTGCTTTTACACCTCGCTTTATTCTTTTTTCAAGTGCAGGAACTCCCGAGAGTAAAAAACCGCAATGACCAACTAAGTCATTGTAGAAGTCTATAAAGAAATCCATAGAACCATCCTTTAACTTATCCATTTGATCAATTATAACTAGTGGTTTATCTAAACCGCTTAAATGATCTATAAAGCGTTCTACTAAATCTTCGGTTGTGCCAAAATCATCCAGCCCACAGGCTGTAACTAGTGCTTTTGCGTAGCTTTTTGATTTCCAAAAAGTTTTACATTCGATATAAATTACATTAGGCAAAGTGCTGGCTATTAACTTATATGTTTGACTTTTTCCAGCTCCTGCGTCGAAAGATATCCCGAAGCTGATTGATTTTTCTTTTGCTTTTTCAGCATGGCGATATATGTATTGTAAATTGGTAGTTTGAGCCGTTTTCCAATCTAACTCAATGCGAAGCTTCACTTTTACTTTGCGCCACATCTCATCTTTAATTAAAGCCCAATTCTCATTTATCATTTGGCTAATAGTTGCCGATGATACACCTGCTTTAGTAGCTACTTTGTTTTGAGAGGTTAAAGTGCATAAATGTTTTATTTCTTTTACTATTTGTTTTTTTTGTTCTATTGTCATTATTAGTGTCTGTTAGGTTAAAAATCGTATTCGTTATCTACTGCTTCGGTTATTAATTGCTCTACTTTCGTCATGTTTCCCCCCATTTTAATAAGTAAATCGGTGTCTTCTATCATGCTTTGTCTGTTGATACCTGTACGCTCTTCGAGATCTTTTAGCTGTTTTTGCGTGTACTCTAATTCAATTTTACGCACTTGCATATCAGCAAACCATCTTTCTTTGTCACCTTCTTTCATCAAGGCTGGTATATTTTGATGATTTCTTTTTGGCTCTGCATTGGCTATCCATACATAATTATCTTTTTCATCCTTAGAGTAGAGTTGAACATAACCGTCCAAGAAATCGGGATCATAACGTACTTTGAATTTCTTACCGATGTTTTTATATCTAAAATCACTATCGACTTCTCCTTTTTTATTGTAGACTTCAAACTCATAATATTCTCCTGCAATATTTATATAGATTCCAGAACCTTTGTAGGTTACTAATTTTTTAGTTTCTTCAATCCACATTTTATCCATTATATCCCATAGTGTCAATGGTTCTTTCATGGGCATTTCGTGCTGATAAACCTCGTTACGACTCATTTCAAAATGTGGATGTTTTTTTGCGTTCCAAATATTTACTGCCGCTAACCAAGCTTTTTGCAATTCTTCAACAGTTTTTAAATGGTCTTTATTTTCGAGTATAAAATCAGTATTCATTTTGTTATCATCACGTCTTACTGTTATTCCTTGACCGTCTGAGAACCAAAACTTAGTAATAACCTGTTGTTGGAATCGTTGAAACAACTGTTCAGACGGATTGGAGTGATTTCGAGCTTTATTCGGATGATGTGTTCCGTGACCATCTATAGCCATCAGTGAGTCGTACAAATCCTGCATTCTATCCATTTTATGCCCTCCTTGATGATCATAGGTCAGATAATAAGGACGACATTGTGCTTCATTTACTGCCATTTTAATAGCTTTAAAGTGCTCAATATGACTTTCTGTAAAGGAAATATCCCAACCAATTATTTTTTCAGAGTACACATCAAACATTACGTCTATTTTGAGTTTTGCACCCATTTTATTGCTTGAATCATCCCAATAGTGTATCCAGTCAAGTTTTGTACCATCAATCGCCCAATATGCATTCGGGAACCAATCACTTCTATCTCTTGTAATAGTGTGTTTGTATTTTTTGTTGTAAGCACTTAATCCGTGACGAGCTAATGTCCAAATACGTTCCTGTTCTGGTTGATAGAGCCAATTGTATATCGCTGAATCGGTCAAACTTTTCCAGTTTCTTTTTTCTGCTTCAATGTCATATGCCTGTAATACTTCAGGAATAGACATTTTTATTGGAAGGCAATATTTAGCCAGAATAAAATCTGCTATGTCGTCTTTTATAATCTGTGCATTCTTTTGACCTTCTCCTTTATGAAGAAAAACTTCGTAACCATTTTTTAAATACTCATCGTATTTAGCTTTTAATCTTCTAGGATTCCCTGGTAATGAAAAACTCCATTTTTTTGGATTGATCGCATTTACTGCTTCGCTAATATTTTTCCAAATCTCAGTAGGCTTTCTGCCAAATGTTTTAGATTTCGCTAAACGATCATTAAGAACTATTCGAATGGCATTTAAAACTATCGCGTTCGTTGCTTTTACTCTCTGATCTTCAAGTGAAATTGATTTGCCACAGGGTTTGCGATGTTCTGCAAAAAACCTTATTGCTTTTACATCTGGAATAATGTAGTTTTCTAATTTATTGCGAACAACAACCTCTTTAGGATCTCCCAATCCTTCTATACATAGCTTCTTAAAATCTACACCTTTATGTACTGGTAAATCATGAAAACTTACGAACGGCTCATTACCTGGTCCACGCCCTTCTTTGGTGCGTACTAATTTTCCGCGGGTGCATAATTGTAGATAATTATTGTAAGTAACCAATCCCCAGTCTTCATAAAGAAGTTTGGCAGGAATTGAGAGTATATTATTGTGATATTCGTACATAATTTAAACGGTGTTTAAATAGTATTAAAGTTCATTTATTGCTTTGTTAATGGCTTTGGTCATCAGTTTATAATCTTCACAGATTTTTAAAGAACTATCACTAGTGCGGTCACCTCGAAGAGATGCATTAATAAACTGAGTAGTCATACCGTATTTTGTTTTTAATTTTTGGATAATTAGGGGGTTGTAACTTGCGTACTCCTTTTTTTGTTTATTTTTGTCCATGGTCTTATTTGTTTCAAATTGCTGTACAAATATAAAGACAAAATTTCATCATAAACAAATATATGGACAAAATTTCAGCACCAATTAAGCAAAGAATCATTAAATATATTGAATTTAAAGGCTTTGAGAAGTTAAAATATTTTGAAACCTTAGGCGTTGCCGCATCGAATTTCAGAAGTTCCAGCTTAAAAAGTGAGGTAGGTGGTGAATTAATTGCTAAAATTTTGTCTCTGAATAGTGATCTTTCCCCTGATTGGCTTCTAATTGGCAAAGAACCAATGATAAAAGATAAAAAAGACACTCTAAACGAATTCCAATCAACTTACGATCGTGAACAAAAAAAACTCATTCCTTTGTATGACGGTGTAGTAACAGCAGGGAATTATGAAACCGCAGTATTAGATCCAACGCGAGAACCTGTTGAAATGATTGATGCAGGAGATTGGTTTCGCGATGCTACTGCAGCTATGCGTGTTCATGGAGATAGTATGTATCCAGAATATAAGTCTGGTAGTATTGCAGCTTTACGAGAGGTTCAAAATAAACGTTTAGTTGTTTATGGTCAGGACTATCTAATAGAAACATCTGAGTACAGGGTTATTAAACGACTTCAAAAAAGTGATCTCCCGCAAAACTGGTTAGCGTGCTCGGTTAATGAAGAAAAATACGAGAGCACCGGGCGTTTAATTCATGAGCCCTTCGATGTGCATATTGATGACGTCACAAGACTCTATCAAGTACTAGGAAACGTGAAGAGAAACCAAAGTAGTACCGTCATACATACTAGCAAATCCAATAAAAACAACTAAAAACCCTTATAATCAGTTATTTACAAATGCAATAAGTACTATTCTTATGTATTTACACCCCTTAACTCAAAGTGTTTTTTAATACTAAATCGTTTATTTGTGTAGTTTCAATATTAATTCGAGCATTATTTTACCACTTTTTTGTCCACCTATTTGTCCACCTATTTGTCTATGTAATGTGTTTTTTACCTAAATAGATGTTTTTGGTGTATTTTAGGTTTAGGTATAAAAAAAGCCTGCCAGTATAGGCAAGCTTTGTTCTAAAATAAGCCATTTAAGACTTATAAACAGTGGTTTTATGTATATTTGTATCTCTTAGTAGTAGTTAGTACTTTATATGGTAATTAATAGCTGTTTCAATGGTAGTAAAGCGGTAGTTAATAGTACAATAATGTACATTTTATATTTTTCGACCTTTCTCCCTTTTTAGTTGTAAAGTACTGATTTTATTGATGTTTTCGACCTTTTTTATATTATGTATTTGAGTACAATTCATTTAATAGCCCTTAATAAAAAAAGATTCTTTTTCATAATTTTTTTCTTAAATAATATATTTAGTATAAAATAATTTAACAGAATGTTCTCTTTTGCTCTGGGGCAATGAGAGCGCAATCGTTGTAATTGAAAGCAATAATACTAAAAAATTACTATGCACGCATAATTTTACCGTTAAAAAAACGCATTATTTAAAATTTTAACTTTTTACATCTAATTTAACTTAAAGTTTATCTGCATTTTCTCTAATTCCTGCAATAACTCTGTACTTATTTTAATCTTCAACCTTCTACTTGGCATTGTCAACTTCGTAACCACGTTTACCTCCTCTACCTCAGTAACTTCAGTTGCCTTTGTACTCATAACATCATCGGCATCTTGATCTTCACCCTCATCTACAAAAACTGCATCTTCGGCTTCCTCAAACTCCGTTGTAGTTTCAACTTGGACTAAACGTTTGATTTTTTCCAATTCCATGATTTCAAAAGTCACCGTATTATCTCCTTTATTTTCGCTAAACAAATGACTTAACTTATGAATAAATTCTTCTTGTAAATCTTTTATATTCAACAACAAAATCAGTTTTTTAGCAAAAGCTTCTAAAATGTCTTGCAATTGCCTAATTTCTACAAACTGTAATCTGGGGTCGGATTTTTTACCTGTATCATGATTCACCCATCCATCTTTAATTAATATTTTCAAGAAGGCAAAATTATTCTGAATCAAGAAATGGCGGAACTTTAAGTATTCTTCACCAAAAATCTTGAACTCATAACTTTCATCATAGCCTTCTAAATTAAAGACAGCCCAACCTTTTCCATTCTTTGCTACACGATGTTGCACGTTATTTATAATTCCTGCAAAGTTTAAATTTTTACCCACATATTCATTCATGCTTTTCAGCGCTTCTAAACGGGCATTACAGAAATATTTCATCTCGAATCTAAAATCATCGAGCGGGTGCCCTGAAATATAAATCCCTACAACTTCTTTCTCTTTTGCCAATTTTTCCATTGTACTCCAATCTTCACAAGGAGGAACAACAGGTTCAGCAATTTGCACTTCACTCGCTTCACCAAACAAACTCACCTGAGACGAATTTTCATTTTCCTGAAATTTCGATCCGTAACGCATTGCTTTTTCGTAAAATGTAATTCCGTCTCCATCATCATGAAAATACTGCGCTCTTGTAGTTCCTTCAAAAGAATCAAACCCACCAGCAAGTGCTAAATTTTCGATTGCTTTTTTATTAGCGGCACGTAAATCAATTCGCTTAGCCAAATCAAAAATCGATTTATATCTTCCGTCTTTTCTTTTCTCAACAATTGTTGCCACAGCTCCAGAACCAACTCCTTTAATGGCTCCCATTCCAAAACGAACTGCATACTCGTCATTTACAGTAAACTTATAAAACGACTCGTTTACATCTGGGCCTAATACCTGTAATCCCATTCGTTTACATTCCTCCATAAAAAATGACACTTGTTTAATATCATTCATATTATTAGAAAGAACCGCCGCCATATATTCCGCAGGATAATGCGCTTTTAAATAAGCAGTCTGATACGCAATCCAAGCATAACAAGTGGAGTGCGATTTATTAAAGGCATAACTCGCAAAAGCTTCCCAGTCTTTCCAAATTTTCTCTAATACTTTCGCATCATGCCCTTTTGCGGCAGCTTGCTCCACAAACTTAGGTTTCATTTTATCAAGTACTTCCTTTTGTTTCTTACCCATCGCTTTACGTAAAACGTCGGCCTCACCTTTGGTAAAACCAGCTAACGATTGCGACAAAAGCATTACTTGTTCTTGGTAAACTGTAATCCCGTAAGTTTCTCCTAGGTATTCCTCACAAGCATCTAAATCGTATTTGATTTCCTCTTCTCCGTTTTTTCTTCTAACGAAAGACGGAATATACTCCAAAGGTCCTGGACGATATAATGCATTCATCGCAATTAAATCTCCAAAAACTGTTGGCTTCAGATCCTTCATGTATTTTTGCATTCCGGGTGATTCATATTGAAAAATACCAACCGTTTCTCCCCTTTGGAAAAGCGCATACGTTTCTTCATCGTCAATCGGGAATTCATCAGGATTTAAATCAACTCCATTTCTATATTTTACCAGCTTTACGGTATCTTTTATCAACGTAAGGGTCTTCAGACCCAAGAAGTCCATTTTAAGTAATCCTGCACTTTCTGCAACCGAGTTATCAAACTGTGTTACATATAAATCAGAATCTTTTGCCGTTGTAACTGGAACGAAATTCGTAATATCCGATGGCGTAATGATTACCCCACAGGCGTGAATTCCGGTATTTCGCATTGATCCTTCAAGGATTTTTGCTTGTTGAATTGTTTCTCCTGCCAAATCATCTTCATTGGCAATCGCAATTAATTCTTTTATATTATCGAACTCATCCGAACGAAGCGCTTTCTTAACATCTTCTTCGCTTTCTGAAATAAAACGCGCCAAATTCCATTTTGACGGCATCATTCCCGGAATCAGTTTAGCAATTCTATCAGCTTCAAACAACGGTAAATCTAGTACACGAGCCGTATCACGAATCGCCGACTTAGTCGCCATTTTACCATAAGTGATAATTTGTGCAACCTGATTTTTACCATATTTATTAATTACATATTCCATTACTCGACCACGACCTTCATCATCAAAATCGATATCAATATCGGGCATGGATACACGATCAGGATTAAGGAAACGCTCAAAAAGCAAATCGTACTTAATCGGGTCAATATTGGTAATCCCTAAACAATATGCTACTGCTGAACCCGCTGCAGATCCACGACCTGGCCCTACCGAAACATCCATATTTCTAGCTTCGGCGATGAAATCCTGACAAATCAAAAAGTAACCCGGATATCCAGAATTCGAAATCGTTAACAACTCAAAATCTAAACGTTCTTGAATGGATTCTGTAATTTCACCATATCGCCTTTTTGCCCCTGTCATGGTTAGGTGTCGCAAGTATTTATTTTCTCCACGAACGCCACCATCAGCCTCATCTTCTACCACCAAAAACTCTTCAGGAATATCAAACTTAGGAAGTAATACATCACGGTAAAGTGAGTAAATCTCAACCTTATCAACAATTTCTTGAATATTAATAATCGCATCAGGCAAGTCCGAAAAAAGCTTTTTCATCTCATCTTGCGACTTGTAATAATACTCTTGATTTGGTAATCCGTAGCGATACCCACGACCACGACCAATTGGCGTAGCTTGTTTTTCACCATCCTTTACACACAACAAAATATCGTGCGCATTGGCATCTTCTTTATTTAAATAATAGGTGTTATTAGTACCTATTAACTTGACATTATGTTTTCGAGCAAACTCAATCAACGTTTTGTTTACACGATTTTCATCTTCTTGATTATGACGCATGACTTCAAGATAGAAATCATCACCAAACTGTTCTTTCCACCAAATCAGAGCTTCTTCTGCTTGATGTTCTCCAATATTCAGAATTTTACTTGGAATCTCTCCGTATAAATTCCCAGACAAAACCATGATATCTTCCTTGTATTGCTCTACAATTTTTCGGTCAATTCTTGGAACATAATAAAATCCATCCGTAAAAGCTATCGACGACATTTTCGCCAAATTATGGTAGCCTTTTTTATTTTTAGCTAACAAGACAACTTGATTACCATTGTCTTTTTTACTTTTATCCAAGTGATTATCACAAACATTAAATTCGCAACCCACAATTGGTTTTATTTCTGTTTCTGTTGGTTCTTCACCACTTTCAACTAAAGCTTTATTTTTACCAGAAGCTGCTTTATTATGATTCATAACAGCACTCACAAAGTGAAAAGCCCCCATCATATTTCCTGTATCGGTCATCGCAACGGCTGGCATACCATTTTTAGCTGTAGCCGAAACAATATTACCAATTCCAATAGTCGATTGGAGAACAGAAAACTGAGTATGATTATGTAAATGCGAATATTTTGCTGCTTTAAAACCTTCAATATCTAATTCTGAAACCGTTTCTTGTTTATCATCAGATTCTAAAGCTCTTAATTGCTCTCTGATTTTATCAGAAGCCGCTTTTAAATTAATATGTTTTAGACCAATAAGCTTGATCTCTTGCGGGTTTTTATTTTGAAATTCTCCAAAATAATCCTTCTGAACATCTAATTCTTCTTTAGTAAAAACCTCTCTTCTTATCAACTCTAGAAAACAACGTGTCGTTGCTTCAACATCGGCAGTTGCGTTGTGCGCTTCTGAGAATGGTTTATTAAAAAGATAACTATGTAATTCGGTTAACGTAGGTAATTTAAATCTTCCTCCACGACCTCCTGGTAATTGTAATAATGAAGCAGTCACTTCCGTACAAGTATCAAGAACCGGCATGGTACTCATAGGCGAATCAACACTCATTCGGTGAAATTCGGCCCCCATAATATTAACATCAAAACCTAAATTTTGACCTACAATAAATTTAGTTTTGCTTAAAGCAATATTAAATTTCTCTAAAACTTCTTGCAATGAAATTCCATCGGCTTCAGCCAATTCTGTCGAAATCCCGTGAATACGTTCTGCATCATACGGAATATTAAATCCGTCTGGTTTAACCAAATAATCCTGATGTTCAATAAGCGTTCCCATCTCGTCATGCAACTGCCATGCGATTTGTATACAGCGAGGCCAGTTATTAGAATCAGTAATAGGCGCATCCCATCGCTTAGGAAGTCCAGTAGTTTCAGTATCGAATATTAAGTACATAATTGTAAATGAAGTGATTGCAATTTTATAAAATTACAAAAATTGAACTTCAAATTTAGTCTTTTTTTAGAGAAAGAAAAACGGATATTACATCTTATTCCAGAAGATTTTTTATTCTTTACTTTTAACATAAACTAGTAAGGAAATAGCCAAATATGGAATATCCTTAAGAATAAAGAAATCGGTAACAGGAAAATTATCGACTAACTTAAAAACTCCTGGAGTCGTAAATAAAAAACTTAATGTGGTAACAAAAATAACCATTGATGCCAAAGCCGAATACATCGCAATCTTTTTATTAAAAAATGACAACGCCAATCCTATTCCTGTAACAACCTCAAAAACTCCTATTATATTCGAAACCTGCTGAACGGACATTACTTTATACATCCAACCCATAGCAAAATGATTTTCGACTAGGCCTTTTATTGCATCTGCCTCCACAGCAGTAAACTTAAAAAGCCCCACCCAAAGTAAAATAATAACAGTTCCAAAAACACCAATTCTGTAAGCGATCTGATTCAAATTCATAATTTTTATTTTATTATTAGAAACTTCAAAATTAAGAGCTTATTCATAAAGCAAATGTCAGGTAGTTGTCATAACCAGTCATTTTGTATTTTACAACAACATTATCTTCAATTTTCATTCTAAAAAAAAGATTTTTTTTCTTTTGGATGCCGTAGTATTTGAACAAGAAATACACCCATAAAAACCTCCGTTTATTCATTCTAAAAAGACAACTTATCAGTAGTTGAAAACGAAAAATAAACTTATAATTATTACAATTCCATCTTGTCATTAATCCACAAAACACCTTAAAACCAACAAAATAGACTAAAATCACTAATTTATAAATATCAAAAACTATTAGAAATTTTTCGATTAAAAAAGTAAACAAAACAAGAGTATAAAACACCAGTACAAAACCAAAAAACAACAAAACTAATTGGCTAGCAATGAGTAAAACGGTTTGGGTATCGTATATAATCAAATATGCCAATTTTTGCACTTGTTTCTTTTTCTAATTTTGTTATCCTCTTATAATTACATGGAAATTACAATTAAAAAATAGTTAAAAATGAGTACTACATTATTCGACAAAGTATGGGATTCGCACGTAGTGCGCAAAATTGAAGATGGACCAGATGTGTTTTTCATTGACCGTCATTTCATTCATGAAGTTACAAGTCCTGTTGCTTTTTTAGGATTAAAATCCAGAGGCATCTCGGTTTTATACCCAGAACGCACTTTTGCAACTGCCGATCATAACACGCCAACTATAAATCAACATCTACCTGTACAAGATGCTTTATCTGCCAATCAGTTAAAAGCACTTGAAGATAATGCAGCTGAATATGGAATTTCTCACTGGGGACTAGGTCACCAAAAAAACGGAATTGTTCACGTTGTAGGTCCTGAAAACGGAATTACACTACCAGGCGCAACTATTGTTTGTGGAGATTCTCACACTTCTACTCACGGTGCCTTCGGAGCTATTGCTTTCGGAATCGGTACTTCTGAGGTTGAAATGGTTTTATCTACTCAATGTATCATGCAACCGAAGCCAAAGAAAATGCGTATCAATGTAAATGGCGAATTAAGTAAAGGCGTTGGTCCGAAAGATGTTGCTCTTTATATTATTGCTCAATTAACTACCTCAGGAGGTACAGGCTATTTTGTAGAATATGCTGGAGATGTTTTTGAAAACATGTCTATGGAAGGCCGTATGACTGTTTGTAATTTAAGTATCGAAATGGGTGCTCGTGGAGGAATGATTGCTCCTGACCAAAAAACTTTTGATTTTCTTGAAGGAAGGCTTTACGCACCAAAAGGGGAAGCTTGGACAAAAGCTGTTGAATACTGGAAAACTCTAAAAACGGATGCTGATGCTGTTTTTGATGCAGAACTAAACATCAAAGCATCGGACATTGAACCAATGATTACTTATGGTACTAATCCTGGAATGGGGATTGGTATTTCTAAAAATATTCCGAATGCCAATCAAGTTGAAGGTGGTGAGGAAACTTATAAAAAATCTTTAGCCTATATGGGCTTTCATGAAAATGACGTAATGATTGGAAAACCAATTGACTTTGTTTTCTTAGGAAGTTGTACTAATGGTCGAATTGAAGACTTTAGAGCCTTTACTGAAATTGTAAAAGGACGCAAAAAAGCTGACAATGTAACCGCTTGGTTAGTTCCAGGTTCTCATGTTGTTGAAGCACAAATTAAAGAAGAAGGTCTTTTAGATATTTTAACCGAAGCTGGTTTTGTATTACGTCAGCCAGGTTGTTCAGCATGTTTAGCAATGAACGATGATAAAGTTCCTGCTGGAAAATATGCAGTAAGTACATCTAATAGAAACTTTGAAGGTCGCCAAGGCCCTGGATCAAGAACGCTTTTGGCAAGCCCGATTATGGCTGCTGCTGCTGCCGTTACAGGTAAACTAACAGATCCTAGAGAGCTTTTTTAATCCAACAACAAAACATTTTTTAAATTTTAAGACAACTTCTTTTTAATAGAAAAGCTAAAAATCTAAAAAATCTAAAAATCTAAAATAATGGCATACGATAAATTTAATATACTTACCAGCAGTGCAGTGCCACTGCCAATTGAAAACGTAGATACCGATCAAATCATTCCTGCACGTTTCTTAAAAGCTACAAAACGCGAAGGTTTTGGAGACAATCTTTTTAGAGACTGGAGATACAACGGAGATGATTCTCCAAAAACAGATTTCGTTTTAAACAATGCTACTTACTCAGGAAAAATTCTTGTTGGAGGAAAAAACTTTGGCTCAGGATCATCAAGAGAACACGCAGCTTGGTCAGTTTACGATTATGGGTTTCGCGCTGTAGTTTCTAGTTTCTTTGCTGATATCTTTAAAGGAAACTGCTTAAACATTGGAGTATTACCAGTACAGGTTAGCCCTGAATTTGCTGATACTATCTTTAAAGCAATTGAAGCTGACCCTAAAACCGAATTAGAAATTAACTTACCTGAACAAACGATTACTTTATTGACTACTGGACAAAAAGAATCTTTTGACATCAATGGATACAAAAAAAACAATATGATTAATGGCTTTGATGACATTGATTACTTGCAAAACATTAAAGGAGATATCGTGACTTTTGCCGATAAACTTCCTTATTAATACTACAAATAAAAAGCAGTTACATAGACTTCCGCTTTAGTGCTGGGTTTAGTAACTGCTTTTATGATTTTTATTTCAAACCACTTATACGACTTCAAACAAAGAAATCCGTATTAGCACCCAGTTTATAATGAAAAAAAGAAAAATTGAAATAATGGATACGACACTTCGTGATGGCGAACAAACATCAGGAGTGTCTTTTTCTGCTGCAGAAAAATTAACCATTGCACAATTACTGTTAGAAGAATTAAACATTGATCGAATAGAAATTGCTTCGGCACGTGTGAGCGAAGGCGAATTTCAAGGCGTAAAAGGCATTATGTCTTGGGCAGAAGAAAAAGGATACACTAACAGAATCGAAGTTTTGACTTTTGTTGATGGCGGACTTTCTATTGAATGGATGAAAAAATCAGGAGCTAAAGTTCAGAACTTACTAACTAAAGGTTCTTTAAATCACCTGACGCATCAATTAAAAAAAACACCTGAACAGCATTTTTCCGAGATCGCAGAAACTATTGCACTCGCAAAAGAAAACAATATTGAAACTAATGTTTACTTAGAAGACTGGAGCAACGGAATGCGTAATTCTCCTGAATATGTATTTCAGTATTTAGATTTTCTAACACAACAACCTGTACAAAGAATCTTGCTTCCGGATACACTTGGCGTATTGATTCCATCAGAAGCTTTTGATTTTATTTCAAAAATTACAACTAAATATCCTCATATTCATTTTGATTTTCATGCGCACAATGACTACGATTTAAGCGTTGCCAACGTAATGGAAGCCATAAAAGGAGGAATATGCGGTCTTCACGTTACGGTAAACGGAATGGGAGAACGCGCCGGAAATGCTCCTCTTGAAAGTACAGTTGCCGTTATAAATGATTTTATGCCAGACTACTTCATCAATATCAAAGAAACCTCTTTATATTCTGTAAGTAAACTAGTTGAAACATTTACTGGATATAGAATCCCTGCTAACAAGCCTATTGTAGGAGACAATGTATTTACTCAAACTGCAGGAATTCATGCTGATGGCGACAATAAAAACAATTTATATTTTAATGATTTACTCCCAGAACGCTTTGGAAGAAAACGTAAATACGCACTCGGAAAAACTTCTGGAAAAGCTAATATCGAAAAAAATCTTCAGGAATTAGGATTAAAACTAAATCAACAAGATTTAAAATTGGTTACCCAACGTATTATTGAATTAGGTGACAAAAAAGAAACTGTTACTAAAGAAGATTTACCATACATCATTTCTGACGTTTTAAACAGTCACACCTATCAGGATAAAATCACCATTGACTCTTATATGCTTGTTCATTCTAAAGGAATGCGACCATCAACAACTTTATCTCTAAATTTAGATGGTGAACTCATAGAAGAAAGTGCACAAGGTGATGGCCAATTTGATGCCTTTATGAATGCCTTGACGAAAATCTATAAAAGCAAAAAATTGACTTTGCCAAAACTAATTGATTATGCCGTTCGAATCCCACCAGGAAGTAGTTCTGATGCATTATGCGAAACTATTATTACTTGGATTAATAACGGAAAAGAATTTAAAACAAGAGGATTGGATTCTGATCAAACAGTTGCCGCTATTATTGCCACTCAAAAAATGCTGAATGTAACTACTTAAATATAGCGACAAAGGCACAAAGTTCCAGAGAAAAAAAGACTAAAAAGCTTTCAATCCAACACCTTTGTGCCTTTGAACCCTAAACCTTTGAACCTTAAAAAATAAAAATAAATAATGAAATTTAACATAGCCCTTTTAGCAGGAGACGGAATTGGTCCTGAAGTAATTAATGAAGCTGTAAAATTATCTGATGCTATTGCAAAAAAATTCAATCACGAAATAACATGGACACCAGCACTTACAGGTGCTTGCGCAATTGACGCTGTTGGAATTCCTTATCCAGATGAAACTCACGAAATCTGCATGAAAGCAGATGCTGTTTTATTTGGAGCAATTGGTCACCCAAAATATGATAATGATCCAAGTGCTCCCGTTAGACCTGAGCAAGGTTTATTGCTGATGCGTAAAAAACTAGGGTTATTTGCTAATGTTCGACCAACATTTACTTTCCCTTCATTAATAGACAATTCGCCTTTAAAAAGAGAAAGAATTGAAGGAACTGACCTGGTTTTCTTAAGAGAATTAACTGGCGGAATTTACTTTGGAGAAAAAGGAAGAAAGGATGGTGGTGAAACTGCTTTTGACAATTGTGTTTACACCAGAGCCGAAGTACAACGTTTGGCTAAAAAAGGCTTTGAACTAGCAATGACACGTAGTAAAAAATTATGTTGCGTAGATAAAGCAAACGTATTAGAAACATCTCGTTTATGGAGAGAAACGGTACAAGCAATGGAAAAAGATTATCCAGAGGTTACTGTTTCTTATGAATTTGTAGATGCTGTTGCAATGCGATTAGTACAATGGCCAAACTCATATGATGTATTAATTACAGAAAACTTATTTGGAGATATCTTAACTGATGAAGCATCTGTAATTTCAGGTTCAATGGGATTAATGCCCTCTGCATCTGTTGGTGAACATACTTCATTGTACGAGCCAATTCATGGTTCTTACCCACAAGCAACAGGATTAAATATTGCTAATCCATTGGCTACTGTATTATCTGCAGCCATGATGTTTGAAGATGCTTTTGGACTAAAAGACGAAGCAGAAGCAATTAGAGCAGTTGTTAATAAATCACTTGAACAAGGAATTGTTACAGAAGATTTAGCCCCAAAAGGAACCAAAGCGTACAAAACCAGCGAAGTTGGAGATTGGCTAGTTGCAAACCTATAAAGTTTATTTTATGTTTCAGGTTTCACAACGTGGAACTTGAAACATAAAGACTTAAAACAAAATTCTATAACGCAAAAAAGGTGTCAATAAATTGACACCTTTTTTTATATCTTAGAAAAAAATATTAATATCCTCCTCTGTTTCCACCTCCACGGTTGTCTCCACCACGGTTGTTTCCACCATAACCACCACGGTTGTCTCCACCACGGTTGTTATTAAAACTTCTTCTTTCGCCTTCTGGTTTTGGCTCAGATTTGTTTACAACAATTGCACGTCCTTGAACAGTAGCTCCGTTCAATTCGTCAATCGCTTTTTGAGCCTCATCATCATTTGTCATTTCAACAAAACCGAATCCTTTACTTCTTCCAGTAAATTTATCAGTAATGATTTTAACTGAATCAACTGCTCCGTAAGCCTCGAAAGACTCTCTTAAATCTGCTTCCTCAATACTGAATGGAAGGCTTCCAACAAAAATATTCATATGTACTATTTTATAATATGCAACAAATGTAATCTTATTTTTTTCTAATCTACTATAAATTAGCTTATTTATGTTTTTATTATCAATAAAAAAAGTAAGAAGACTCACAAATACTTTTTTTTATATCATTTAAAATTTTCTAATCAGTCGAATTAGATAATGTAACTGGCACTTTATAAAAAACACCTTCTTTAAAACGAACCGATTTCTCAACTGCCATGATATCGCCTTCATTTGGTGCTACAAATGTAAAGGTTCCAGAAACAGTACTCGTTTCTTTATTAAACTGAGTAATAATTATCTGACCTCCCCCTAATTCCTTTCCTGTTTTATACAAAACTTCTTTTTTTAATAATGTACTTGTATAGGTGGCTGTCGAAATATTATCAATACCCAAAGCGTAACTTTGAACTTTTGCAAGAGCAGTTTGTAAAACAACGCTGTCATTACCCAACTTACCTATCACTGTAAGCTTACCAGCGCTATCAATATTAGCACTAAAACTCGTAGCTCTCCAAAAAACTTCATTATTTAAAGATTGAAAAGCAGGGTTATTAACCACCACCTCTTCTTTATCACAAGACACCAACAACACTAGTATAGACAACAAAAAGAACCATTTTCTCATAATTCTATTAAAATTTTGGCAAAATTAACAATTAAAAAAACAAAATCATCAGAATTCGCTCTTAAAAGAAGCATAAAATAATGGAGAATAGCCCCTTAAATATTTAATCACAAATAAGAAATTGTAATTCAGAATTTAAATTATATCTTTGCACCCTTAATTAATAGAGGTCGAGTACCTCAAAATTTAATCACACGATTATGTCAGTAAAAATTAGATTACAAAGACACGGTAAAAAAGGAAAACCTTTTTACTGGGTTGTAGCTGCAGATGCACGCGCAAAAAGAGATGGTAAATACTTAGAGAAAATCGGTACTTACAATCCAAACACAAACCCAGCAACTATCGACTTAAACCTTGATAGTGCAGTTAAATGGTTAAACAACGGTGCACAACCAACTGATACTGCTAAAGCAATTCTTTCTTACAAAGGAGCTTTGTTGAAACATCACCTAGAAGGTGGTATTCGCAAAGGTGCTTTAACTCAAGAACAAGCTGATGCAAAATTAGCTACTTGGTTAGAAGCTAAAACTGGAAAAGTTGATGCTAAGAAAGACGGTTTAACAAAAGCGCAAGCTGATGCTAAAGCTAAAGCTTTCAAAGCTGAACAAGATGTAAACGCAAAACGTTTAGCTGCTGCTGCAAAAGCTGAAGCTGACGCTATAGCTGCTGCTACACCTGCAGAAGAAGTTGCTGAAGAAGCTCCTGCTGCTGAAGAAAATAACGAAACAACTGAAGCATAATTATAATTAGCGGGAATGCGTAAAGAAGAATGTTTTTATTTAGGTAAAATCGCTAAAAAATTTAGTTTCAAAGGTGAAGTCTTGGCTTATTTAGACACGGACGAACCTGAGTTATACGAAAACTTGGAATCAGTGTTTGTCGAATGCGACAAACACTTGGTTCCTTTTTTTATTGAAACCAGCTCATTACATAAAAACGATTTCTTAAGAATTCGTTTTGAAGATATGACTACTGAGGAAGATGCCGATGCCATTATGGGTAACGCAATCTACCTACCTCTTAGCATGTTACCAAAACTTACTGGTAACAAATTTTATTTCCATGAAGTTATTGGATTTGAAATAGAAGACCAACGTTTAGGTATTTTCGGAAAAATAGCTTCTGTAAACGACACTACTGCACAACCTCTTTTTGAAGTTATTAATGGCGAAGTAGAAATGTTAATCCCAATGATTGATCATTTCTTGGTAAAAATAGATCGTGACAACAAAAAAGTTATCATGAATTTACCTGTAGGCTTAGTTGAAATGTATCTTTAAAGAAAGTCTCGGTAGCAGTTTTTCAATTCTTACTCCAGTAATTTTAATTCTTTAGCAATGTCTAAATTTACTTTCAAGCAATTTTCTATTCAACAAGATAAAACTGCAATGAAAGTTGGTACTGATGGTGTGTTATTAGGCGCTTGGACTCCTATAACAAATCATCCTTTTAGCATATTAGACATTGGAGCCGGAACTGGACTTATCGCTTTAATGCTAGCGCAAAGAACAACTGCCGAACAAATTGACGCTTTAGAAATTGATGAAACTGCTTACGAACAAGCAGTAGACAATTTTGAAAATGCTCCTTGGAATGACAGACTATTTTGCTATCATGCTGGACTAGACGAATTCATGGAGGAACCAGAAGATGAATATGATATTATTGTATCAAACCCACCTTTCTATAGTGAAGACTACAAAACAGATAATGAACAGAGAGATTTAGCACGCTTCCAAGATGCTATGCCTTTTGAAGACTTAATTGAAGCCGCTGATTTATTACTTTCAGAAAACGGTATTTTTTCGGTAATTATCCCGTTTAAAGAAGAAGAAAGATTCATTACTCTAGCCAAAGAATTTGAGTTATTCCCATTCAAAATTACACGAGTAAAAGGAACAGCTACAAGCGACACAAAACGCAGCTTACTGGCCTTTAATCGCATTGAAAACCCAACTGTTCTTATTGATGAATTAATTATAGAAATAGAAAGACATATTTACACTCCTGAATATATCGAATTAACTAAAGACTTCTATTTAAAGATGTAAATAAAAAGAGAGAAAGCGAACTTCCTCTCTAAACAAAACCTAAATTTTAATTCTGCCTAAAAAGACTTTTGAATTGATATAGTATTCTTTCTAGTAATCGAAGATCTTCGGTTACAATTTCGGCACTACCTTTCATTTCTTGCTGAAAAGGGATTTTCTTATTATAAGATGTTTCCAATCCTTTGGTAAGCGATATATCTAGCAATAAATTCCCATCTTTATCTGGAATAAGAGAAATATTCTCAACCTTACCTCTAATTACACCAAACTCTCTGTCTGGAAAATTAAATAATCGGATATTGACCTGTTGTCCTAATTTAATTTTTCCTGAGTTCTGAGCCTTTGCTTTGGCTTTACCAATATAACCTTTTTCGGTATCAGGAATAATAGAAAAAACATTTTCACCAGAAGTTATTGTCTGACTTTCTGTCCATACTTGTAAAAAAGTAACAGTACCAGGAATTGAAGATCTTAAACTATAAGCCAATTCCCAATCTTTAATTCCTTTCTTTAACTGATAATAAGACTGCATTAAGTTTCGCTCTAAATTAACTCCTTCTTTAGTTCCACTTATTCTCGTACCTTGACTTGATCTATTGTTTTCTATAAGTGCGGATTTTAACTGCGATATTGACGAAAGCAATCCTTTATAATTCTTATCCGCTTGAAGATAATTTAACTTTTTATTCTCTAAATCCTGCGTTGAGATAACTCCCTTTGTATATAAAGCCTCAAAACGATTGACATCATTTTTTTGAAGTTGTAATTCACTTTCATTGATACTTTTTTGCTGTTGCAAAATAGCCAATCGCTCTTTAATTTGAGTATGTTCTGAATTTTGGGCATTATTTTCAACTTGAAAAGGTTGCAAGTTTTCATTTAGTTTCCAAGCTGCATAATCCTTTTGAAATACTCCATAAGCACTTTCTAACTCACCAAACTGCATATTGTTTAATGAAGCAAAAGAAAACTCTTTATTTCTGTCGTTTATATTAAAACCATCTACTGTGTTTTTTAAAACAAAAACATCTTTATAATTTGCTGCATTTTCAATAATTGCAAGCGGTGTATTTTTTGATACTTTTGCTTTATCTTTTACTAAAATTACTTCGATTCTACCTGTCGTTTTTGCTACTAATTTTTCTGGTGGTATCGAGGTAGTTATACTTATTTCTGTACTTACTACATCCGGATATTTAAGAAACCAAGAAACAAAAAATAACATGCATATTATAGCAAAGATTAAAACTGTTCCCCACCGTATCATCCAATGTGGTACTCGAGTAAGGATATCTTGTACTTCTTCGCTTCTTAATTCAATTTTTGTATTGTCTTCTGCCATGTTCTAATTTCCTAATTGCAATTGATTACGAACCAATTCAAAATAATTTCCTTTTTGTTCTACTAATGCTGAGTGACTTCCGATTTCAATAATCTTTCCTTTATCTAAAACAACAATCTGATCAGCATTCATAACCGTGCTTAATCTGTGTGCAATTACAACAACAGTTTTATCTTTAAAGAAAATATCTAATTTCCCCATAATTGATTTTTCATTATTCGCATCTAATGCAGAAGTTGCTTCATCAAAAAACAACATTTCAGGGTTCTTATATACCGCTCTCGCAATTAATAACCGCTGTTTTTGTCCTGTACTCATACCAACACCCTCAGATCCTATTTTGGTATTATATCCCAATGGCAAGCCCGATATATACTCTTTTATATTCGCTACGTCTGTAGCATATGCCAATCGTTCTTTATCTATTTTATCAACTCCTATAGCTATATTATTCGCAATTGTGTCACTAAAAATAAATCCTTCTTGCATAACAGCTCCAATATTAGCACGCCATGCTTTTTGCGCAATATTCTTGAGTTGCGTATTTCCTATATTAATTTCTCCACTGTTTGGCTCATAGAACTTCAGTAACAACTTCATTAAAGTAGTTTTCCCACTTCCACTCACTCCCACAATTGCCGTTACTTTATGCGCTGGAATAATTAAATTCAAATCATCTAAAACTGGAATATCAGAACCTAAATAGCGATATGAAAGATCTTTGATAATTATATCACTATCCTGAGGAATATCTTGCGTTTGATGCTCTTCTTGTTGCACCTCATCTTCTTTATCATGAATTTCAGATAATCTTGCCAACGATATTTTGGCATCTTGTACTTCACGCACAAATTCAATAAGTTGTGTAATTGGCCCGTTTAAACTCCCAACAATAGAACTGATTGCCAGCATCATCCCAAGAGTAATCTGCCCATCGATTACTAATTTCGCCGAAAAGAAAATTATAAAAATATTCTTTAATTCATTAATTACCGACGACCCAATTGTTTGTGTTTGCTCTAAAACCAATCCTTTTATAGAAACCCGAAACAATCTTGCCTGAACATACTCCCATCCCCATCTTTTTTGCTTTTCGGCATTATGCAATTTTATTTCCTGCATTCCGTTTATAAGCTCCATCACTTTACTTTGCTCCTGGCTAACTTCTGAAAATCGCTTGTAATCAAGTTCTTCTCTTCGTTTTAAAAACAAGGTTATCCAACCAAAATAAAATATGCTTCCAGCAAAAAACACCAAGAATATCTGAACATTATAATAAGCTAAGACTCCTCCCATGATAATCATATTCATAACTGAGAACAGTACATTTAATGATGAAGTAGTAAGAATTCGTTCTATTCGGCGATGGTCATTTATACGTTGCATAATATCACCAGTCATTCTCACATCAAAAAATGAAATAGGTAAATTCATTAACTTGATGAAGAAATCTGAAATTAAGGAAATATTTATTCGTGTGGACAAATGCAGTAGTATCCAACTTCGTATTAGCTCCAATCCTGTCCTTCCCGCAAAAAGAAACAATTGTGCAAAGAGAATTAAATAAATAAAATGGATATTCTGATTTTGAATTCCAACATCGACAATACTCTGAGTAAGAAAAGGAAAAATAAGTTGCAACAAACTACTCGCTAGTAAGCTTATACTTAACTGAATTAAAAATGATTTATATCGCAAAACATACTGCGACAACAATCCAAATCCTAAGCCTTTTTTTTCTTCTTTGTCAAAATCTGACTGAAAAAATCGAGGTGTAGCTTCTAACAATAAAGCGATTCCTTCTTGCGTTGAATCATCAGCATTGTTACCTATCCAGAACTTAATAAAATCCTTTTGGCTATATTCTATTAAACCAAAAGCGGGGTCTGAAATATAATAAACGCCTTTTTTTATTTTAAAGTTTTCAGGAAAACGCCGTATCGGTTGAATACTAAGCTTTTATAGAGATAATCAAAGAAGTCAGGTAACGATTTGGTAACGGTGCTTATTGCTTTGCTTTTCAACGTGTTTCCGTTAGCTCATAGCAAATATATGGAAATTGAATTCACAATAAAAGTTTTAATATCAGATTTGTATTCTAAACTTAATAGATAATAAAACTGCATTAAAGCTATAAACGATAAAACAATAGTGCTATCCATTATTTTTATCGTTTATAGTTACATCAACTAACTCTATTTTTTCCAATCGTATTTAGTATGGTCACAGCCACATCTAATTTTCTTAGCGACTGTATCATAATTCTTCAACGAAACTCTTGGTCTTTTACATTCCAATTCTTGACAAATAAAAATATTTTCCAATTCCAATATGTCTGACCAAAATGCTTTTAAATCTCCTATTTTAGGATTAAATGGATTATCGTGAGAACAAATATTACCTAAAATAGAGGAACTTTCAATTCTATCAATAACTGGAAATTTAGATTTTAGATCAGTACTACATTTCTTAATCTCTGATTTAATTCCCATTATTAATTCATAAGGCATCCTGTGTTCATTAGAATCATTATACTGGAAACTTAATTTGGCTTCAATGCTTACGGCTACTTCTTTTAAAGAATGTTCAAGATATCTTCTAATAGGATTCCCTAAGTTTTCAATATTACTTTCAGATAAGCATTTTTCAATTTTTTCCCTTAAATCATTAGGCTGTTCATCAAAAAAAGTTCCATTATTTTCAGTCCATTTAATCTCGTTGATTAACCAGCCTTTCTTTTTTGCCAATGGGGTAACGAAATTTGTAAACCAATCTAATTCGTGAGTAAGAAGGATAATCTGATAACCTGAAAATTTTTCGAAGATTAATTCAGCAAATCGTTTTCTATGATTTGAGTCGAAACTCGAAATAACGTCATCAAGTACAAGAAACTCATTTATATTATTAAATGCTTTTACAGAAGCTAAAAAAAAGGAAATGCCAAAACAATTTAGATGAGATTCACTAAAATATTTTTGAGGTGGAGAAACCCACTTCCCGTTATATTTGTACTCAATTGTAATTCCGTTCAATTCATCTTCTTCACCTATTGTAACAATTTTAATTTCCTGAAAAGGTTCTCCAGGATTCATATATTGATAATATTCATTAATAGTCTCCGAAAATGTATTTATAAAGTTTTCTAAACCCTCTTTTTGAACTTTTACAAACTCATTATAGATTATTTCCAGTGTTTTACGCTGGCTTTCCAATTTTATTTTTTGCTTTTCAAATTGTTTAATCTTTAGAAAGGCATCTTTTGAGGCTGATATATTCGCAAATAATTCAGTTGAGTTATCTTTTTTAAGTGTTTCCTGAATAACTTTTATTCTGTCCGAAATCACAGTTTGAAAATCAAAATCGGATAGTAATAAATCAATTGTCTCTTTAGTAGGTATTTTATTTCCAGATGTTACCTTTTCAACACTTGCTTTTTGATATTCCTCTAATTTCTTCTTTATTGAACTAATACCAGTTTTTATCTTAGCATTACTATCGTCAATCATTAAACTTTCCAAAAGAAGATTATCTATCCGTTTTATCCTCTCGGTAGAAATAGAATCTGCTAATTGCTTAGCCCTATCAAAAGACGCCTTTTTCTTGGATGACTCTTCAATCGCTTTTAATCTTTTAGTTATATCACTTTGTAAATCCTCCCTGTTTTTCGGTTGTAAACATAATGGGCAACTGTCATCCTTGTGATATTTCTTTAAAACAGTTTCGCCTGTTTTTAATAATTCATTCAAGAAGGTCTGCATAATACTTTGAACATCGTTCGCTATTTTTTCAAATTCATCATAATAGTTTGAGTAAGTATTATTTATTAATTGTATTTCTGATTTAAGTGTGTTTAATATATTATTGTTTTTATCTAAAAATGAAAGTTCCTTATTGAGCTTGTCATTTGTCGACTTTTTCAAATGCTCCAAAACAGTATCAATATCAGCCAAGCTTTTCACTTCTATTCCTATTTTCAGGGGTTCTATTTTTTCATTTATTTTTTCAAATAAGTTTCTTTCCTGACTGATAGAAGCTCCTAATTTTGCAATCAAAACTCCTTTTTGAGTGTTTATTTGCGCTTCAAAATTTTGATTTTTAATTTCCGTGTTTATGGCTCTATAGCTCTTCCCTAAAACTTCTTTTTTCTTTGTAACTTCTGAAAAACCAATAATATCCGATAGATACTTTAGCTTATCACTTTTAGTATCATCAATAAAATCAGTCAAATATTGATATCTTAAAAGTAGGTTTTCCTCTTTTGAGTTATTAATGTAGTTTTTAAAATCATCAGAGTTATTTGACAACCCAATTTCCAATTTATCTCTTTTTGAAAATAGCGTTTTAGCTCCATCAAGAGTTGATTCTTTAACATACGAAATATTCACTTCTGAAATATCATCCTGATTTAAAGAAGCATTTCTAAGAGCATCCTTTAAATCAATTTCACTGTTGCTGGAAAGGTGTTCAACCCGATTTGTATAAAACCATTCGATTGCATCAGAAATACTGCTTTTTCCTGTGCCATTGTCACCGTATAATACAATTGACTTACCTTCTAAAGGTAAAACCAACTTATCCTTAATTCCTCTTACTCCCGAGATGTTTATGTTTTTAATTTTTACTTTCATCTTGTTCTCTCAACTTTTGGAGTTCGTTTTTAACATTGGTGTCAGTCAGTTTATCATCATTGTAGAGTTGAACTAACATTGATGCAATATTTTTATCAACATCTTTGATTTCTTCTATTCCTTTAAAAAAATCATCTAATATTTCCTTTCCTGATTTTACTTTTTCTCCCATAATCCTATTTAGTTAAAATATTCCCAATCAACTTTAAAACTGGTTGTCAATGTGTTATTTAAAATTTCAAATCCTGTTTTGTTATTGCATATCGGGTAAACTCCAAAATTCTTCACAAAATCCAAGATGAAATAACTCTCTAAATCCTCTATTCTAAATTGCCAGATATTCCTTAACATTTCAAAATTAATATAGGTAAATAACAATGGCTCAACTTTTCGATAGTTCGTTAAGCCAACGTTTTTAGACTTACCGTCAAAATGTCCAGATAGTCTACTACCTATACTATTTGTTTTTCGCTCGCTCATTCCAATATAGAGAAGTTTTGACTTCTTAAAAGGATACTGAATATCTAAAGACTGACTAAATATAAAATACAAGCCAGCAATACCATTTAGTGGTCTTATATTGTTTGGTTCAAATGGCATAGGGTTGTCAAAATATATAGATATTTCATTCTCCATTCTATTAAAACGCCTTAAATTTTTCTCCCATATAGTGCTTCAGATTCCATTTCTTGGTTGTGTCTAACGCACGTTCCAAGACAATAAGCTTTTGGTCTGTATGGGTTTTGAAATATTCTACTGTTTCGTCTGCCAACGAGCCGTCCAGACAAATCAATGTTTCTTTTTCTCCATCTGATGCTAAGAAAATTTCATTCTTCTTGAATTGCTCTTGTAGAATAGTTTTATAATTCAGCTTAAAGCCGTTTTTAATCAGTATTTCGGTAATCAGCTCATCGCGGTTGAAAGCGGTTATTAATTGTGATTCTTTATCGGCAATGTATTTTTTTAATGTTTCCACATTTTCCTCATCTGATTTTTCAGGGTCGGGAGCATATTCTACTCGTGGGAAGTTGGATTTAGTCAGTTTGAAAACTTTGAAGCCAAGTCCATTCAGCTGATTTTCTTCATCTTCTTTTTTGTTGAATAAATCAGGTTGTTCATTTTTATTTTCTTCAATGATTTTTTCAATAACTCGTTTATTTCGTTCTATCGTAATATCACTTATTTTTTTGAAGCCATTTTTTAATGCAATACTCTGTTCATTGCACTTCTCTGGTAATTGAACAAGAATAAATTTGATGTCTTTTTCAGAATCTTTATTTAACTGAAATACAGCTTGTCCCGTTGTTCCAGAACCTGCAAAAAAATCCAATACAGTGTCGTTTTTTTCTACAGTTAACTCAATACATCTTTTAACTAATTCAACAGGTTTTGGGAAATCAAATTCTCCTTCAAAACCTAAGTTTTTAACCTCAACTGTTCCTGTTTCAGTTAAGCAAGCGTTATCATCCCAAATTGACTTGGGTTTATATGTTGTTTTTCTGTATTTTTCATAAATACCAAAACTACCATCTGTTTTTGCTTTACCAACAATATTACTTATTAATGTATCTTCTTCTAGGTTATTAATAAGTTTTGATGTTCCCCAACGCCAACAAGATTCAATACCTTTTGAATTGAAAGGCTCAACTTTAACGTTAAATTCATTTGACTTTTCAAGCGAAACTGGATAAAAACCATCTTTGTCAATCAAACTAGTGTTGATGTATATAGGATAAAATAAATTCGGCCTGTTATGTTTCCCGAATTTAGGATTACGATTTCTCAATTCTCTGATATTAAAATTCCCTATATTATCTACTAAATTTAGGTCAGATTTATCATTGCTTTTCTCCAATTCTAATAAATCACCATCGATTGATTTTGTATAAACAAGAATATATTCGTGAGTTTTTGCAATTTGATTATACGTTTGCCCACGGCTATTTGAACGAACAATTATTGATGAATAGAAATTTTCTTCTCCAAAGACTTCATCACATAATTTTCTCAAATGATGAATTTCATTATCATCCAATGATATAAATACCACTCCATCTTCACGCAACAATTGTCTTGCAATAAGCAAACGACTATACATCATATTCAGCCAGTTGCTGTGAAAACGTCCGTCCGTTTCTATATTAGAATCAATTTTATAGCCATCCTCTGTTATTTCTGCATCTTCCCAATATTCTTTTCTGTCTTGGTTAAACTTATCAGAATATACAAAATCGTTCCCAGTGTTATATGGCGGATCTATATAGATACATTTAATCTGTTCCCGATAACTTTGACTCAATAGTTTCAAAACGGCTAAATTTTCGCCTTCAATAATCAGATTTTCGCTTTCGGTTGGGTTTACACTTCTGGCTTCGTCATAAATCAATGTAGCATCGGTAGGTGTGAATGCTTCACGTTTGGCGTTGCTCTTGCCAAACCAACGAAATTCATAGCGTTCCGTCTCGTTTATACTATTAGAGTCAATTACTTTTTTTAGTTCATTGATATTGAGTGTGCCATCATTGGTAAACAGGTCAGGCATCAACCTTTTAAGTTGTTCTAAACGTTCTTTATTCCAATCGTGAGATTGTACATTTTCCAATGGATTATTTATATATTCTTGATTGCTCATTATTTTTCTGTTATTGCGTTAATATCTTTTACAGATTCGTCTTTAAAAAACATATAGTCTTTTACTGGTGCTTTGTATTTTACGTCCACTCCCAATGCATTGAAATGTTTAACCGCACAAAGAATTTTATACACTTCGCTTTCTTTCAATGCTTTTTTATCATTGATGTCATTTGTTCCTTTAGTTTCAATGACAAAATAAAACTCACTTTCCTTGCCATCTTTCAATTGTTTTCGTTTCATCACAATACCAAAATCCGGTTCATATTCTCCAATTGGTGTCGGAATTTTATAATAGCTAGGGAGTTTTAAGAAACAAATCAGTTCGTCATCACGGTCTGCACCTACAGCAAACTTTCTTTCTACATCACTATCAATTAACATTTTGTCGAAAACTCCTTTTTGAGGTGTGTCCACGTAACCAGAATCATTAATATTCTTGACAAAATCATCAAATTCAAAAGGAAATGTTTCATTAGTAAGATGATAATCCAAACCACGTAGCATCTCTTCCAATTCGATATTCTTTATTAAGTTTGCTGATTGATGAATGTATTGTGGTGGATTCTTAGCAAAGTCTTCGTGATTGGTTAATTGTTTGACAATTTCAAAAAGAGAATTATAGGATAGACCAGTGTTTTCACTTAGCTCTTCCACTAAATCCAAAGGCGTATAGAAAGCTTTTAGTTTATAGGTTTCTTTTCCTGCAAATTCATCCTGAATACCACTTTCGCTAATATTCCCGATAGTTCTGCTTGATACTTCTGCCTGATAATCGGCTATTGAAATGGCGTTTAATGCTTCTATACTCCGTGCAATCAAAGCCTGTTCGTTAAAAGCAACCGAAAAGTTTGTTTTCCTAGCCAAAGCTTTCCAAAAACGCTTGAAAGCCTGATTAATAGTTTCATTTTGATTACGTTTAAAGCGAACCTCATTTTGTGGTTTGCCTTTATGCGTATGGCTCATTCCTGCTCCTGCTTGTGCTGTGCCATAAACTTCTTTAATTTCTTCTTGATATTGGGTCACAAAGGTTTCGTATGTTTCGTTCGGAATGACAGTTAATTGATTAACACGTTTTTCTTCTGCTACATCCAAGGCATCATAAACACGCTGTCCGTTTTGATTAACCGCAATACGCAAACCACGACCAATTTCCTGACGCTTTTTGATTTCGGAATATGAATTATTTAGCGTTGCGATGTTGAATATATTAGGATTATCCCAACCCACACCCAAGGCGGAATGGGAAAAAATAAACTCAATTTTATTCGCTACGGAATCTCCATAAGACAATAGCTCTTCTTTGTCTTTTAAAATAGCGTCAAAAACATCTGAATTTTTACGCATTGAAGTTTCATTGTCGGTAAATTCTCCTTTCCCTGTTTTAGCAAAGTAAAATCCCTGAATTCCTTCAATATGTTCATTTGATGGAATTTTTCCATCGTGAAATTCGGGATATAATGTTTTATACTTTTCTATGAACAAATTTTTAATAATAGGTTCATCACTTACGTAGTTAGCTACCTTATCTATAAAGATTAATGAAAGGCATTTAATATCCTGCACCTGTAATTTTTGCTTTTTGGTAAAATGACGGATAATCAGCCATTCCAATTGTAAAGCCCAAATACTCTCTATATTTCCTGAAGTTTGCTTCTCAAAAATTTGTGTTCCATTGGTAAAAGTTACTGACCATTTTTGTGTTCTTAAACTCTTATTGATTCGTTCAATGCGATATTTGAGATAACTTGGATTGTTGGTTATAGCTCCTAGGTTATCACCATCTTTCAACCACTTGGTTTCCTTGAATTCTATCTTACCATTAGCAGATTGATGCCACGCTTTAATTTTTGCCCTGATTGGATTTTTACCGTTTTGAATTTCAGTCAATTCTAATTTCAATGTAGCTTCATCGTTCTTTTCAGTGACAGTCAATACCTCAATCTTTTTTACCAAACCTTGTTTGTAACTATCGTAAGGAGTAAGACGGTAAATAAGGTTTTTAACAATTTTATGCGTAGCAGAATATCTTAATTTGAAAAGCGGATTGAGTTTAGCAATTTGTTTAACAGAATTAACCGTATCCATTCCTTCCTGTGGTTCGTCCATCACAATTATCGGGTTTGTTCTTCCGATCGCTTCGATAAACGGGACATTAGCAAATAAATCTTCACGTTTTGCCTGATTCAGGATTTTGTCTTCGGAGTTAAACGAGGCCAATGTCATAATCATAATTTGAGGATGTTGCTCCTCAATAAAATTTGTTACTTTACTCAGTTTTTTACTATTGTACTCAAATGATTTTGGAATAAAGCCGTAAATATCTTCCAATTGCTTATCAAATGTTTTTAATGTCTTTAAAACACCCTGACGGATGGCAACTGATGGTACTAGAATGATAAATTTTGTAAAAGCATAATGTTTATATAGCTCGCAAATGGTTTTAACATAGACTAGTGTTTTACCTGTCCCTGTTTCCATTTCAATTGTTAGCTCTCTGTCCTCCGAAATCTTTGCTGTATTTTCTTCGATTCCATTTTCTATTAAAACTTCCTTCTTATTCTCTAAAATCTGTTCATCAAGTAGGGTACAATTATTAGAGCGAATACCATCAAAACAAGCATTGTCAAATGTGTTTTTGATATTGCCATCAAATACTTTAACAATCGATTGAATGGCAACTTCCTGATACTTGAGTTCTTCTAATTTTATTTGCATTAATCGTTGTTATTGGTTTTATTGTTGTATTTAATTTTTTGTTCCGCTACTTTTAAAGCTTTTGTTCCCAAATCCTCATTCTTAATTTCATTTAGAATTTTGTCACTCAAATACTGAATTAAAAGGTCATCTCTATTTAAATCGAGAATTTCGGCAAGTTTTATGATTTGTTCTTTTGTCGCTTTTCGTTCGTTTCGTTCTATTTTGCTAAGTATGGCGGTATCCACGTCCAATTCTGCACATACGTGTCGTAAAAGTAATCCTTTACACTCCCTTGCTTCTCGGAGTATTTCACCTGTCGTTGTGTTTTTTTTCATTTGTCAAAAGACAATTTTAATTTATAACTTGACTTATTTTGTCAAATATAAGAGATTGTTACGAATATCTTATGATTAATAAATTAAAAATATCTTGTACTTAACCTTAATGGCTCTAATTCATATTAAGCATTTCAGATTTATACTGATATTTAAAATATCATACGCTTTAGTGATTGAATAGTTAATAAAATTCTAGATAATTCTAATGTCTTCTTTTCCGAGAATATTGCTTCTTTTTCATTTGATTAGCAAACTGTTCTTCTTCGTAATCCTCGCCTTGTGCATCGGATAACAGGCTAAACAATCCCAAATCGGTATTAGGCGAATGTTCCTGTGAGAGAAACTCAAAAAGGTCTTTTGTCGGTAGGTTGTCTATTTCATTTGTCTTAGAAACAGGGTTATCTTGTATCTTAAATTTGGGTTTATTTCCATTGTTCCACCAATCGTTAAATATATTTGCCGATAGGTTTCTGTCTAAAGCCGAAGCATTCCAAACGCTACGGCTTCCGTGGTCAATAAAGGTCATACCGTAAATTCGTCCTTCACTATTACGTCTTACAACTGTATTAATACCCTGCTCGGTCAACTGCTTTTTAAAATCTGTTTCGTTGCTTGTGGTATGTATGGCAAGCTCCACCGTATTTTTTAGAACAGACCTTGCAGGGTTGGCTTTCATTTTCTCTTTGGACTGCTCAAAGTGTTTTTGCAGATGTGCAACGCCTGCATCTTTCCCGAAAAGTGATGCTTTGAACGGATTGCTTACCTTGTTTCCCTTCTCGTCCAATGCCACATAAACCAAACCGTTTACGGTCTGACCGTTGCGCTCGCCTTTGACTTCTTCCGCTGTGATGTTGAAAAGTGATAGTAAAGCATTGTAACTACCCATAGTAGAAAAGTTATAATACTTTGGTAGATGCCGTACTACCGAAGCAATCTGACTTTTGATGTCTCCATTTTTATGATTTACAGGCTTGAAAACTTTATTTACTTGTTTCTGCTCTTGTTCCGTGGCTTTTTGCAGGTTGTATTTCATTTCCAAATCCCGACAAATAGCCATTGAGCGTGGATGGTCGTAATCATCGGGGATTTTCTTTCCTTCAATGCCCACACAAGTCGAAACGATGTGTATATGCGTTCGGTCAATATCCGTATGCTTAAAAACGATGTAAGGTTGATTGCCATACCCCATACGTTCCATATACTCCTGAGCCATTTCGGTAAACTGCTCATCGCTGACTTTATCTGAAGGATCTGGATTCAGCGATATATGCCGTACCGTCTTTTCCGTTTTGATGTTTACCGAAAGGTAAGGTTCAAAGCATTTATTGAAATATGCTACAGAATACCTGCCGTCCACGGTGTCGGGTATCTTGTTCAAGAGCAGAACCGCTCCGTTTTCCTTGTCCACTTTTTGCTGATTGTACAAAATCGCTCCGTACATATTGCTTCCTTTTCCAATTTTTGCAATCATAACTTTACTCTTTTTTCAGATACTTCTCTTCAAATTCCTGTGTCAAACGGATGACTTCCTTAGTGACCTTTACCAATTCTATGGTTTCCTTTTCCAATTTAAACAGGTATGTTCCTGCTTTTTTCTCCGAAAAATTGCGGTACAATATCTTCACTATCTGATTATAATTTGTTCCGATTGCTCGGAACTGACTAAAAAATCGGGTCAACTTTTCGTGATATTCTATTGCATCCATATCAATTTTAACGGTCTTTATCGTCTTTTGAAAGATGCAAGCTGTAATAAAATGAGCAATCACTTTCATTCCCGATTGGTCAAAGAGAGCAAGGAACTTGGAATTGTCTTCTGCATTCAGGTTAATTGAATACCGATTGACCGCAGGGTCGTTCTTTGGTTTTCTTCCTGTTTTCCTAATCTGTTTTCTGTCTTTCTCTTCCATAATAAATCCATTTTAATTTTTAACAAACGGGCGACTTCGGAGCCGTTTCCAGCCCCCTGCAAGGGCAAGTGCTTTTGAGGTGCAGAAATTCATTTCGAGTACCTCAAAAGATAACTTGCTCTGAACAGGAGTTCAGAAAAATCCGTTTTGCAAACGGATTGTAGTTAGCAGGGAAAACCCATAGCTTCCATTACAAATTTCGGTAAGACTATTTGAATAACAGCTATTTACAATCACGACAATGAACGCCAAATGCTACCTTTGAGTGCCACATCAACATAGACTGGAATTGCTTTCGCTTCCTTTGTACATGGTTAGCTGGCTGATTGGTTATAACCTTAACTATGTAGCCAATCAGCATAAATCCCGACAGCAAATCTGCGTGATTGAATGCAAACGAATTACAGATTTTTGAGTTAATGAATTAACCAATTAAGGGTATGCAGGTGCTTAGGTAGTTACATAAATACAACAGTATATACAGCTGATTGCTTAGTTAACCAAACAGCTAATTGGATATAATATTAAAAATGAGAGATATGATACACGAAGAAAACAAAAATCAGCAACCCGAAAAAGAGGATTTCTCTATTGAAAATTTCATAACTGATGAAAATAAACAATCTTTCACGGAACAACAGGCAGTAACACATCGGGAAGATTTTGTCAAACCCAAAGTAGATGAGGAAGCTATTATGCGTGTAATGGCAGGCGAAGAACCTTCGGAAACTGAAACGGAAAACACAAAAACACCTGAGAGTAATGCAAGAAGGATGACTTACAAGCCAAAGAAGCTGACCAAAGAGGACTACTGCGGACGGTTCTTCAAAATTCCTACGACAACGGCAAGCAGGGGGAAATCAGTATATGTACGGCAGGAACACCACGAGACATTTAACAGACTTACAAACATTATGGGCATCGACAAACTGACGATTTATGCGTATCTGGACAACATTATCGAATACCACTTTCAGGAGTTCGGGGAATTGATTAGCGAAATCTATAACGAGAAACACAAACCGTTGTTTTGATAACTATACGTGGTGGGAGGTACGTTTCTACCTCTTAAAATTATTTTCCAAAAGAAAAAAACAGAAAAAAAAGAAAGCCATTTTAACAAGGGGGACAGGCGGAAAAACCAAAAGGAAACGGAATAAGTCCCGAAGGGTGGCAGGGCACACAACAAACTCGGCGAAGCCACCATATTTGCCCTGCCATTATGCCGTAGTCTTTTGGTTGGGTGGTGCGGTGGCTGTCCGCCTTATCTTTGCTCCCTTTTTTATTCTTTTTTTAATCAATTCCAATCAAAGAAAGGGTACAAAAAACACGTAAGGGGTAAGGATAGGATGTTTTTGGTATGCTTTCCTTTATCCGTAGAAAACTCTTTAAATCCGTGAGGGCTTTGCAAGGAAAATTTAAAGTGTTTTGAGGATTACTTTCTATTCATATTGTGCCAATATAAGGCAAATACTGCCATATAATGCCAAAAGAAAACAATACATTCCATTGTGTTCTATATTGGGGGAAAATTTTGAACCTATGGCACAAAAAGTAATACCTGACAAAGAGCAGAAAAAGAAAGAACAAATCAGAAAAAAAGAACATAGTCCTTTGATACAGGTTGATAAGAACAGCGACCCGATTTCCAATTTCATCGCCAACTTTAAACGCCAATTCAAAGACACAAAGGGTTTAGGTCTGGGCAGGCTGTTCGGGGGCAAGAGTTATGAACCGCCAAAGCAGACTTCCGAACCTGAAAGCATAATAGGTGCGACAAAAACGCTTATCCGTTCGGACTTCAAAAATGAAGAAAAAAATCAGGCTATACAGACCAATAAAAAGCCTGCTTTAAAAATGGACAATACAATCATAACGCAACAGTCTCGTCCTAAAAGTAAGAAACCAAAGTTAGGATTATAGCCTAGTATTTGGCAACTGTACGCCAAATACCGCCATCGGATGCAACATTAAAATGACCTATGTGAATAGCTTTTATTTTAGAGGTTTAAATGATGCAGATATGGAAATAACAGTTTTAGACATTCAGATATTGAAAGCATTGCATAGGGAAGTTAAGGAAGTTTCCAATTTGATAGCGGAAATGACTACACCCTACAAAGCACTGCAACAGGCAACGAAATGGCTCGACCAACAGGAAGCCTGCCAATTGCTCAACATCAGCAAAAGAACGTTGCAGACGTATAGGGCAAAAGGCATTCTTGGAGCAACGCAAATTAATCGGAAAACGTATTTCAGATTATCCGAAGTGGAGTTACTTATGCAGGGAGAGCGGCCATTAAAAAAGCAAAAGAAATGAAACAGATTGGAAATTCAAACGAAGATATGCTTGCCTTGCTCGAAGCTGTGGTAGGCATCAAAAACGAACTGCTGTATATCAGGGAATATTTCCACCCACTCTTAAAAGGGGAAATCTACCTTTCGGGCGAACAGGTTTGCGAGATGTTGCATATCAGCAAACGGACGTTGCAACAGTACAGAGATGACGGACTGATACCTTTTATCAAGCTCGAACGGAAAATTTTGTTTCGTGAAAGCGATATTATTAAGGTGTTGGAAGATAACTATCAGCGTTAGCTGATTGTGTGAAACTGTAACTGTATCGGTCAATTAAAGAAACAGCCCACTGCTTAAGCAGTGGGCTGTTTTATTTTTTTAGATATCTGTTAACCCTGTTTTATTAATTTCAAATAACCCACATTTTTTAATGGGTTGCTGTTTTTGAAAAGAAGTTCATTACAAATACGCCTGATACTATCAATATAATTCCAATAATAGCAGGTAAGTCTAAAGATTGCTTAAATACCACAACAGAGATAATTGCAGTTAATACTATCCCTAAACCACCCCAAATAGCATAAGCAATTCCTAAGGGAATATGTTTTAATGCTTGTGATAAAAAGAAAAAACAGGCGATATACGCAATAATTGTAATGCTTGTTGGAATGATTTTAGTAAATCCGTTGGATGCTTTCATAAAACTTGAACCGATAACTTCAAGAATAATCGAAAGTGCTAAAAATAGATATTTCATTTTGTTTCTGATTTAGAACGCAAAATTACTTAACCATTTAATGCATTTTTTTGACTTACATCAAAATCGACTTCTTATTCTGCTTAAAGTTTCTTGAGTAATTCCAAGATAAGATGCAATATGTCCTAAATTAATTCTTTGCACTATTTCTGGGCTTTTGTGAATTAATGCCTTATATCTTTGTTCTGCGCTTTCGGTATGTAGTGCAATTATCCGTTCTTCTAAAATTTCACAAAGTTTTTCTGCAATTTTTCGCCCAATCAAATTTAATTCGGGGTATGTTTTGTACATATCGTTCAAGTCATCACTGGAGATAGAATAGATAATGCTGTCTTCCAAAAACTGGATATATTCAAAGGACGGTTGATTAAAATATAAAGGTAAAATAGAACCTATCAACTCATTTTCCATCCCAAACCGAGTATTCACTTCTTTATCTTCTTTTTTAAAAAATGCCCTAATCAATCCTTGTTCAATAACAAAAAGACTTGAATTGATTTGTCCTTGCTTTAAGAAGAAATCCCCTTTTCTTTTTTGAAAGAGTTTAACACGAATATTGAAATCGGATTCTATTTCAGATGATATATTCCCGTATGTTTTAAATTGAGTAATTAAAGGATTCATTTTTTAGCAGTTCTACTCGCTAAAGTACAAAAAAAAGCCAATTCAGTCTATAACATTGGCTTTCAATAATCACTTTGGTGGTTTCAGAGCTGTGAAATAAAAGACTGCTCCATACCCTTAAATTTGTGCGATACTTTTTGCATATCCTTTCCGACTTTCTCGTTAAGTATCTTGGCATAAATCTGTGTGGTAGCAATATTCTTATGTCCTAACATTTTGCTCAAACTTTCCAACGGAACGCCCTCGCTCAAAAACAACGTGGCAAACGTATGGCGTGCCAAATGAAAAGTTACTTTCTTTTCTTTCAGACAGTCAATCTGTTGGGATATTCCTTTTAATCTATCGTTACAGGAACTGTTAGACGGAACAGGAAAAACCCTGCCGTCCTTTGACAGCCCTGCATACTTTTCGATAATCATTTTGGGAATATCCAATAGCATTACATTAGACGATGTGGCTGTCTTTCTCCTGCGGACGATAATCCATTGATTGCCGTCAAAAAACTCCTGAATATTGCTGTTTTTAAGTCCTTTTATATCCGAATACGAAAGCCCTGTAAAGCAACTGAAAACAAACAGGTCTTTAACCAATTCGTCTTTCTTTTTTTCGCAGTTGAACGTTACAAGCTGTTCCAATTCGTTCCGTAGCAGATAGCCACGGTCTTTATCCTTTTTGGTATTCTTGTACTCGCTGAACGGATTAAAAGCAAGATGCTTTCTGCTCATTGCCAATCGGCAAAGCGTAGTAAATCCAATCATATACAGCCAAATGGTGTTGTGTGTTAAACTTTGGTCGTCACGCAGGTAGTAATCAAAGTCCTGCACAAAATCAGGTGTAAGGTCGTTAAAGGACACATCGGAATAGCCGTATTTTGTAAGTGCAAAATTTCGAAGATGTTTCAAAAGTATTTTGTATTTACTGCGTGTGCCATTTACCCGAAGTCCACTATTAACCTTTTTCTCATAGTCCAATAGGAACTGTTCATAGAATTTGAAAAAGGTCAGTTCTCCGCTTTCCATCCCAAGAACGGCATTTTTAAGTTTAGCACTGTTTACAGCCCCCTCATTCTTTAGAATTTTGGAATAGCATTCCTCAATACCCGAACGAATTTTGTCAAGTTTCTTGTTTGTGTCTTGTGCTTCTCGGCTTTTACCTAAAACCCTGCCGTACTTCAAATCCCAATTTGTTGCGGAAATATCCAGCTTTGTACTGAATGCAGACTGTTTGCCGTTTACGGTAATTCTGCACATAACCGTAACTTTTCCGTTTTTCTTTGGAGCGTTCTTTTTAAGATAGAACAATACCTTAAACGTTGATTTTTTTGTCGTTTCCATACTCACAATTCTTAATGATAAAATTAAACCTATGTGAGCTACTGAACAATATGAAAAACTATGCAGAAAGCTGAAATACAGTATTTTAAAACGATTGTTTCTAATATTTAAAAGTAACGTTTTAGTAACCTTACTTTTGCCAAACCTCGCTTTTTCCTGCTTTTTACCGCATTACCAAAAAATCACAAAACGGCTGTAAAGCCTTTATTTACAACCGTTTTGCCTGTTATTAATCTTTAATGTATTTTTACTGAAAATTTATTTTATAAAGTACAACATAATGTTCTTTGTTCCAATGCAAAACACAAGGTAGCGGTGCCTCTTCTAAACTTTGCACACTCAGCTTTACCCCCAAAGTTCGGAAACCAATTTTCTCTGCTGCATCGCTTAAGAATAATAAATTACTTCCTTCCCTAGTAGTCTCACTAAAATCACGTAATTCTTGAATGTTTATGGATTTACCATAATGCTTGGCTATAATTTTTAAACAGGTAGGCCCGCAGTCCTTAAAATCTGCTTGTATGTAATTGGGGAATTTTTTCAATTTGTCATTGGTTATTTATAATATTAAGAACAAGAGTAATTCAAAAAAAATAGAAAGAACGAAGCTGTTAGTTAGCAGCTATATATTGACATCAACACACCATTATTGTTTTACAATTTCCCTAACTAGATTATCTGGTTATTGATTATCGAATAATCCTCAACTGTTTCCAAAAAACTCATCAAGATTATTATCGTCTAGAATAAATTTCAATAAGATAAAAAAAAGACCCATCCCGTTTTACATCAAAATTAGATATGTCAAATTTGTTCCAGTCACTTATAGATTTTTGATTTAAACTATATTTTGTTTACTACTATTCACAAGGGGCAACTTCAGTTTTTCACCATGCTTAACTATAATTTATACATTAATTTTTGTTTTCAGACAGATAACTAAATTAACAATTAACAGCGACAATACTACTACTTTATACAATTTATTATCTTCATAACATGAAAATTTCACCCCATTCATTTGGCCTACAATTTAAATAGCTTAACAGAGATAATCCAATCCTAGGACATCCGTTTATTAAGCCATAATCACGAGAAAAAACATCTTATTATCTAAGATATTATATAAATTTAGCGATTCAATATTTTCTTTTAAACCGAGAATAGTTTATCAAGCCAATACTTTTCTACTCCCAAGAAATCTTCTATAATAAAATTTGTATTTAAAATATTAATCTCAAAGACGTACCATGCAAAATTCTTTATTACAAACTCCTGTTGCTAGGCTGTCTATTTTTCTAAACACACAATTTTAAGAATATCTAACCCATGACCTACAAAATAATTGCTGTTAATTATTTTGCCTAAAACAAAAAAAACACAACCAATAGTTAGATCACCATCACACCACGCAAGCCTAGTTGTACTGGAGAGCTTCTTACTTGCCTTTATTTAGGCCATCTAAATTAGTTAACATTGAAAATGATTTTATTCTCACACTTAAACTTCAGCAACCAGTTAACAGATTTAATCGCCATAATCTTCTGATAGCTAGTTTTTATTTACAGAATAAATTTTAATCAAAAAAGTTATTATTAAAGCTAAACCATGAGCCATTCCAATATTTATTTTATCTTTTCATCTAAAAACTAATACATAACACAACTATATTCTATCGAAATACTATTGGAGATGCTAATTGACTTAAATAATTCTGATACTATAACAAATTTCCACATCAGAGCTAAAGAAAATAATATCTTAATTTTAAAAAATGCCTAACCTCAATTTATAAATGAAAAAATTAAAGTTTTTATTTATGTTCCTTTTTTTTGCTAAAACACATTCACAGCAAGTTAGCAAAATAAGTGGGTACGTTTTGTTTGATAGTATTCCATTAGAAAAAGTCATTGTAAAAAACATTTCAAGAAATAATTATACACTCACAGACAATAATGGCTTTTTTTATATAAACTCAAATATTGGTGACACTTTAACAATATCTTATCTTGGAATGAAACCTGTAACGAAAATCATTGGCAATAATGAGACAATGAGTTCTTATGAAAGAATTTACATGGAAGAAAATTCAATTAAATTGAAAGAAATCATAATTGATAATAATCCTAAGATTAATGCTGTCTCCTTAGGAATTATTCCAAATGAGAGAAAAAAATTAAGTCCGAACGAGAGAAAATTAAAGACTGCTGGAGATTTTAAACCAATCCATTTACTATCAATCCTAGGAGGACAACTTAAAATAGACCCAATATTAAATGCAATAAATGGCAGAACAAAACAATTAAAAAAAAATATCCAGGTTGAGAAAAAAGAAAAAATGCTGAATTATCTTAGACTAAACTATCATAATTATATTGTTGAAAATTTGAAATTATCCAACGAAGAGATTAGTCAATTTTATTATTATGTAATCGAATTAGAAGGCACAGAAGAAAACATTAATAGCAATAATGATTTAAAAATAAAATTCTTTTTATCAAATGCATTGTTTGAATTTAAAAATTAGAAGACTAAACAACATGACTCGTAATTCTCCTATTTAAACTTATAAATTACGCAACCTAATGAATATTATTTACAATCAAATCTAAATAAATTCTTCGCTATAATTTTCAAACAAGCAAGACTGCACCCCTTAAAATCTGCCCGTATATAATTTGGGAATTTTTTCAATTTTAAATCTTGTTTTACAAGGACAATATAATATATTTTTCACAACCTTATATAAAATAATAAAGAGGAAATTACATCCTCTTTATCATCTTTACCAATAAGAATAAACTAACTTCTAACAAATTACAATTTTACATAAGAACATATTCTTATTAAAATATCGACCAAAACCTATAATTAAGGTTCTATCGGTGGTTGCATACCACATGGAGGCGCACAAGATTTATGATACCTTCTACATTCATTTGTAGAAGGATTAATACAATCGACTAAACCTCCTTGAATGCTTTTTTGCTCATTTTTTGTTAATTTCTGAGCCCCTTCTAAATTTAAAATAGCTTTTAACATAAACTTTTCTTTTAAAAAATTAATTAATATTTTAATTATAAAACTAACCAGACATCAGTTTGAACACACCCAAGATGCAAATAACTATCTAGAGCACTCAATGAAAGTACAATCTGGATATGCAATGTTATTATCTTCAGGACAACAAACAATAAAATCTCCAGGCCCATTACCTTTTATTTTTTTTTGCTCATTGCTTGTCAATTCTTGAGCACCATCTATTTTTGAAATATTTTTAAACATAATATCTTAATTATAATTGATTAAATAAATTTAATTAACAAGGCATACAACGCCATACCCATTTACCGTCAAGAAATCCGACTTCTGCACAAAATCTATCTTCGCAAAGTGGCGCACCACCTGCACTGATCATTTTTAGCTCATTTTTAGTTAGTTTATGAGCACCTTCTAAGTTTGAAATATTTTTTAACATGATATAAAGTTTTAAATTAATATTCACAATTACCCTATAATTATTTAGAATTAGATACTTTATTCTAATCAATTACAACATACATGCAGTTCCTCTTGGCACGCATACACATTCTGCATCTGGACAACAAAGAATAACACATGCGCCTCCATTAACAACTTTTTGCTCATCTTTAGTTAACTTTTGAGCACCTTTTAGATTTAAAATACTTTTCAACATAATTGATGTTTTTTATTTGATTATTAAAGAAAAAAATAGCAGTTTTCAACTGCTTTATTGCCCTTTACAAGGAACACAATGACTCATATCTACATTAGCCCAACAATATTCTATACCACCAACTGGCGCACAAGTATCCTTAGGCTTTACTGCTCCTCCTTTAATTTCCTTTTGTTCAATATTTTTTATTTTTTGAACTCCGCGGAGGTTTAAAATATCTTTTAACATAATTTATTTTTTTTGGGATTGGTTAGTACTTCGATTTCTATCAAAAAAACTGAAGCTACTTAATAGAAACTTAAAAAATTAAATACAAAGATCAGATGATTTTCTACATGGCCCACCTTCAAAATATTGACATGTACCCTTTGGACAAGACTTTCCAGGTTCAGGAATCCACCCTCCATTAATTTCTTTTTGCTCCTTTTTAGTTAATTCCTGAGCGCCTTTTAATTTTAAAATTGATTTTAACATAACTAATTTTTTAAAAAACTGATTAATACTTTACTAATTTTAAGCATAGTTTAATTAAGTAATTATTGAAAATTCACATTAATTAAACTATCTATTAAAAAACGATTCATTAACAAGGTGCCAACATAATTGAGCATTGTCTAGGTCCAATATAAACTGGTCTATAATAGGGATCATAATTAAGACAAGCTGTTTCGCTTAATGGAAGAATCTGATAAGTACCACATTCTCCATCTGGTGGAATTTTCCCTCCATTAATCTCTTTTTGTTCAATCTTTGTAACTTTTTGAACTCCTTCTAGATTTAAAATATTTTTTAACATAATTTGTTTTTTGATTGTTAATACACTAATTCGTTTTAAAACATTTGAAATTTAAGATTCTAATAAACTCCTAAATTGCCATGCAAACAGTATTTGGTGGAGCACATACACATATATTCTGATCTGGACAGCATACAATACTTTCTCCAGCTTGACATGCTTTAGCACCTCCATTAATAGATTTTTGCTCATTTGCAGTCAAAACTTGAGCTCCTTTTAATTTTAAAATTGATTTTAACATGATTTGGTTTTTTGATTTTGTTACTACTTCAATCATTTTAAGACACTTGAAGATTCTGTCTATATTTAGAAACTAAGACATAAAAAATTCTATGCCTAGTCTAGGATGATTAACACTCCTCGTAACTATTAGGCCTACAAATCTCATTGAACTTACAATCAGACACGCATTTACTTCCTGTTGGACACCAACCATCAAGATGACAAGTTTTACCTCCATGAACAGTTTTCTGTTCACTTCTTGTTAGCTCTTGTACTCCTACTATATTTAAAATATTTTTTAACATAATTTGTTTTTTTTGATTTGGTTAGTACTTCAATAGTTTCAAGGCAAAACAATCACCTCACTTCAAAGAATTCAACTTTTCTTTACATATATACTAAAGAATCCCTCTCTACCGCTTCATTGTCTTCTAAAACATCATTAATAAAATATTTTAATTCACTTAATTCATATTCACTTGGATATAATCTCGTGTTTAAAATTTTTACTGGCGTATAATTGAACTCATTTTTCGAACACCAATCATATTGCTTTTGAATTTGTTGATTAACTCTCATAGAAACCGAATCAACGTTCCATTTTTTTTGCCATAACTCCAATCCCATTTTCTTAATGTGCCAATCTGATATTGCCTCAACTATATTTTCTGGATTAACATCATTAATCATCAATAACCGCTCTACAACAACTTTATATGGATTTTGATTATTATCCGGATTAATATTAAAAAGTACATTCAAAGATATTTTCTCTGGAAATTTCCAAACTAACTCAAATGCATCTTCAAATGCTTTGTGGCAATGTCCACAACTCGGACTTAGTATAATAGAAATTTTTGCAGTAGCAGTACTATTCCCAAAGTGAATTCCTTCTAATTCATCAAATCCATCTGATGCAACAATCTCTTTAGACAAGAATTCAAACAGGGTAAAGTTTCTCCTAAACTTCGTTAAATCCTTTACCGATCCAGCAGCTTTTAATCCAGCCTCAATAACCGGTTTCATCACTGACCATAATGAAGAAACAAGAATCAGAGAAAATAAATATTGAAAAAGATTGGTCAATGTTAAGTTTAACCTAAAGCCTGATTCAAAAACCCATATTACTCCTTGAATTATCATTAAAACAGAAACAGACAAACACAATACGCACCATTTTTTTATTTGAAATTTTTGCACCCAAATAGAATATACAATCACCGGGACGGCCATTAAACTAAGAAAACCAACAAGGGAAGAGTTTGTTGATCCTATCAGCATTGCCAATACAGAAGTCATAAAAAAGAGTAATGGTAAATCTGAAAAACTAAACCAGTTATTAGACTTTTCGTTTTCAGATTTAATAACTGAATCACAAGAAGTAGTTGGATTAATATTACACAACTTAGAAACAATCTGATTATCGATACCAAATTTTTCTTGAACAATAAATACACTAATCAACAACCCCAATAAGGATGTAATCAAAAAACCATAGTCATATACACTATACTCATTATAGAAACTAGACAATACAATTAACACCAAGAATAAAATACCATATTTTAGCCACTTAGGACCTTCATTCATGACTTTCTCTTCTTGAACTTCATTTGCTTCAATTGCCAACACTACACCATTCCACCCCTCTGAGAAATCAGCAATCGTTAATTTAGTTTTCTTACCTTTCTCTGTCTCAATCACTACAGAAGATTCTGTTTTATCAACCAGAACTAGGTCATTATTAAAAATTGCGAGGAAAGAATTAGGTAATTCATGCAATTGTTCTTTTGGAACTTTTATAACAATATTATCTATCGATAATATATTTAACGAATCTGTAATAGCAAAAAGGCTCGGATAATTGGGATGGGAAAGAAAAAGATCCTCAAACTCCTTTTTAGCATTTAAAAAATTATTCAAATCTAGATACTTGTCAACTAATTTAATCATCGTGATAATCTTAATTATTACAAAAAAGGAACATCACAAATATTACTAATCTTTCAGATAAAAGAAGTTAAATTTTCAATTTTATAAAAGAAATGAATACATAATTTATAAATAGTTAGATACTTAAAAACAACACAACAAATTGATTACCAGTAAAATAAATAAATAAAAAACATGAAAATCCTTCAAAATCTGTAATTCAAATTATCACAATACCTTTTCCATAATTTTGACATTCTAACAAATAAACATATGAAAAAGTCCGCCCTAAAACTGAACGATTTTAAAAAAAATGAGCTTCCAAAAAAACATTGCAAAATGATTAACGGAGGCCAAGACCCAGCACTAGAAGAAAACATTGAAACATTGAAAGACCCACTCCCACCCGGAACAGTAAAACCTATAGGTCAAACTTAATAGACGATTAAGCTAGAAGCTACAATTTTATTTTCCTAAAATTTTGTAGCCTCTAGCTTTTTACTAAACTGAGTAGGCGTAACACCTGTCCTTTTACTAAATGATTTTGTAAAAGAAATAGCATTTTTAAAACCGACACTTTCGGCTAGCGCCTGAGTTGAATATTTTCGGTATTTGGAATTAGTTATTAATTCATTGATAACATAATTAATCTTTAATTCATTTGAATATTCACTAAAAGTCTTACCAAATCTCTTATTAACAACATATGATAAATAACTCGTGTTTGTTTTAATTTTTTTAGCGACAAGTTGCAGCGTAAAATCAGAATTTAAATAAAAATGCTTTTTTTCTAACTGCTTTAATTTTTCAACTATTTCCTCTTCCTTCTCTAGGTCTAAATTCATTTTTGGAGTCATTTTTGGAGTGTTCTCCGCAACTACGTCCTCGACATTTGCACTTTTAGTTGGCACATCATTAGATTCCAACTTTAACTTATACTCTTCAATTAAAGCATTAACCTTCTTGTTTGTTTCTCTTTTTTTCTTACTACTCTTTATATACAAAAAAACCAACATTAGCAATACAGCTATAAAAGCATAAATAATCAGATTCCAAATTCGAATTTTATTCAAGTTTTCAGCTTGAAGCTCCTCCATGTCTTTTTTAATATTCACATTACCAAGTCGGAAATTAACTTCCTGAACTTCACTATCAAGTTTTGATTGAATTTGTTCAAATTTATCAAAATATTTATCCGAATATTTCAAAGCCTCCCGAGGATCATCTTTGATGGTATAAATCTTAGCCAGATAATAATTGCAGGTTGTGTAGTACAAATCATTAACCTTATTCATTTGATAAATTGAATCAACTTTTTTAAAAAAATACAAGGATTTGTCGTAATCTTTTAGATTAAAAAACAAACTTCCTAAATTGTAACTAGCAATAAAAAGCTCTGCTTGCAAATTGTTTTCTTTACTATATAACAAAACATCATAATACACCTTCTCGGCATTAGGGAAATCTTTTTTCATATAATAAATATTCCCTAAACTCATCTTGGAGTTCAACCTTGTACTTATATAATTTTTAGAATACAAAATTGCCTTGGTATAATAATATTGTGCAGAATCTAAAAACTTAGAATTTGAATTGTTTTCACCGTAAGCTTTCTCAAAAGCCCTCCCTAAATTAAAATTAATATTACTCTTGTAGTTAGTATATTTTTCATCCGAAAATGAATATTTGATCTTATCGGTTACTTTATCTGACTTTTTGAGAGATAGTATCGCTGCTTTATAATTCCCTACCTCAACATTAATTAAGGAAATATTCATGTAGAATTTGACCATTCGTATCAAATCATTCTCCTTATTAACAATTCCTAATCCTTTTTCGAATTTATCAAAAGCGGCTTTTAGATTATTTTTTCTCCAATCTATAAGTCCACCATAATTTAACAAATCGCTATTCAATATATTCTTTTCTCTTGACGGCTTTACTTTTCCTAAAAACACAAAGGCCTGTTGATAACAGCGATTTGATTCAGTACTATCTCCATTAATTTGAAACAAATAGGCTTTCGCTCCACTTGCAAAGCCTTTATGCAAATAATTATCGGATTTTTCTATTTTATTTACATACACAAAAGCACTATCAGTATTAGAGTTAGAATACGATCTCACTTTATCCTGTAAAACATCATATTCTTTACTGCTTAGATCCGAATTTTCCTGAGAAAAAACTGCACTTGTAATAAAAAGAAACAGGAAGCATTTAACAAATTTCATTAACTTTTTAGTTTTGAATTATCCCAAATTTAGTGCAATAATACCAATAAGCAAATAATAATTTACACCAGAAAATGTAAAACAATCACAATTTTATTCTGATTATTATTTTCAAATCCTTAAAAAATATAACAATTTACTTTTGTTTTGTTATATTTATATTGTGTAAATTTGTTTTTGAAAAAAACTTAAATTATGAGACCAGACCTATTTCAAGCACCAGATTATTATAACCTAGATGACTTATTAAGCGACGAACATAAACTCGTAAGAGATTCAGCCCGAGCTTGGGTAAAAAGAGAAGTATCTCCTATTATTGAAGAGTTTGCTCAAAAAGCAGAATTTCCAAAACAAATCATAAAAGGTTTAGGAGAAATAGGAGGTTTTGGCCCTTATATACCTGTTGAATATGGTGGAGCAGGACTAGATCAAATTTCTTACGGCTTAATTATGCAAGAAATTGAACGTGGTGATTCAGGTGTTCGCTCAACTTCATCTGTTCAATCTTCATTAGTAATGTATCCTATTTGGAAATATGGAAATGAAGAACAAAGAATGAAATACTTACCTAAACTTGCCACAGGTGAATTTATTGGTTGTTTTGGATTAACAGAGCCTAATCATGGTTCTGATCCTGGAAGTATGATTACCAACTTCAAAGACATGGGAGACCATTACTTATTGAACGGAGCAAAAATGTGGATATCAAATGCACCATTTGCTGATATCGCTGTAGTTTGGGCCAAAAATGAGGAAGGCAGAATACATGGTTTGATTGTTGAACGTGGAATGGAAGGATTTACAACGCCAGAAACTCACAATAAATGGTCACTGCGTGCATCATCTACTGGAGAATTAATCTTTGACAATGTAAAAATTCCTAAAGAAAACCTATTACCAAATAAATCTGGATTAGGAGCTCCTTTAGGTTGCTTAGATTCGGCTCGTTACGGAATCGCTTGGGGTGCAATTGGTGCCGCAATGGATTGTTATGACACTGCGCTAAGATATGCTAAAGAAAGAGTTCAATTTGACAAACCTATTGCAGGGACACAATTGCAACAAAAAAAATTAGCCGAGATGATTACTGAAATCACAAAAGCACAATTATTAACTTGGCGTTTAGGAGTTTTAAGAAACGAAGGGAGAGCTACAACGGCTCAAATTTCGATGGCAAAAAGAAACAATGTCGACATGGCAATAAACATCGCTCGTGAAGCAAGACAAATATTAGGCGGAATGGGAATTACTGGCGAATACTCAATCATGCGTCACATGATGAACCTAGAAAGTGTTATCACTTACGAAGGAACTCATGATATCCATTTATTGATTACGGGAATGGATATTACTGGGATTCCAGCTTTTAAATAGAATTCATCTATTAAAAAATATATAAAAATAATTCAAAAGCTTCTTGGGAACAAGAAGCTTTTTTATATTTGTAAAAAAAATTTTCAGCATGAATATTGAGACTATAAACAATAGCATTCAACCTCAAAAAGACCTACTACTACAACATCCTTTATATAAAAAAATTCAAAGCATTGATGACTTACATTGCTTTTTAGAAACTCATGTATATGCCGTTTGGGATTTCATGTCATTACTAAAAGCATTACAATCAAAACTGACTTGTACAACAACACCTTGGTTCGCCAGCAAAAACCCTGAAACAAGATACTTGATTAATGAAATTGTTTTAGCTGAAGAAACAGATTTAAGTATTGATGGCCGTCACCTTAGTCATTACGAAATGTACCTTGAAGCGATGGAAGATTGTGGCGCAAGCACAAAAAATATCGAAGCATTTTTAAATGAAATAAACTCACTACAAAACATCTTTGTTGCAATAAAACAAAGCCAATTGCACCCTAATATCAAAGCTTTCTTAGACTTTACTTTTAGAGTGATTGAAGAAGGCAAACCACATGAAATCGCTGCCGCTTTTACCTTTGGAAGAGAAGATTTGATCCCAAATATGTTTACTGCGATTTTAAAAAATTTCCAAGAAAACTTTCCTGACACAGATTTAAGCAAACTTATATATTATTTTGAAAGACATATAGAACTTGACGCAGATGAACATGGTCCTATGGCAATGAAAATGATTACTGATTTATGTGAAAACGATCCGAAAAAATGGTCAGAAGTTCAAGAAATATCCATCCTCTCTCTTGAGAAAAGAATCGGATTATGGAATGCTATTGAAGAGGAAATTAGCATAAAAATCGAAATGGCATAAAACCAAAGTAGTATTTTAAGCGTAAGTATTATTAAGAAAACCACAAAATCTTAATAATCATATTATGAAAATTGGATTCAAAATAATACTTACGTTTTTATTTGTGACTTTTACAATTAACTGTGATTCTGAAAACGAAACACCTAAAGTAACTACAAATATTCTCCCCTCTGTTACCACTCCACCACCGCTGGTTTCAAAAACAATAAACTATTTAGCCCTTGGCGATAGCTATACTATTGGTCAAAGTGTATGCAAAACTTGCAACTATCCTGAACAATTACAGCGCACCCTATCAAATAAACACCCAACAACCTCTTTTTTACTAAAAATAATAGCAAAAACAGGTTGGACAACCTCCAATTTATTATCAGCCATTAAAACGGAGAATTTAAACGCAAATTATGATTTAGTAACGCTACTGATAGGTGTTAATAATCAATTTCAAAACACCTCCTTTTCTGTATACGAAAAGGAATTTCCTGAATTAGTAAACAAAGCCATTACCTTAGCTAAAGAAAAAAAATCGAATGTTATAGTTATTTCCATACCCGACTATGCTTACACTCCTTTCGGTCAATCACCTATGTATGATAACAAAAAAATCACAGCAGAAATAGACAAATACAATGCTTTTGCAGAAAGCTATTGCAAAGATAACAACATCCAATTTGTAAATATAACCGACATTTCACGACGAGGACTAACCAATCCAAATTTGGTTACTCAAGACGGATTACATCCATCAGAATTAGCATACTCCTTATTTGTAGAGCGTATATTAGCTAAAGCTAAACTTGCAATAAATTAAAAAGGCGAGAAAAAATTTTCTCGCCTTCTACTTATTTTTTAATATTCTGGAGCTAATTCTAACTCTAAACCTTCTAAACTTTCAGTTATTGGAATTTGACATCCCAAACGACTATTAGGCTTAACATAAAAAGCTTCTGAAAGCATCGCTTCCTCTTCATCTCCCATTTCTGGCAATTCTACATCATTTAATACATAGCACTGACAAGATGCACACATCGCCATGCCGCCACAAGTCCCTTCTACAGGAAGCTCATAAGCCTTACACAGCTCCATTACATTCATTGCCATATCAGTTGGAGCCTGAAGTTCATGAACAACTCCTTCTCTATCTTTGATCTTTATTAATACATCCATTTTTAAATTATCAGAATTTTGATTATTAACGCATTTTAAGAAAACAAAAATACATTATCTTTTCAAAATACTAATTGCTAGGTTTAAAAGAAAACGCATATTCTCTTGAATTATCCTTTAACTGCATTTTTAATCCTATAATATTGCCTTTATCAAGTATTGTAGCTAAAGCAACAACCGAAAAATAATCATTTCCATTTTGAAAAACAAGAGTACCTTCATAAGTAGCATTAACAATACCCTGTTTATCTGTTGTTGATCTTATTTTTCGAGGATGAGAAAACTCTGCACTTGTATAGCTTTGCTTGTTTCTAAATTTGGCTCTTCCCTCTGAGAGATTAAACAAAAAATCATAGCTAGTAATTCTAAAACTAGCTTCGTTAGGTTCAGCTGTAGGTGAAATTATTATCTGACCAGAAAATTTAAAATCCGACCATTCTTCATATTCATTGACCCAAGCTTTGTCAACATATAGGTTTTCACTGATTTTTTGCGCGTAAGTTGAAGAAGTAAAAATTAATAAAATTATTAGCTTAAAAAAATTGTTCATAGTAATCGTGTGGTTTGAGGTTATAGCGCAAATTTAAGTTAAATTTTTACTAAATACCACTAAAAAACCCCTAATTCTTAACACTTTTTTCTGCCAAAATTAATTTAATCTGTTATTAAAATGATTATTTCACAATTTAAACATTATTTTCTTATTAATAAGCATAGCGTTAAACTATAAATACGCTAAATTTTACATAAAAAACACTAGCTATTAAAAAACCATAAGTAAATGCTAAAATATTCAGGCAAGCTCTAGTAATTTCACAAGAAAACTCAAAAAATAAAAATCATTCTAACCACAGAAGCTACAGCAATTACATAACATTTACCACCGTTTCTATCTGTGGAGCAAACTTTTTAATAGTAGTTTCAACCCCTGCTTTAAGAGTCATTTGATTTACACTACAACTTGTACAAGCTCCTTCTAAACGAACCTTAACATGCTTATCATCTTCTATAGAAACCAATGTTATATCCCCACCATCAGAATTCAGGAATGGTCTGATTTCATCTAAAGCTCTTAAAACATTATTTGTTAATTCTTCTGTTGTCATATTTTTTTATATTCAATTAGAGTAGTAGAAAATTAGATAGCGGAACAAGTGGAAAATTTAAAACCTCCCGAACATTCTATTATCTAATTTTCTATTTATCTCAATTATCTAATTTTTCTTTACTGCAGAACATCCTGCCATTGTTGTGATTTTTATCGCTTCTGTTGCTGGTAAACCTTCATTACGACTTACCACTTCTTGCACTACGTTTCTAGTAATTTCTTCAAAAACAGTTTCAATTGCTGATCCCGTTTGTAGCGCTGCAGGACGTCCATAATCACCAGCCTCACGAATAGACTGTACAATTGGAACTTCTCCTAAGAAAGGAACGTCTAGATCTTCTGCTAAATTCTTAGCTCCTTCTTTTCCAAAGATATAATATTTATTATCAGGTAATTCCTCTGGTGTAAAATATGCCATATTTTCTATAATACCCAAAACTGGTACATTGATATTATCTTGCATAAACATTGAAACTCCTTTTTTCGCATCTGCTAAAGCTACTGCTTGAGGTGTACTTACTACAACCGCTCCAGTTATAGGAAGTGATTGCATGATTGAAAGATGAATATCTCCTGTTCCTGGAGGTAAATCAATTAACATAAAGTCTAATTCTCCCCAATCTGCATCAAAAATCATTTGATTTAAAGCTTTAGAAGCCATTGGACCTCTCCATATTACTGCTTGACTTGGTGCTGTAAAAAAACCAATAGAAAGCATTTTAACTTCATAACTTTCAATAGGCTTCATTTTTGACTTACCGTCAACTAAAATCGAAACTGGTTTTTCTGACTCAACATCAAACATAATTGGCATAGATGGACCGTAGACATCAGCATCTAAAACTCCAACCGAAAAACCCATCTTTGCTAATGTAACTGCTAAATTTGCCGTTACTGTCGATTTACCAACTCCACCTTTACCTGAAGCTACAGCAATAATATTTTTAATTCCCGGAATCGCACGACCTTTAATTTCGTTCTTTTCAGGAGTCTCAACTTTAATATTTACTTTAATTTTTGCATCTGCAGAAACTAAATCATGAATTGTCTTTTTAATATCGTCCTCTGCACGTTTTTTTATGTGCATAGCTGGTGTGTGTAAAACTAAGTCAACTACAACCTCATCACCAAATGTAATAACGTTTGCAACTGCTCCACTTTCAACCATATTCTTACCTTCTCCAGCTATAGTAATCGTCTCTAAAGCTTTAAGAATTTCTTTTCTGTCTAATTTCATTTTAACTTGCTATTTTCTATTGACAATAATCGCTTCAAAAACTATATTAATTTAAACCGATTTCGGATCACAAAGATAACTCATTAAGAGTTCTTATTCAAATGGTTTTAGATTGGATTTATTGATACGTTAATCGTTTGAACTTATTACTAAATCATTTTTTGATAAATTGATAAAATATTCAACCAACGAAGGTTTTGATTTTTCAGATCTCAAAAGAACTACTCAATAATATATAAAAATAATATTATTAAATATAGCATTCAAATTTTCCATACCTTTATTAAGACATTGAATATCAATATTTCTAAACTCGGTACTGTTTTAATCAAATAATTATGAGAAAAATTACTTTATTATCCACAATCCTCATGTTGGCTTTTACGTTGACTTCATTTAGCTCCAACAAAAAAAACATTAAATACAATGAATACCCATCATTTCAAACTATTCAGAAGAAAACGAATAGTAGTACAATACCCCTCGGAATCAACAATGCTACAATAACCACCTTCTTTAAAAACTATCCAAAATTCAACACTTATCAATCTGATGTAAATCAACTTTATAAAACTAGAAACTACAATATGATATGGTTCGAAAATGGCGAACTTATAGAATTTGCTCACTTACTATACCAAAAAGTAAACATGCTTGAAAAAGAGGGAGTAAAATCGACTGTACCTTACAGAGATCAAATTGATTTTATTTTTAACGAAACTGAAGCAAACAAACCTTCGCAATCTGATACAGAATTATTATTAACTTCATTATATGTCTTTTACACTAACAAAGTCTATGAAGGACTTGATGCTAAAAAAGTTCAGGATTTAGGATGGTTTTTACCTAAAAAAAGCATTTCTTATGACAAATTATTAGACTCGCTATTGGTTGATCCGAAGTTATTAGACAAAGGAAAAATAGGCCTATTTAGTCAATATTATAAATTGCGTGATGTTTTGGACAAATACCGACAAATTCAAAAAACTAATGATTGGGAACCAATAACTATGGATCCATCAATAGAAGTATTAAAACCATTGGACAGCTCTAAAGCCATTGGACAAATCAGACATCGCTTATTGGTACTTGGAGATATAAAACAAGACTCGAAAAGAAATGTATACGACCAAGAACTAATGGATGCTGTTTTAAATTATAAAAGAAAATATGGCTTAGCTTTAAATTACAAAATTGATGCAGAACAGATAAGTCAGATGAACGAACCTATCGAAGACCGAATAAGAACAATTATGCTTAATATGGAGCGTTGTCGATGGATTCCTGCAGAATTAGAAAAAGGAAAGGAGTATGTAATGGTAAACATTCCGTCTTACCGTTTATATTACGTAAAAGATGGAGCTAATGCATTAGTTTCGGATGTTTTTGTTGGATCTAGACTTAACAAGACTGTAATTTTTAGTAGTAAAATGGATCGAATCGTCTTTAGTCCTTATTGGACAGTTCCACAGAGTATTGTCAAAAATGAGCTAAAATCTTTAATAGCTTCTGATAAGAATTATTTAAAAGACCACAACATGGAGTGGTTCAATGGAACTATCAGACAAAAGCCAGGTCCTAACAATTCTTTGGGATTAGTAAAATTTTTATTTCCAAACCCAAATGACATCTACATGCACGACACTCCAGCCAAAAGCTTATTCTTGGCTCAAGATAGAGCATTTAGTCACGGTTGTATAAATGTTCAAAAGGCAAAAGAACTTGCTGTTACTATCCTAAAAGGCAATCCAGATTGGCCTATTGATCGTATTGATAACGCCATGAGTGGAGAAAAAGAAACAGTTTGTATGCTAAAAGATAAAATACCAGTTTACATTGGATACTTTACTGCTTGGGTTAATAACGAAGGTGAAATCAGTTTTTTCAAAGACGTATACGATAGAGACAAAAGTTTAGCTTCTTTATTATTTCCTGACAAAACAATAAACTAATTACACATCACTCTGATTTTCAAAACAAAACAACAGATAAACAACTACACTTCACCAGTTATTTTTAATTAATGGGTCCAAAAAAAGACCCGACCAGCAATTATGCTGTCGGGTCTGGGAACCAAAACTCAATTCTAATTAATTGCTCAGATTAATTATTCGTATTTAAGATATTTAAGAATATCTATTTTAGTTACTTGATATGCTTTTGCCAAAACAATTAGCAAAGTTAAAAGAAGTAATACAATTAATGCAACGATAAACGGTAAAATAGGAACATCAATTCTAAAAGCAAAATTCTCTAGCCATTTACTAAGAAAGAAATAGGCAGGAAATATACCAACTACAAAACCCAATAAACAAAAACCTATATATTGTTTTGACAATTCTCTAAGCAAAGCATCGGTTTCTGCACCGAGAGTCTTTCTTATTGCGATTTCTTTCAACCTTCTTTCCATCGAAAAAGATGCCAAAGCAAACAATCCAAAAATAGCAATTACAATCACAATAACATTAAGTACAAAGAACAAATTCTTTTGCTTAACCTGTTCCTTATATGTTTTTGCAAATGTTTTATCTACAAATTGATAATTAAAAGGATAATCAGAATTAACATTCTTTTTCCAATAAGCCTCTAATGAAGCTAGCGTTTCAGTCAGGTTTTCTGGTGAAACTTTTATATATATGTTATCAAAGTTATTCCATTTTAGGGTTTTAACGCTAACAAAAATCATGGGCGGAACTTTACTTTGAAGCCCACTAACATGAAAATCTTTTACTACACCCACAATTTTAAATTTCATATTCCCTTCACTATTTCCCCAACCAGAACTAATGATTGTGTTTATCGGATTTTTAAGATTTAAAGCCTTAGCACAAGTTTCGTTTATCAACCAATTGCTTATTGTATCAGATGCGTATTGAGATGACAAATCCCTACCTTTCAGTATTTTAATTTTCATCATTTCAAGAAAACCAAAATCCATTTCGATATTTCTTGGTTGCACAAAAATACCGTTATGTGTAAATCCAGAACTAGAATTCGTCCCATTACCAAAACTACCTGCAAAGGTCGAAACGTTTTGCACACCATTCATTTTCATTAATTCTTGTTTGGTCGTAAAATACTTCTCTAATCGTCTATCACGGTCTTGATAATTAAACGAAACACTAATAACTTGATCTCCGCTAAAACCTAAATCTTTATTCATCATGTAATTAACCTGAAAATAAACGATAAGCGCCCCAACAATAAAAAAGGTTGCGATAACAAACTGAAAAACAAGCATTGCATTTCGTACCCATATCCCACTTTTACTTCTTGAAAAATTTCCCTTTAAAACTTTTAGGGTTTCAAAATTTGAAATATAAATCGCTGGAAATATACCAGCAAGAAGTATTACCAATACAAAAATCATAATAATTTCTAAATAAAACTCACTACCGTTCATCGTCAAGTTTTTACCCAAAAAGTCATTATAAAACGGCAAAGACAATTCTACTATTGCTAAAGCAAAAAGAATAGCCAAAACAACAATTATGGCTGTTTCGAATATAAACTGTAATACGATTTGAGATTTATTTGCTCCAACAATTTTTCGGACTCCAACTTCTTTGGCTCTTTTAATTGCAGATGCTGTTGCCAAATTAATATAGTTCACCAAAGACAACGCTAGAATAAGCACAGACAAACCTACCATTATATACAATAACTGAAGATTACCTCTCCCTTCAGGAAAATTCATTGGAGCACTTGATTTTGTACCATGAAGTCGTGCCGTTTTTAATTGGTCTAGAATAACTTCGGTTTCTCCATTTTCTTTCACATATTGCTCAACTGTCTGCCCGCTTTCTTTAGCATCTTTTAGTGTTCGATTTACAAAATTTACATTTTGCATTTTCTTTAAAACACTTCCGGCGTCGGCACCCTTTTTCAACTTTACGCACAATGTATAGTTGAAGTTTCCCCAACTATCCATGTCATGTTCTTTCAAAAGGCCTCCAAAAACATAATTAGGCTCAATAGAAGACGGTCTAATGATTTTATAAACAGCTTTTACGATAAAAATTTTACCATCATTAGTAATCGTTTTCCCAATTGGATCTTCATTCTTGAAAACTACTTTAGCCTCATCTTCTGAAATTGCAACACTATTTTTTTCTTTCAGGATATCTTTCTTAGCTCCTTTGATAATCGGAAACGGAAAGGCATCAAAAAAATCATAATCAGCAACTATAATTTTTTTTCCCATCCATTTTTGATTCTCATATTTAAGTATGTCTTCATAATACCAGCCATCAAAGAAACAGATCGATTCGATTTCTGGAATTGTAGCCTTACAGGTTTTCCCAAACGGAATAGAACTAGAAGCCCAAATGTCACCAGTTGCACCTAACTTATTAAGAACTTGAAATACATTCTCCTTTTCTGGATTCCATTGATCATATGAATTCTCATTATTCCAGTATAGTATTGCAAAAATAACTCCTGCAATTCCTATGCTTAATCCTAATACATTTAAAAACGAAAACAGTTTGTTTTGCTTTAAATGGTAAACAAATATTTTTATCCAGTTAAGTATCATTTTTGTTATTTATGATTTAGTTTGATTGATTCTTTGATTGATTAGTCTACAAAAATTTATAAAAACAACGTTTTACAAAATTCTAGCACTACTATAATTACCATTGTTATTAATTTTATCACGATTTCTATACTTTAAAAACATCTACATTTCTTTGATTTAATCTTTCCGAAAAAATAACCCCATCTTTCATGTGGATTGTTTTTTGCGAAAAAGAAGCGTCGTAATCTGAATGCGTCACCATAAGTATTGTTGCTCCTTTGGCATGCAAATCAGTTAAAAGTTCCATAACTTCATTACCATTTTTACTATCTAAATTCCCTGTTGGCTCATCGGCCAAAATTATCTTAGGATCATTTACTAAAGCTCTAGCAACTGCAACGCGTTGTTGTTGTCCTCCTGAAAGTTGTTGCGGAAAATGCTTTAACCGATGAGAGATATTCAACTTCTCTGCAATCGCTTCCACCTTTTGTTTTCTATCAGATGACTTCACATTATTATAAATTAAAGGCAACTCTATATTATCATAAACTGAAAGCTCATCAATCAGGTTGAAGTTTTGAAAAATAAATCCAATATTTTCTTTACGAACAGCAGCTCTTCCTTTCTCTTTAAGACCAATCATTTCGTTATCTAATAGTTTATAACTACCACCACTTGCACTATCCAAAAGCCCGATTATGTTCAACAAAGTAGACTTCCCACAGCCCGAAGGTCCCATGATAGTTAAAAAATCTCCTTTTTTTATTTTCAAATTAATCCCGCTTAATGCTGCTGTTTCTACTTCTTCTGTTCTAAAAACCCTGGTTAAATCTTGTATTGTTATCATATTTTTTAAAATAATTAGTTGTGTTGATTGTGTTTTTTGATTGATGATTGAACGCTATTTTTATTACTTATTTTTTTATTGAAAGCTCCTCTATATCCTTATAATCCGAATAAGAAGAAGTTATTACTTTATCACCTTCTTTTAATCCGCTTAAAACTTCATAATACGAAGGATTTTCTCTACCCAATTTAATTGCTCTTCTCTCCGCTTTATTCCCATTTACAACAAAAATCCATTTTCCTGCTGTTTCCTGATTAAAGCTTCCTTTTTGCAAAACAAGAATTTTATTTCTTTCTGATAAAATTAATTTTATTCCAAAACTTAATCCATCCTGCAAAGCAATTTGATCTTTAGAAACGAAATTTAATTCAACCGAAAAATGACCACTTTTAACCTCTGGAATTACTTTTGTCACAATTACCTCTAAAGTTTTTCCTTGATAATCGACTTGTCCTTTTAGCCCTTCGCGCATTTTTTCTAAATAAAATTCATCTACTTCTGCTACCAATTTATAACCTTGTCTAGAATCTATTCTACCAATACTTTCTCCTGCTTGAAAAGTCTTTCCTAAAACAGGCTGAAATGAAGTTAACCTTCCTGATTCTGGTGCTGTTATTAAGAAGTTCTTTTTATTATTTCTCAAAATATCCAAACTCATTTCCATTGTTTGAATCGAACGATTGATTTGTGAAATCTGTAATTGATTTGTTTGCTTCTCTTTCTGAATGCTTTGCTGAATTGTTTTTCTTCGTTCATCCTGAAAACGTAAACTTTCCTTAAATGCATTCCAATCATTTCTAGAAATCACGTCCTTTTCATATAATTTCGAATTCATATCGTACAAACGCTTTGCATCATTATAATCATGTTCGATAGAAACTAAATCTTTTGTCAAGTTCAATTCTTGATTTCTGATATTCAATTTCCCTGTATTCAGATTATTAATCTGCTCAATAATTGCTGTTTCTTGTGTAAGGTAATTAAGTTCCGTGTTTGGATTATACAATCGAGCCAGTGATTGCCCTTTCGTAACTGTTGCTCCATTTTCAACAAATATTTCTTTAACAGATCCACCTTCGGTTACGTTAACCAACATAACATTTAAAGGCTCCACTTTTGCTTGAAAGACCATAAAATCTTCGAAGAAATCTCTTTCAACAGTTTTTACAATCAATTCACCTTCCTTAACATTGAGGCTTCTTTTTTTGTTAAAAGAAAAAAAGACTATTACTGCTAATGCTAAAAAAGCACTGATTCCTATTGCCAGATACCTAATTTTTTTACTTTTACGAGGAATTACTTTGTCCATGTTGTTTAATAGTTTACTGATTACCAATAGGTAAATACTGTGCCAAAAGAATTATGTTTTGTAAAGCCTTGATTTGCATAGCCATTTTGAATTTACAAAAAAACTTACTGTTCGATAATGAACAGTTGACCGTTCACAACCGAACAAAATAACATACCATGCGAAAAAAACAAGCCAATATATTAGTTGTCGATGATCAGGAAGAAATTCTTTTTTCGGTAAAAATGATCTTGAAAAAACAGTTTGAATCCATTTTTACGACGAATGACCCAAAAAAAATCATCTCGCTGTTATCCGAAAACCCAATTGATGTGGTTTTATTAGACATGAACTATCGCATTGGTTTTGAAGATGGACGCGAAGGAATTCATTGGCTTAAAGAAATCAAACTATTATCACCGCAAACAGTTGTTATCTTAATGACTGGTTTCGGAAAGATTGAAACTGCTGTAGAAGGCATAAAAATAGGTGCTTTTGATTATGTTTTAAAACCTTGGAACAACGAAAAACTACTGACAACAATTGACAATGCAGTAAATGAAAGTCGAAAAAAATCAAAGAAGCAACTAGTAAAACCAGAAGAAAAAAAGTATTTCACTGGATCTTCTGATAAAATAAAACGAGCCTATACAATTGCTGATAAAGTTGCAAAAACGGATGCTAATGTGCTTATTTTAGGAGAAAACGGAACTGGTAAATTTGTTTTCGCACAGCATATACATCAAAATTCACAACGAAAAGATAAGCCATTCGTCCATGTTGATTTAGGTTCGTTAAGTGATAATTTATTCGAAAGCGAACTATTTGGCTATGCCAAAGGTGCATTTACAGATGCCCAAACAGATACTCCTGGACGATTTGAAACTGCTTCTGACGGAACTATTTTTCTTGACGAAATAGGAAACATCCCTTTGCATCTACAAGCAAAACTATTACATGTTTTACAAACCAAATCGGTTATTCGCTTAGGTGAAAGTAAAGTCAGACCTTTAAACGTGCGCATAATAGCCGCAACTAATAGCGACATAAAAGCCGAAGTAAACGACAAAACATTTCGTGAAGATTTATTGTATCGAATTAATACAATGGAAATTACCTTGCCGGCTTTGCGTGAACGAAAAGATGATATCGCACCAATGGCCGAGCATCTTCTTAATGAAATTAAAGAGAAATACAATCAACCCGATATTGTTTTCGACACTAATATTGCTAAACATCTAGAGAATTATCCTTGGAAGGGAAATGTCCGAGAAATGGAAAACAAAATAGAAAGAGCCTTAATACTATCCGAAAATAATATTATTACTGTAAATGATTTAGACATTCTTGATTTTGATGAATTCTTGATTGATGACGAAAATCCTTTATCTGAAATGGAGAAAAATGCTATTGAAAAATCTTTACTTAAGAACAACAGAAACATTAGTAAAACTGCCGAAGAATTAGGATTATCAAGAGCTTCTCTCTACCGAAGAATTGAAAAATATGGTTTAAAAAATATCGAATAATGAAAAACTGGAAATTTTACAATCTCTTATTTTTACGGGTTTTTATTGTTATAATAATCCTTTTTGCATCGTTATATCTTGTACAAAAAGAATTCTACTATAACAGCATTTTGGTAGCTGTTGCGCTTATTATTGCTTTGATAGAAATGTATTCTTTTATCAAAGCAAAGACTAATTTTTACGACAAGACAATCCTTTCTATTCTTCAAAATGATTATTCAACTAATTTTCCTGAAGAAGAAAAAAAAGGTAGTTTTAAAAATCTCGCTCTTTTATACTCTACTTTAAAAGAAAAACAACAGGAACAAACTTCAAAGGAATTGATTTATCGCTCTATTTTAAACAATATAGATACCGCTACTTTGATTCTAGAAAGAGACAACAACGATTGGAACATTTTCCTGATGAATGATTATTTCTCCTCCTTGTTTAATGTCCCTAAAGTAAGTCATTGGAATTACCTTAAAAATCACCTTCCATCACTTTGTGATGAGATTGAGAGTACTCATTTTAGCGAAATAAAAACAGCAATTAGTGTCAAAATTGAACAACAAGATTTGCAAACTTTCACGCTACAAACTTCGCTCACAAAATCATTAAACAAAGAATACTATATCATTTTACTAGATAGCATTCAGCGTGTTATTGACAAAAAAGAAAAAGAAGCTTGGATTACTTTAATGAAAGTTATATCTCATGAGTTGATGAATTCTTTAACTCCGATTCGCTCACTCTCGCAAAATTTACTTCAAATAATCGGTCAAGAAAAACTAGAAGAGGACGACTTTGACGATATTAAAAATAGCATATCTACTATCATAAACCGAAGCGATCATTTACAAGTATTCGTAGAAAACTACCGAAAACTAACCATGTTACCTACTCCAAACAAACTGCCTACATCTATCAATTCTCTTTTTGGCGATTGCATAAAAATCATGTCACCAATTTTAAAAGAACAAGGAATTGAATTAATAAACGATATCGACAGTTCCCGTAATATTCTGATTGATAAAAGTCAGATGGAGCAAGTAATCATCAACTTGATTACCAATAGTATTTTTGCTTTAAAAGAAAGACAGGAGAAAAAAATATTCTTATCAGCATTAACAGAGAACAATCGTTTTTTCATTACAATTTCCGATACCGGAAAAGGAATTGATCCTGAAATAAGAAATAAAATATTCCTTCCATTTTTCACAACCCGAAAAGAAGGGGCTGGTATCGGTCTGACACTTTCAAAGAATATTATTGAAGCTCACGGTGGCTACTTAAGTTATCAAACCGATGAGAATAGAACAAATTTTGTGATTTGCCTTATTTAGACTTCTTAGATTTTTAGACATACTTAGACTTCTTAGCTTCTTCAGTTTGCAGTAATCCTCAGCAGTGACAGCAGAGAACTTGAAAACTCAAACTGAATACTGAGACTGAATACTGAGACTGAATACTGAGACTGAATACTGAATACTGAGACTGAATACTGAGACTGAATACTGAGACTAAATACTGAGACTAAATACTGAAAACTGCGACTGAAAACCGAGACTAAATACTGAGACTAAATACTGAGACTGAAAACTGAAGACTAAAAATCCGGTTTCCAAAAGTGTTTTTCGAAATCGACTATTTGGTTGTCAACGACTTCAATGCCTTCGCTTTCGAGTAATTGTTGCATTAAGTTTGTTCCGTCAAAATGATGTTTACCACTAAGTAAGCCTTTTCTATTTACAACACGATGTGCAGGAACATCGTCCCTATTATGACAAGCATTCATTGCCCAACCCACCATTCTTGCTGAACGTGCTGTTCCCAATGCTTTTGCTATAGCGCCATACGAAGTTACTTTTCCGTAAGGAATCTGCCTTACTATCACATATACCCTTTCGAAAAAATTATCCTCTGCCATGGCTTTATTTTAAGTGAAATCTAAGCGAAATAATATCGTACGATATTGAAAAGTGTAATTATCGAAATTACACCTGTGATGCTTCCGATAATGATATTCATGTTTTTAAGTATATAATCTGTTTTCTGCTCTATCTTTTGGAAGAAAGCAATATAACAGTAAAAAACGGTAAACGATCCCAAAACGGATCCCGTTACAAACACCGATATAAAATAGTTTTCGAACACAAACAATTTATACGAAGCCAGTGTAACACTAACAAATACATAATACGGAATTGGGAAAAAATTAAGCGCTGAAAGTAACATTCCTAAAAAGAAACGGCTTTTCTTACTGTTATTTTTAATCTTATTTTTTTTCTTTTTAGGCTCTTTTGCAATCCAAAGAAAGTAGATTGTCAAAATAGCAAAGATTATAAATCCAATTTCGCGCAATAACAGTACAACATCAGGTCGCTGATCAATAATCCTTGCCGATAAAATCGCCAAATAAACTTGACAGAAGATAATAAGCACTGCGCCTACAACAAACCACAAGGCATTTTTTTTCCCTTCTTTTAAATTCACTTTGGCTGCCGTCATGTTTATTAATCCTGGCGGAATAATACCAATAAAAGCCGTAATAAAACCTAAAATTAAGGGAATAATAAATGTCATGCGCTACGTATCATGTATTAAAAAATGGGCATTGGGGAATGTAAAAAAGAACTACGCTTTAATTTTAAAACGAATATACGTAATTGCCTTATTAATTTCTAAGTATTGCTTCTCATAAAATGTTTGAAAAGCAGTTACCTCTTCTGGGCTTCCCTCGTTTACATACACATTATGGTTGGCATACAAAACCTCATGTCCTTCTCCATGTAACAACCCTAAGGTGTAACCATGCATAAATTCACTATCGGTTTTTAAATTTACAACACCATCTTTTTTAAGGATTTTTTTATACAACTGTAAAAATTCCGAATTAGTCATTCGGTGCTTTGTACGTTTGTATTTTATTTGTGGATCTGGAAAAGTAATCCAGATTTCATCTACTTCATTTTCGGCAAAAATATGGTTTATCAATTCGATTTGAGTACGGATAAAAGCAACATTATGCAAACCTGTTTCTACAGCAGTTTTTGCACCACGCCAGAAACGAGCTCCTTTTATATCGATTCCAATAAAATTCTTATTTGGATATCTCTCTGCTAATCCTACTGAATATTCTCCTTTTCCACAACCTAACTCAAGTACCAACGGATTATCATTCTTAAAGAAGTCTTTGTTCCATTTCCCTTTGTGAGGAAATAAATCGCCTACAACTTCTTCTCTCGTTGGTTGAAAAACGTTATCAAATGTTTCGTTTTCCTTGAATCTCTTTAGTTTATTTTTACTTCCCACTTTTTTACAAATATTTCGGCAAAATTAAGGAATATAAACGAATGAATCGCATCTGATTTCAAAAATGAAAAAAACCACATCAAATCCCTCTTTCTTGAACATCTAAAAACAAACTCTTTATTTACTTTTTCTTTAATTTAGTAATTAGAACATCTTCAATAGGAGCCTTAATTTTAATAATTTCATCCACATTATCATTCGGAATAGTCATAGACAGGACATAATGCTTTACTTTCCATTCTTTTCCTTCTTTTACCATAACTCCAGATCCACGACAAATTTTCATTTGAGTATCAAGTAACTCATCAAACCAAGCCGTTTTTCCTGTTGCATCAAAAAACACATGACGTTCTAATGCTGTAAAATTCCAAGCTTTGCCTTTATCAAAAAAAGGCTTCGCCCAAACTTTAAAATCGGCTTTGTTCCAATTCTCGGTAGCATCTGTACCTATAAAAATTGCATCATTTGCCATCAAAGCAAAATAAGGTTCAAAACTAGCATCTCCCGCAGCTTTGTGCCAAGCATCGAGCGTTTTATTAATTTTATCAGTGTCTGATGTTTGTGCTTCCGCAAAAGATGTAACGAATAACAGTAGAACGATTAATTTTTTCATAGTATTTAGTATAATTAGTTTTTAGTTTCTCTTTAGACTTCTTAGATACCTAAGCAGTCGCAGTATTCAGTTTTCAGTCACAGCCCAGAACTTGAAACAAAATAGCAGTCGCAGTATTCAGTCTCAGTTTCAGTTTGCAGTCACAGCCCAGAACTTGAAACAAAAATAAACAATATCAGTATTCAGTCTCAGTTTGCAGTCACAGCCCAGAACTTGAAACAAAATAGCAGTCGCAGTAATCAGTCTCAGTCTCAGTCACAGTTTGCAGTCACAGTCGAGAACCTGAAACAAATAGCAGTCGCAGTATTCAGTCTCAGTCTCAGTTTGCAGTCACAGTATAAAACCTTAAACTTAAATATTTTTACATTACCTACAATAATTTAATCACATAAAAAAAAATCATTCTAATCCTTTTAATCTGTGGCTAAACTTCTTTTTAACAAAGAGCTATTACAAAATTTATTAAAAAAACGAGTATATTTGAGAACTTTAAAATTACTTACTCATGAATTCGAAAATCTTTATAAGCTCGTTAATCATTTCTTCATTTCTTTTTGCTTCTTGCAAAAAAGAGTTAGAACCTCAAGAAAGCACTCCTGCTTCTGAATTGGTAAAATTAGGATTGGCTCAAGACACGACTAAAGCAAATTCGGTAGTTCAAGCTCCGGCACCAACAGCAAACCCAAACACCGTTATGGGTGCTACAGGAGGACTTAATCCTGCTCACGGGCAACCGGGTCACCGTTGCGACATTGAAGTTGGAGCTCCTTTAAATTCTGCTGCTCCAGCACAAGCAACACAGCAAATGACAACTACAACTCAAACTGCTCCTACAGCAGTAGTAACAAATACAGCAACTGCGCAACCAACAACAACTACTGCCAAAGGAATGAATCCTCCGCATGGACAAAAAGGACACCGTTGTGATATTGCTGTTGGCGCACCATTAAATTCCGTTGCTGCTACTCCAAAAGCAACAACACAATCTGAATCGGGTACGGTAAGTCAACAAATGGCTGTTCCACTTCCTGCACCAAATAGCGAGCCAACCGCACCAGGAATGAATCCACCACACGGACAAGAAGGTCACCGTTGTGATATTGCAGTAGGTGCAGCGCTACCAAAATCATAAACTAGCGATTTTAATCGGCTTAACATAAAACAAAAACCCGAATACACTTAAATGATGTATTCGGGTTTTGTCTTTTTATTCTGAAAGATATCCTTATTCGATTTCGAAAATAGCTTGAATTTCTACTGCTGAATTTACTGGTAAAGAACCTGCACCAATTGTTGCTCTTGCATGTTTTCCTTTTTCTCCAAAAACTAATGCTGTTAAATTAGAAGCCGAATTCATAATTCCTGCATGTCCTGTATATTCTGGAGTTGTATTAAAATATCCTGTTAACTGCACACATTGTTTTACTTTATTCAAATCGCCTCCACAAGCTACTTTCAATACTGCAATAACATTTAGCATTGTTTGATATGTTGCTTCCTTAGCTTGCTCATCGGTAACTGTTGTACCAATTCTACCCGGATGTAATATCTTTCCATCTTTTAACGCAACTTGGTTGATGTAAACTTTATTGTTCGAAATTGTATATGGAACATAATTTCCAACTGGCATTGGAGCTTCTGGAATCACGATATTATTATCTTTTAATACTTTATTGACATCAAAACCTACTTTAGTTTCTGCCGAAGTCCCTTTTAGCATTTTAGCACTTTCTGTATTTTTCAATCCCGAAGCAACTCTTGCCAAAGCTTTACCTTGTTCTTTAGCCAAATTCAATTCGCTAGCAGAAGGTCTTGTTCCTGTTGATCCAGCCAATGAAGTTGCTCCAAAAGGCGTGTTTCCTTGTGGAACTGTTTTATCCAAAGTTGCTGTTCCCATAATTCCTGTTGGTACAATTACCATTCCGTGTGATGCAAGGATGTTCCAAAAAGACAAAATCGCTGCTTCTTTTCCTGCTCCTGATCCAGCCGACATAAAAACTGTTGCTGGTTTTCCTTCTAAAACTCTTGATGTCCAAATCGGAATACTTTTACTGAAAAAGTAACTCATATCGGCACTGATATTAGCAAAGTGAACCGGACTTCCAAAAGCTATTCCGTCGTAATTAGCCAATTCTTCGATTGTTGCAATTGGCAATTTCTCAACCTCAGCTGTCAATTTTTCCTTTGGATTGATTGAAGGAACTCTTTTTATTGTTGCTTTTGTATTTGGATACTCCTGAATTCCCTCTGCCATTGCTTTTGCCATTTTATACGTTCCTCCACTTTGTGAATGTATAAGAACCAAAACGTTTGTATCTGGTGTTTTAACTTGTGCATTTGCACCAAAACCTATAAAAATTAGGGTTAACAATGCTAGTAATTGCTTTTTCATGAATTTATTTTAAATGATTTATTATTCGATATCTCAAAATTAAGTCGCTTATATCTTACATATAATACACTTCCTTTTTGGGACTACAAAATTACTTCTTACAATCACGAAAAGCGTTATTATTTTCTTAATTGATTTATAAAGTTTTGTTTTAGAAGATTAAAAACCTAACAAAGTCGTTTCAATCCTAAATATTAAAATACTAGGTTGTTGTTTTTGCCACTGATTAAAGGTTTAAAAAAGATTAATCAATCTAATCTGTGAAATCTGTGGCAAAAATTTATAACTTCGAAAAACAAATTTATCTATTATGAAAAAAGCGATTTTATACGGAGCAAGCGGATTAGTTGGATCTTATATTCTTGAGGATCTTCTTAAGAGTCCCAATTATGAGCAGATAACAATTGTTGTAAGGAAAGATTTAAACATTCAACATCCGAAACTAAAAACGCTTATAGCAGATTTTCATTCCTTACCCGAAGTTGCAAAAGATATCGCAGTAGATGAAATTTTTATTGCTCTTGGAAGTACCCAAAAGAAAACTCCCGATAAAAAAATCTATTATCAGATTGATCATGATTACCCTTTACTATCAGCAAAACTAGCAAAAGAGAATGGTGCAAAAGCTGTTTTTCTAGTTTCAGCAGTTGGAGCAAATCCTAATTCATCTGTTTTTTACACTAAACTAAAGGGAGAAACGGAACAAGATATTATTAGTTTAGATTTTGATCATACATTTATCTTTCGACCATCTATGATTTTAGGTAATAGAAAAGAGAATCGCCCTCTTGAAAAGGTTTTCATAACGCTATTTAAATTCATCAATCCTTTGTTCATGGGCAACCTAAGTAAATACAAAGGCATTGAAGCAAGTGATATAGCCAAAGCGATGGTAAATAGTATTAATCATCATGATGACAAGGTTAAAATTTTTCATTGGAAAGACATGAACGCTTTATTAAAATAAAAAATGGCATTATCTAAATTTAAGATAATGCCATTTTTAAATTATTGTAACCGTTATTTTAACACATAGGAACATAGCTTAACAAAGTCTAAAAAAAGACGTTTCACTTAAAATAAATACACATAAGCTATGCGAAAAAAATATTTTTCTTAAATCATCTTTGATTATCAATTCTATTCCAATACCTATCAGAACTATGTCTCTATGTGTTAAATAACATTTTTTAATTATTGTATATAAATTAATACTCTTTCATTTTTTCGAAAGCTGTAGTAAGTGATTTTTTAACTTTACTCAAAGCACCGTTAAAAGCTTTTTCAAGCGTATCGGCATGCTCAGTAGCTGTAATAGGCTGTAATTTTACTGGACGAACTTCAATCACACATTTTTTATCGTTCAGACTAAATTTCTCTCCGTTTTCGTCTCCAAAATGCACTTCGATGCGTGTAACCTTGTCTTCAAAACGTGCTAACGATTTATTTAATTCGCCAGAGAAATAAGCTTCTAATCTCTCGTGTCCTTCTATGTTTTTGTCGGTGTTGATTTGAATTTTCATCTTACTATATATTTAATGTTTGTTTCTCAAAGCTATCAAAATTTGAACAAAAAAACGAAGAAGTTAATAAAACATTAAGAAAATAATTCCATTTTTTTTCGCCCAATATTATCATTCCGACGAAGGAGAAATCACACAAGAAATGCTACAATAATAGATCTACTAAATTGTAAGAAATACATTTAATTGGCTCCCCTTTTTTTGATACCTTTGCAGTCCTAAACACAAAGATCATGAACTCAGAAAAACTTTTGCCCGTGCGGTACGGTGGCAGTATTGGAAACAACTGCAACGCTCTTTGTGGCGTAGGACATCTAACCTGTGCGGGTTTTATATTTCCTAAATACAAAGATTATGAGTACAAACACCCTTTCAAAAGAAACAGAATTGAGGTTAACTGAGTTTTTCAACAATTCAATTGCCCCTCAAGACATGGCAAAAACAATTAGACAAATAAATCACATGCTTTCGCTAAGTCTAATGCGAGAATGCGAAACCCTTCAACTCGAAAAATCAACCCTCGAAAATAGTTTCTATTGGTTAAATGAACTAGCCGAAATTTTAAATCCTTATCTGGATACCGAATAACAAAAAAAGCCACTGTGAAGTGGCTTTTTTTGCTTTATAATATTTTTCGTGTATTTTGTTATTCTGATATATAAAGATTTTCTCTTAGTAACTCCACAAAGATTGTGGAATTTCTTGTGGAGATTTCTCCTGCGTCGAAAAGACAAGATTGGGGAAGTATTTTGTAGAGTTAGTTGCTTGCAAATCTGCGCAGAATTGTCATTTCGAAGAATGAGAAATCTTCGCGAGTAACTCCGTAATAATTATCAAACCAAAGAATTAAAAATCGTATCAAGATGATATTCAAGAAATTCTTTTCGCGGTGTAATATGAGCAGATATTATTTTTTGATTTTCGATTTTACTAAAATATCTATCAAAAAATTCTGTTCCTTTTTTCTTTTTAATTCTATCAGAGAATATTATTTCGTGATTTAAATCTATCGCAATTAATCCTTTATCAAAAGCTTTATCATAAAGTGCCGAAAAACAAATTCCGTTTTCAGGATTTAACCGATGCTCTTCATTTTTAGACCAAGGTATTATATGACTAGCTAACAAAAGCTCTGGAACATCAATTCCTGTAATTGCACATTTATTATTGTAATTAGATAAAACCATTTGCCTAAAAACAGATTGATTTACTCTCGTCTTTACTACTCTAGTAACATCTTCTCCTTTTAAGTCTTTTACATCAAAAAGTATCTCTTCAAATTTCTTTTCGATTGTAACATTCTCTTTTTTGGCAAGAATTTGTTCACTCAAGAAAACCAATTCCTCTTGATTATTAAAAAATTCATTCCAAATAGGCTGTACTTGATTCATTCCGTTTTTCAAACCAGTAATTCCTCTATTAATATGAAAAGGGTCAATACTAGCAAAATTACCTAATCTCATTACAATTGAGGCAGGAGTTCTATTAATAAGATTTGCTAATTCAATTATTCGGGGATTACTTGAATGTGTTTTTCCAAAAGCAATTTTCAAGTATAAATTGAAAGCTAATATTAATTCTTCGCGTGTCCACAATTTTTTTGGATCCATTTTTTATTATGATGATTGCATTCAAATATAGATTTTATTATTCTTATTTGAAGTTGTTTTTTCATTTATAAAATACCCTTACTTATCTTTCCTCCCCCATTTTATTTTTATTTTCCCTCCTTCGTCTACGGCTAGTAAATGCAAAACGATTCCTCGGTTGCGAATGGCATCTCGCTCTTCTTTGGTAGCTAGTTTGGTATCATTTTTAGAATTTCGGAGTGGAACTGTCATCGCTAGCTTGGTATTGTTTCCGATGGAATAAACTCCTTCGACATCGAAATTTAAAACACTCGAACTCACTCTTAAATCTACCACATCAATATCATGTCCTCTAACAACTAGGTTTCCTGCCAAATCACTGAATGTAATATTTTTTACATCTCGAAACGGAAATGCAAACTTTCCAATTTTTACAATTGGTTCAAAGTTTACCAAAGCACCATTATTGACATTAAAACTAACATTTCCTGTTGCCGATTTTGGTACTAAATCTCCTTTAGCATCCATTAGCCCATCAATATTTGCTTTGGTTGTTAATTTTCCTTTTATATCATTTGCCTCAAATGACTTGATATCGAAGTTATTGAATGAAGTCAGAAAACTGGTAATATCTACATTATTTACCTGTGCATTTGACTGTAGCTTATACTTATTCCCGATTGGATTCAAGACTCCCGAGAAAGCAACCGTTCCTCCTGATGTTTTCAAAAATCCATTTTGGACTGTTACATTTGAATTGGTTAGTTTTATTGTTGCCTTGGCATTTGAAGCCGTTAGTTTTCCGTAAACCAACTTATCTAAATTTAGTTGCAATGCAACTTGACATTTATTTATAACTGTATGTAGCTGATCTGAAAAATTCTGATGATTGGCTGTGCTTTTTGCAACTTGTTTCTTTTGTTGCGTTGCAGCAATCACTCCTATAAACTGTTTTATATCGATACTTGGACTAGAAATCTTCCAATCGATTAACATCTTTTCGGGAGCATCATAATACAGATTCAAGAAGTTATCGACTCTTCCTTCTACATAAACGGTATTGTGTCGGTCTTTGAATGCAAATTTTTTAATTAAAAGTGCTTGTTCCGTAAAGTCCAACTGTATGTTTGTTTTTTCAAAATTAAGTCCTTTCGGAATATACTTTAAACTGGCATTGGCTACTCGAACGCTTCCTATAAATTTGGGTTTTCTAAAGTACAAATCGACGATATCACATTCGAATTTAAAATCGACTTTGGCTTGACCGTTTGAAAAACGCATTAAATTACTATCGATTATACTATTGAGATTTGTAACATCAAAATTGGCTTTTAATATCCCTGTTCCAACTGGTTTATCCAGATTATGTATCATTGCATCTGAAATCACAAAAGCCATTTTGTTATAGGCTCCTTTAAAATCTTTTATTATTATAGCCGAATTAGCATCTTCACAACCCAATTCTTCTTTGAATATATTCGTGAATTTTCCGTTGAAGCTACAATCTGAAATAGAACCATCTGGAATATGCAGTTCATTATTTTCTACTACAGCTGTTACATTAATTTTGGGATCTCCTTCAGAATCAAAATCTCCATCAAGAATACATCTTACATCAATTGGCTTTTTTAAATCGTAAAAAATTAGTTTTGAACTAATATTATTGACCAATAAATTGGTGGCATCTTTCCAAAGAATCTTTGTTTTTATGTCAATCAAGAAATTAGAAGTTCCCTTACCTACATCAAAACTGGATTTAACATCAAATTTATCTCCTCCTATTGCTAATCCATCAACATTGGCTGTGATTTTATTTTGATCTAATTTATAATCAACTGCTATGATTCCTCTAATTCGTTTGTCTTTGGCAAAGCTTCCTTTTTCTGTATTAAACGCCATGCTTTTTACATTTGTATCTACAAAAACATTGGTTTGCCAATTGTCGCCATCATAATTAATTTTGGCTTTTAGTGCCATTACCTCAAAATCAAACAACTTATTTCGCGGTTTGTTTTCGGAAATAAAATGCACATTGGTCATACTAATTTCATCGACCAATGTTGTTTTTGTACTTTCGTTTGTTTCTTTTTTCGGCTTCTTCCTAAAAATATCTGTGTTTGTTATTCCGTTTGGACCATTGTATAAATCGAGTGTTGCGCTATTTATTTCGATTTTATGAAAGTCAATTTTATCAGATAGCAAACTCATGACATTTAATCGTACTTCTATTTCTTTTGCTACTAGAAATGTTCTCTTGTGCTCTGCCCACAAACTGTCTTTTAGCTCAACATCTTTTAAGGCTAAAGTAAGATTTGGAAACCCCGTGAGAAACTTGTACTGAATATCTCCAATATGAATTTTCCCGCTGATGTTATCATTTATCTTATTGTTTATTTTAGAGACAATTTCGGCTTTGTTATTACTAAAGTAAAATGCTAATCCGCCTGACGCTATTAGCACCAAACCAATAAGTCCCAAGAAAAACAAAGCAACACGCTTGGCATACTTTTTAAAAGAGGCTGACTGAAGAAATTGTTTCATTGATATGTGGATTTGTAAAGTAGTATTAAAGATAACCTAAAACGGAAGAAACAACACTATTTACTTACATATATTGTGAGAAGAAAGAAGAAAGAGGAAAGAGAATAGAAAAAAGAGTAAAGAGGAAAGAGTAAAGAGGAAAGAGGAAAGAGAACTGATAATAGAAAAAAGAATAAAGATTCAAGATGTGAGATGAAAGATGAAAGATGTGAAAAGTAAGACGTGTGATGTGAGGTACAGAAGTCAGAAGAAAAATGAAATGTAAAATGGGAGATTGAGAGATGCAAACCTCAACATTCCACTCTTCTGTTTCAACCTCTACATACTACCCTTCTGTTTTAACATCTCATCTTTCTTCTTGCTTCTTTTCTCTTTTTTCTATTTTCTATTCTCTATTTTCTTTTCTCTATTTTCTTTTCTCTATTTTCTTTTCTCTTTTCTCTAAATTCTTTTAAAACTTCATCCATCACCCAATTAGTTCTTGAAGCCGAAACTCCATTAGACGGGCAACCCGGATTACCTAATAATTCTTGTACTACTGTTTCGATAAGTGGTTGCTGAATATGTATTGGGTTTTCTATCGGGAAGCTTTCAATTTTTCCATCTTTATCCTCGAATACTACTGGATCAGTACCAAAGGTTGAAAAGGAGATCTTTCCTTTATCGCCTACAATTTCGACTTTATCTTCTCGTTTGTAACTGGCAAAATTCCACAAACCAGTACCGTGAATTCCGTTTTCGAACAAAAACGACATTGAGACACTATCTTCGGCTGGATACGCCAAAAGTTGCGATGTAGCATGACCACGAACTGACTTAATTGGACCGAAAACAAAATCTAGAAAATCTAATGTGTGACACGCTAAGTCAACAAATATTCCTCCACCAGAAATATGCGGTAAAACTGTCCAAGGCAAATTAATTTCATCGTCGTATCTTGCTTCAAAAGAATGATATAAAACACAATTTACATGTCTTGGTGTTCCAATTGCTCCAGTATCGATTAGCTCTTTGATTTTTAAAAAACGGGGCAAACATCTGCGATAATAAGCCACAAACAAAGGCACATTGTTTTCTTTGCAAGCTTGTATCATTTCGTTGCATTCTTCAAAATTCATTGCCATTGGTTTTTCGACATATACAGGTTTTCCCACTTTGGCACATAAAAGCGTATATTCTTTATGCGATGATGGTGGTGTTGCAATATAAACAGCATCTACCTCTGGATCATTTATTAAATCTATTGCATCCGAATACCATTTGACTACATTATGACGCTTTGCATAGTCCTCGGCCAATTTTGCATCCCGACGCATTACTGCAACCAAAGCGGAGTTTTTTACTTTCTGAAATGCTGGCCCACTCTTAACTTCGGTCACATTACCACAGCCTATAATTCCCCATCTGATAATTTCCATTCTTTGTTTTTTTAGTTAATTCAAATTTAAGCGAAAAAGGTTTATTTAAAAAAGTTAGCCACTAATTCCCGAATTATTTTTTGCCACAGATTAAAGGATTAAATGAATTAATCTTTGAAAACCATCTTAATCTGTGGCAAGAAAAAAACTTTTTACAGAATTCTTTAAATCAAATATTGTACAAAAAAACACTCGAATTGACTCGAATTAAAACTTTACGAGTTTACCGGCTAATTTTTTGCCACAGATTAAAGTATTAAATGGATTAATCTGTGAAAATCATATTAATCTGTGAAAACCATATTAATCTGTGGCTGAAAAATAACTTTTTACAGAATTCTATAAATCCAATATTGCACAAAAAAACACTCGAATTGACTCGAATTAAAACTTCACGAGTTTAGCTGCTGAATTTTTTGCCACAGATTAAAGTATTAAATGGATTAATCTGTGAAAATCATATTAATCTGTGGCAAGAAAAAAACTTTTTATAGAATTCTTTAAATCCAATATTGCACAAAAAAAACACGGATCTCTCTAATTACTGCTAATTAGTGAAATCCGTGTTAGTATTAAATTAACCACAAATAAATTAATCTGTGAAAATCATCTTAACCTATGGCTAAAAATTATTTTTTAGGTAATTCTTTGAATCCCATATTGTACAATGTAAATGCCTGAATATCGACATTTTCTTGAATTGTAGCTGCTACAGATTTTCCTGCTCCATGTCCTGCTTTTACATCGATACGAATTAAAACTGGATTGTCTCCTGTTTGTTTTTCTTGTAATTCGGCTGCAAATTTAAAACTATGTGCTGGCACTACTCTATCATCATGATCTCCTGTAGTTACCATAGTTGCTGGGTAATGAACTCCTTTTTTTACAGTATGAACTGGTGAATATCCTTTGATATATTCAAACATTTCTTTGCTATCTTGAGATGTTCCGTAATCGTATGCCCATCCTGCTCCTGCTGTAAATGTATGGTAACGTAACATATCCATAACTCCTACTGCTGGTAAAGCCACTTTCATTAATTCTGGACGTTGTGTCATTGTTGCTCCTACTAATAATCCTCCGTTTGAACCTCCGCGAATTGCTAAGAAATCTGAAGATGTATATTTTTGAGCGATAAGATATTCAGCTGCTGCAATGAAATCATCAAATACATTTTGCTTTTGCATTTTTGTTCCTGCATCATGCCATTTTTTACCGTATTCTCCTCCTCCACGAAGATTTGGAACTGCATAAACTCCACCGTTTTCCATCCAAACTGCGTTAGCAATATTAAATGATGGCGTTAAGCTTGCATTAAACCCTCCGTAACCATATAAAATGGTTGGGTTTTTACCGTTTAATTTTAATCCTTTTTTATAAGTGATAATCATTGGAACTTTTGTTCCGTCTTTTGAAGTATAAAATACTTGTTTTGATTCGTAATCAGCGCTTTTGAAATCAACTTTAGGTTGCTGATAAACTACTGATTTTCCTGTTTTAACATCCAAAGAATAAATAGTTCCTGGAATTGTGTAATTGGTAAATGAGTAGTACACAACTTTATCGTCTTTTTCTCCACTAAAACCACCTGCTGTTCCTACCGCTGGCAATTTGATCTCACGGATTAATTTTCCTGTGTAGTCATATTGTTTTACTACAGAAACGGCATCTTTCATGTATTTTGCAAAGAAATAGCCTCCTCCTGTTGATGGTGACAATACATTATCTGTTTCTGCAATAAAGTTTTTCCAGTTTTCTGGTTTTGCATTATTTGCATCAACTGTTACAATACGTTTGTTTGGTGCATTTAAATCAGTTTCGATAAACAATTTTGATCCTTCGTTTTCGATTACTGAATTAGCGCTTTTAAAATTATCTACAATAGTAACAATTGGACTATTTTCTTTAGTTAAATCTTTAATGTACAACTCATTTCCGTAAGTAGAATTCGCCGCTGTGATAATTAAATATTTCATATCATCGGTTACAGAACCTCCAACATATCTTCTTTTTTGATCTGCTCCAAAAATAACTTTATCGTCTTTTTGAGGTGTTCCTAGTTTATGGAAGTACAATTTATGTTGATCTGTTTTAGCAGACAATTCACTTCCTTTTGGTTTCTCATAACTAGAATAGTAAAATCCTTCGTTTCCTTTCCAAGAGATACCACTAAACTTTACGTCTACCAAAGTATCTTCTAGAATTTTACGTGTTTGTGCGTTTATGATAATTACTTTTCTCCAATCGCTTCCTCCCTCAGAAATAGAGTATGCTGCGATGGTTCCGTCTTTAGTAAAATCTAATCCTCCTAACGATGTGGTTCCGTCTTTTGAGAATGTATTTGGATCTAAGAAAACCTCATCTTTACCATTTTCTCCTTTTCTATAAACTACAGATTGATTTTGCAAACCGTTATTTTTAGAATAATAAGTAGCTTTTCCTTTTACAGAAGGTGCTCCAATTTTTTCATAGTTCCATAGTTTCTCCATTCGTTTTTTTAATTCATCACGAAAAGGAATTTGGTCTAAATACGCATAGGTAACTTTATTCTGTGCTTTTACCCAAGCAGCTGTTTCTTCAGATTTATCATCTTCTAACCAACGATATGGATCGCTAATTTTTGCATCAAAATAAGTATCAACAACATCTCCCTTTTTTGTTTCAGGATATTTAATTGAACTTGATTTTTGACTTTGTCCAAACGCCACTGTAGTTGCGGTTATAGCCATTAGAATACTAATTTTTTTCATTTTTATACAATTTGGTTTTTAACAAAAATAGCTAATTTTTCTATCTAATTAATATAAAAAGCGCCAACTATATCGTTAGCGCTTTCAGTGTTCCTTTTTACAATTTATTCTCTTACAAATTAAAGTTAACTCCTAAAACAATGTTACGTCCTATATTAGGAATTCCGTCTGTTTTTAGTCGAGATAGGTGTGCGATGTATTTTTTATCGAATAGGTTATTTCCGTTTATATTCACATCAAAAGCAGTTTTACCAAATTTCACTTTTCCTCCAAAACCTAGATTAACTAATGAATATGATTTAGATGCTGTTTCAAAACCACTTACATTATCCTGATTAAATGTTGAACTCACATTTAAAGTTGCAAAACCATCTTGAAACCAGTTCTTGATATTAAACTCTGTTCTTATGGTATTGTTCCAATTGTTTGCAGGAATTAATGGTAGGTAATCTCCATTTTGTTTTTTTCCAGTAACCGTTTCAAAACTTGTTTCAAAATGCAACCAATCTAAAGGATGTGGATGAAAATGCAATCCTATTTCTCCACCATACAATTTGGCATTGTCCTGAATATAAGCAAAAACAGCATTGTCTTCAATAACTTCACCTGTTGGCGAAGTATAAATATAATTGTTTACGTGGTTATAAAATCCATTTACGAAAAACTCAAAATGGCTGTTTTTATATTCTAAGTTCAAATCGGTTTGTACGTTTTGTTCCGTTTTCAAGGCTGCGTTTCCAATTTCGTAACGATTTGTTCCTTCATGAACTCCGTTAGATGTTAGCTCAGCCAAGTTTGGCGCTCTAAATCCTGAAGCAACATTTAAACGCAAGGTTAAGTCATCGGCAAGATTAGTCTTGTAACCCAACGATGCATTAAAACTATCAAACGATTTGTCTAATGCCTGAAAATAGCCTTCTTCTCCTTCTATTCCGTGAGCAATCGAAGTAATCTTTCGGTTATCAAAACGCAAACCTGCTTGGATCACATTTGTTTTCCACTCATAATTTGCCGTTCCAAAAACACCAAAATCATTTGTAGTAGCATCTGGAATTAAAAATTCTTCCCCCGAATTTTTATTCGTTTGGTGCATTCCTTGAACCCCAACAATAGTTTCAATTTTACCCATTTTAGGCAAATGGTATTTTGCATTGTAATTAAATGTTTTCAATTTCATGCGCAATGAAGCATCATTACTATCTTCAAACTCACTTCTATCATTTGTGATATAACCCAAATCAACATCTAGTTTTGAATTTTGAAAAAAGAAAACGTTGTTTAAACTCAACAAATGGTTAAAAACTCCTTGTCTAGGAAACTCGGTATTCTTGGTAGTTGTTTGTTCTCCAAAACCTTCTTCGGGAATTCCTAAATCCAACTTATTGTAGTTGTAACGCAAAACACTTGAGAAACTTGAATTGCTATATCCTATTCCGGTTTTAAAATCGGTTTCGTTGTAACGCGTGTTTGTTACACGATCACTATCGCCAGCTTTATAATCAGAATGCGAATTAAAACTTCCGCGTGCTAAAAACTTCCAATTTTCTGTAGATGTTTTTAATCCTATCGAAGAGTTAGTTCCTTGTGTATTGGTGAAATATTTCTGATTGAAATTTGCTTTAAATTCGCCTGCATCTGCAAATTTTTCAGGGTTAAAATACAATACACCTCCCAAAGCATCTGAACCATATAATAAAGATGCTGGTCCTTTTATAACCTCAACACTCTCTACTCCTGAATCATTTAAGCCTAATCCGTGCTCGTCTCCAAATTGTTGATTTTCTAATCGAACCCCTTGTGAATATACTAAAACACGATTCCCACTTAATCCTCTAATTACTGGTTTACCAATAGAAGTTCCTGTAGAAATTTGAGAAACTCCTGGTATTGTTGCCAATCCTTCTATTAATGTTGAAGTCCCTTTTTGCTGTAATGTTTTAATCGTTTCATGCTCAACTTTCATTACATTTTGAGATTGTAATTTGCTAAATGCTGTTGATACAATTACTTCATCCATTTCAAAAGCGGCTTGCGTAAGCAAAATATCTAGTGTATTCTCTTTTAATAATTTTTCGATATTTTTATTCTGAGTTGTATAACCTACAAACGTAAATGCGATACGCAACGCTCCTTTTGGAAGATTATTTAAGCTGTACTTTCCGTTTTCGTCTGTTGTAGTTCCTTTATGTAATTCTGCTACATAAACCGAAACTCCAGGAACGGGTTGATTTTGTAAATCGGTTACGGTTCCTGAAACTGTATTTTGGGCATTAATCAAGCCCGAGAACCCTAAAATTAGGGCAATTATTATTTTTTTCATTGAAAATGATGCTATAGTTTAGATGATTTCTTCTTTTAAAAAACTCAAAAAAATGTATCAATACGCTCATTAACTCCGACAACTATCAGAATTAGTGAACCATTAGTACCATTCGAATTTATAAACAAAGACTTTGTTTGATTGTATGAAAATCAAAACTGGGTAAATACATAGTATTCCGTGAATATCGGATACAAAAAACTAAACTACGGGTGGACCTCGAAGAGAATATAAACTTCCAGAAAACAAAACAGGTTTTTCTGAAAAGGGAAAGAAATAAGGAATTTCATCCTGAAAAAAGGGCACCTGAAAAGTAAATTTTTCAGGAGTAATATAACTACTTAAAGCAAAATGACATACATAACAAAAATCGAAATTATGATGCTGATGCGTTATTTCGGTATTTGTTACGTTATATTCATGATGACATTGCTTTTCTGAAAATTCTTGTACAATATGCTCATAACTATGTACTGACTGAAACAACATTGAGAACAATATTGTCATAGCCAAAGAAAAACTAATTATGAATTGCTTCTTTTTCATGCACCACAAAGGTATAAAAAACATGTCACAGAAATAGAAACCATATTAATTTCATTAAAATATAGCGTTAATACACAAATAGTAATAAATGCATGTACGCAGAATAGCATCGGCTTGTATGCCCCTAAAATTTAAGAAAGCAGAATAATCACGATCAAATCACAACCGAAACGCTCAAAATCTTATATTTGTATGGTTTATATCAAAATGCAAAAATCACTCCTACTCTTGGAACAATCATTAAAACCAAAATCCAACATGCGATTATTTTTTAGTTGTTTATTTTTAATATCGTTTCTAAATGTTTTTTCTCAAGAAGAGAAAGCACCTGCTACCGAAGCGCCAAAAGTAAAAATTGATTCTCTGTACCGAGAAGATCAGTTTTATTTTGCTGTTACTTATAATGCATTGAACAATGCTCCTGAGGGATTATCACAGAAGAAGTTTTCTGCGGGAATAAACTTTGGTTTCCTGAGAGATATGCCTATTAACAAAAACCGAAACGTTGCCATTGCTACTGGTTTAGGTTTCAGTTACAAAAATTACTTTCAGAATATTGCTATTACTGGAACAAAGGATGCTCCTATATACAATGTGATAAATTACTCTAATGTAAACTCGAACAAATTCACTCAATATTTAGTAGAAGTTCCTCTTGAATTTAGATGGCGAACTTCGACTTTCGAAAGCTATAAATTTTGGAGAATATATGGTGGAATAAAATTCAGTTATGTTCTTTTTGACCAATCTGTTTACAAAGACTCCGAACAAAAAGTAACCATTAAGAACAATTCCGATTTCGAAAAGTTTCAATATGGCGTATATATGTCTGCAGGATTCAATACTTGGAATGTCTATGCTTATTATGGTTTAAAACCTTTATTTAAATCAGCAAAAGCAGGCACTGAGGATATCGATATGAGAACAATGAATATTGGTGTTATCTTCTATATTCTATAGCCAAAAAACCAAAAAAAGCAATTGCGGAATTATTCCTATTAGTAGCCCGATAAGGAGTTCCTTATTGGTATGCGCATTCATTTCTAGACGAGAAGAAGCAACAAATCCATTCATCAATATAAAAAACGCAACCCAATACAGCATACTCGGCAACTCAAGATGACGACTCAATCCTATTGCAAAAATTGTTAATCCGCTAATAGCCATCATGTGCAAACTAGCTTTTATCTTAAAAAAAGACAGTACTAGTGCAATTATAGTACTAAACAATACGCCTAAAAAGAAGAAATGCAACTCTGGATATCGCATATATACCACACTGCGCTTGACTAACAAAATAATCAGAAAGCAATGAAGCACCAGCGGAATCCTACGTTGTGATGTTTCATGAATCATAATCGAATCTGCATTTCCTGTTGAGCGAAGCAGTAAGAAAAACAATATCGGCACCAAAACCGTGATAATTACTATCTGAAAAAGAATAAAAAATTTCTCTTCATTGGCAAACGCATCTTCTTTAAAAAAAAGATAAAATACACTCGCATACATCGATATAAATAAAGGATGGAATAGATAAGAAATTATTGGAAGAATCTTTTTCAACTGCTTGATTTTATTGTCTTCAACAAATATAAAAAAATATATGGCTGTGTATAATATGTTCTAAAAATTAACAGTTCTTAAGATAGAATACGGATAACGCAGATTTAACGCACAGTTTCGATAACTATAGAGACATCGATTTCTTGCCACAGATTAAAGGATTAAAAAAGATTAAAAAACGTTGAGAGTAATTATTTTAACACATAGAGACATAGCTATCGGAACATAGTTTTTTTTGCCACAGATTAAAGGATTAAAAAGATTAAAAAACGTTGAGAGTAATTATTTTAACACATAGAGACATAGCTATCGGAACATAACTTAACAAAGTCTAAAAAAGACGTTTCACTTAAAATAAATCACATAGCCTATGTGGAAAAAAACTTTTTTCTCTTAAATCACCTTTGTTCATCAATTCTTATTCCGATAGCTATCATAACTATGTCTCTATGTGTTAAATGCTATTTTTGCAAATTTTACCCAACAAGTTAAATAAGTAAGATTTATAGAATCTTGCTCATTTTTAAGAAAATATTAAAAACTCTTTTTCTACCTTTAATGCTTCAAATTACGTCATGGTTTTCTAATTCATCACAACCACCATTTCATTTTTTTAATAAAACATTTTACACAAAATATCCAACATAAAATAGTTCCCAACGCAATGCCTATAAATCTTAAAAATATAATTCAAACGCTTCATGCAAAATGGTTTGGAGGCAACTCCGACATCAACATCGACCATATTTCTATTGATAGTCGTTCTTTACAAAACGGACCTAAAACATTGTTTTTTGCTTTAAGCGGGCCTAACAATAATGCTCACGATTATATTCCTGACTTGATCGAAAAAGGCGTTCATAATTTTGTGGTAACCGAAATTCCTGAAAAATATACCCAAAGGGCTAATTATATAGTTGTCGAAAATCCGCTAGCAGCTTTACAAGAAGTTGCAGCATATTATCGTGGTCTTTTTAATTTTCCTATTATCGGATTGACCGGTAGTAATGGTAAAACGATAGTAAAAGAATGGCTTAATTTCTTGCTAAGTCCCGATTATAATATAATCAGAAGCCCTAAGAGTTACAACTCACAAGTTGGCGTTCCGTTATCGGTTATCGCAATTAACGAAAAACACAATCTGGGTATTTTTGAAGCTGGAATTTCTACCGTTGCTGAAATGGACAAGCTAGAAAAAATTATAAAACCCACTATCGGATTGCTTACCAATATTGGATCAGCACACGATGAAGGCTTTTTAAATCTGGTTCAAAAAATAGACGAAAAACTACTTCTATTTAAAGAATGCCCTGTAATTATTTATCAGAAAAATGAGGTTGTGCATTCTTGCTTGACTCAATTTGCTGCTGAATATATGCTGGAGTCAAGACAGTTATTTTCTTGGAGTTTTACAGATAAAAAAGCTGATGTTTTAGTTTCGACAAAAGAATCTCATAACGAAAGTACCGCAATACAATACCAATATGAGAACGAAATAAACGATTTTACTATTCCGCTTCAAGATGATGCCTCTATAGAAAATGCCATTTCTTGTCTGATGGTTTTATTGTATTTAAAATACGATTCGGCTACAATTCAAAACAGAATGCATTTATTGTATCCTGTAGAAATGCGTTTGGAAGTAAAAACCGGAATCAATAATTGTAGTATCATCGACGATAGTTACAGCTCCGATTTCCAATCCTTAAAAATTGCATTGGATTTCTTGGAAAGCCAACATAAATTCAAAAAGAAAACGGTCATTTTATCTGACATTCTCCAGAGTGGTTTTTCTAATGACGAATTATACACAAAAGTAGCCCAACTTATCGAATCTAATAAAATAAGTCGCGTAATTGGTATTGGCTCTACGATTTCAAAATTTGCCGATAAATTTTCTAATTGCATTACTTTTCCTGATACTGCCGAGTTCATTGCTCACTATGAATCATTAGATTTTGCAAACGAAACCATTCTTATAAAAGGCGCACGCACATTCCATTTTGAAGAAATTGTTGCGCTACTTGAGGAGAAAACGCACGAGACAATTCTTGAGATTAACCTCAACGCAATTGGACATAATCTTAATTTCTTTAAATCCAAAATAAATCCAAACACCAAAATGATGGTGATGGTAAAAGCATATAGCTATGGAAATGGAGGACTTGAAATTGCCAAATTACTCGAACACCACAAAGTAGATTATCTAGGTGTGGCTTTCGCCGATGAAGGAATAGTTCTTAAAAACGGAGGTATAAAATTACCTATTATGGTACTTAATCCCGAAACCACGACTTTTTCGGCTATTATTCAGCACCAATTAGAACCAGAAATTTATAGTTTAAAAGGATTAAATGCCTTTTTAAAAATTGCCAAAGAGAAAAAGTTACATCATTTCCCTATTCATATAAAACTAGATACGGGAATGCATCGATTGGGGTTTGAAGCCAATACACTCGATGAATTAATTGCTACGCTAAAAGGCAATTCAACTGTTGAAGTAAAAAGTATATTATCTCATTTGGCAACTAGCGATGAAGAAAAACATTTTGACTTTGTGCTTTCGCAAATTGATTTATTCGAAAAGCTATCTTCTAAATTAATGACTGAGTTAGCTATTAATCCCATTCGTCATATTTTGAATACTTCAGGAATTAGCAATTTCCCGCAAGCACAATATAATATGGTGCGTTTAGGAATTGGTTTATACGGCGTTTCTAATGATCCAGCTGAACAAAAATACCTAGAGAACGTAAGCACATTAAAATCAATTATATCTCAGGTAAGAACCATTCCTGCTAATGATAGTGTAGGTTATGGACGCAAATTTATGGCAGAAAAAGAAACTCGAATTGCTACAATTCCTATTGGATACGCCGACGGAATTGCCCGACTTTGGGGTAACGGAGTTGGTTTTGTAACCATAAAAGGAAAAAAAGCACGAATTGTTGGAAATGTTTGCATGGACATGCTCATGGTCGATGTAAGTGCTATAGATTGCAAAGAAGGTGACGATGTGGTAATCTTTGGCGAAAGCCCAACTGTAATAGAAATAGCTCAGGAATTACGCACTATTCCTTATGAAATCCTTACCAGTATATCGCAACGTGTGAAACGCGTATTTTTCCGTCAATAATATTTTAGTCGCTATTTGGTTAAAATATCCGAAATATTACTTATTTTCGAGTAAGAAAAAATTTTAAACTAAAACAAAATCAAATATGGGAATGTTATCTGAATTTAAGGAATTTGCAATGAAGGGCAACGTGGTCGATTTAGCTGTCGGTGTCATAATTGGTGGAGCTTTTGGTAAAATTGTAAGCTCATTTATCGAAGATGTAATTACTCCGTTGCTATTAAAGCCTGCATTAGATGCTGCGCATTTATCGACAATCGAAGAACTAACCGCTTTTGGAGGTGTAAAATATGGTTTGTTTATCTCGGCAGTAATTAACTTTTTAATTGTTGCTTTCGTATTGTTTATTATCATCAAAGGTATAAACCATGCTAAGAAAAAAGAAGTTGCCCCTCCTGCTGCTCCAGCTGGACCAACTCAAGAAGAATTATTGACTCAAATTAGAGATTTATTAAAAAAATAATCCGCTACACTATAGTCTAACTAAACCGTTCAGAATCTGAACGGTTTTTCTTTTATGTTACAAATATAACTTTTTGTTATTTTTTGTTAAGCCGATTGTTTTCATAATCATTATCACTATTTTTGCACTTAAAATTAATATATTCATAATAAAAAATATAAAGATGAGAATAGCAATTGTAGGCGCTACCGGAATGGTTGGCGAAGTAATGCTAAAAGTATTGGCAGAAAGAAATTTCCCAGTTTCTGAATTAATTTTGGTTGCATCTGAAAAATCAGTTGGAAAACAAATCGAATATAAAGGAACAAATTATACCGTAGTTGGCTTGCAAACTGCAGTTGACATGAAAGCTGACATTGCAATATTCTCTGCAGGTGGCGAGACATCATTAGAATGGGCTCCAAAATTTGCAGCAGCTGGAACAACAGTTATTGATAATTCATCGGCGTGGAGAATGGATCCAACCAAAAAATTAATCGTTCCCGAAATTAATGCTTCTACCCTAACTAAAGAAGATAAAATTATAGCAAACCCAAACTGCTCGACTATTCAAATGGTCTTGACTTTGGCTCCATTACACAAAAAATACAACATTAAAAGAGTTGTTGTTTCTACTTACCAATCTATTACTGGAACGGGTGTAAAAGCAGTAAAACAACTTGAAAACGAATATGCTGGTGTAAAAGGTGAAATGGTTTACAAATACCCTATTCACAGAAATGCAATTCCTCATTGTGATAGCTTTGAAGAAAATGGATACACTAAAGAAGAAATGAAACTGGTTCGCGAAACTCAAAAAATCCTTGGTGATAAAACTATTGCTGTTACTGCAACTGCCGTTCGTGTACCTGTTGTTGGTGGACATAGCGAGGCTGTAAATGTTGAGTTTACAAATGATTTTGATGTTAATGAAGTTCGTGAAATTTTACATCATACAGACGGTATCGTTGTTCAAGACAACCTTGACACTTTTACATACCCAATGCCTCTTTATGCTGAAGGCAAAAACGATGTTTTTGTAGGTCGTATTCGTCGTGACGAAAGTCAACCAAACACTTTAAACATGTGGATTGTTGCCGATAACTTAAGAAAAGGTGCCGCAACAAATACAATTCAAATTGCTGAATATTTAGCAGCTGCAAAATTGGTATAAAACCTCTATTTATATTTTAATAAAAGCCGTAATCACGAAAATGATTGCGGCTTTTCTGTTGAAAAAATAACATTCTCAACAATAAAAAAGCCATATCTTAGCTGTCAAAAATTCAAACGCATGAACTTCGAAAACTATAAGGTAATTCCAAATTACAACACGCACAGAACCGACTTATTTCTTGCTGATGATGAAGACATTCAGGCTTGCGAGCAAACACTAAACATAACTTTTGACAACAATTACAAAGAATATGTTTTAACGTATGGAAGCGGCATTCTTGGCGGAACCTACGTAAGAATCTATCTTCCTGAAACTATAGTACTAACTATTACTGAATGGAAAAAGAGAATTAATGAATATTGGTTTTGGGATGAAGGCGCAGACGTTTTAACAAAAGAACAAGTTTTAGACTCCGTTAGAATCGGAGATACATTTGATGGAGATGAAATCATTCTTTACAAAAAGGAATATTACGTTTTACCACGAAATAGCGAAAAGATATACAAAATTGGTAAAACACTCGAAGAAGCTATAAACTGGTTGTGTTCATCAGGAATTTTAACTGAGCCTTTCTCAGAACGAGAATTTGAACCTTTTGACCCAAAACAATGGGCCGATAAATTATAATAAAACAATAGCATCTAATTAAAATGGCAGAAGAACAAGACAAATATGTCAAAATAGTTTTTAAATTTTTCAGTAAGATTCTTAACGAACCTGCTGTAGAAACATTATGGGCAACAACTATTAATGAAGAAAATGGATTGTACAAACTGGATAATATTCCGTTTTATGCTCCTGTTTCTTTTGAAGATGTAGTATTTGCAACATTTGACGAAGACGAACAAAAATTGGTTTACAAACAAACTATTGAACATTCTGGAAACTCAACAATTCAGGTTATCGTTTTAGACAAAACTACACCTATAGATGATTTACGTGAACTATTTACGGAGCTTGGTTGCGAGTCAGAAAAATTCAATAAAGACTATTTTGTGATACAGATTCCATCAACACTAAAATACGATGCAATCCGACAAAAATTAATTGAATTAGAAGAAGCAAAAATTATAAATTACGCAGAACCTGATTTATCTGATAATCACTGGTATTAATAATTGTGAAATGTAAATTGTGAAATGATTGAATCTAGAGTCAATATTTGGGAAGAGTTTGCAAAAAAATCAGATGGAATTTTTATTGAAGGTAACTCTTGGGTTTCTGATAAAACTGAATTTGAACACAATAACTTCAAAATTATCTTTGACAATTTTACTATTTGGTCAGGTAAATACAGTACTGAAACAACTCGAATAATTGTCCCTTTTATTTCTAACGATAATTTTAGATTTGAAATTTACAGGACAGGTTTTGTTCGAGCAATAGAAAAGTTATTTGGAGCACAGGATGTCACAATTGGCCGTCGTGATTTTGATAAAGAATTTATAATCAAAACAAACAATGAATTCAAAGTAAAATCTTTCCTTCAAAATCAAAAAATACGAGATTTAATAACATCCCAAAAAGAAGTAAATATTGAAATATCAGATCAAAAGGGTATTTGGGAAGAAAAGCTTCCAGAAAAAAATCTCGAATTGTCATTTTATGCAAATGATGAAATAAAAGATATCGAACGTTTAAAATTATTATTGCATCTTTTCAAAGAAATGACTGATTCACTATTTAAAATGAAATCAATAATACCAATTACAATAAAACAGAATAAATTATAAATTACACAGATTTTTTTAAGAATAATGCTTAGTCTAAAACAGCATTATTCTTAAATCTCAAAGGTCATTTATAGCCTTATTACCTCATATAGCTTTGTTTAATTTCCCCTGAACACATAAAAAAAAACAGGTTTAATTTTATAAAAATCACTTTTTTTATATAATTTCGCTGTACGAATACTCCCTTTACTCCCCCCCTTTTTATACAATAATCAAATCCCTATGTGTTAGAAATAACAACATCAAGGATTATTTATTAATTTAGATATCAAAATCAATTGCTATTGATGCATATTCATTCCCATAAGGTATAGCATCTTATAGAGGAGAATAAAAAACATGCTGTACATGAGTAGAAAAACAAACCAGAAAACAATCCATATTAGTACTACAATGAAAAAGAATATTTCAATACTATTATTTTTATTCTTTCTGTCCAATACCATCGTTTTCGCCCAAACATATACTAAACAGCAGATAGATAGTTTGGTCAGCCTAGGTGAGAAACATATTTATAATATGGATATCAAAACAAAACCGCTGGCTTTGGAGATTATAGAGCAATCTAGAAAAGCTCAATATATTCGTGGAATTATTGATGGTTACCAATTGATAATTGCCTATTATTGTTTTTTAGGAGAGTTTAAAACGGCACAAGAATATATCGCTATTGCAGAAAAAGAGTTACCCGAAGAAAAAGATAGCCCCTCATTTATTGACATAATACGCCTAAAAGGAGATTGTTATAATAGAACAGGACTTTTTCAAAGAGCGCGAAAAGAATTCAATAGATGTCTTACTATAGCAGATAAAATACAGGATAAAAATATTAAACACGGTATCAAAGCAAATGTTTATAATTCTATTGCAATGACCATAAGCAAACAAGACAAAACAAATGATTCCTTATTTTACTATTACAGAAAGTGCATTTCTGAGTTTCAGCAAAGAACCGGTCAAGAAGAAGGAAAAAATAGAGCAATAGCACAAGCTAATATAAATATCAGTACTTCTTTCATACAGATTAAGAAATATGATTCTGCGGCTTATTACGTTCAAAGAGCACTTAAAATACTACATAAAAACGACACCTCCATTCTCAAATTAAATGCTTATAAAAATTTAGGAGACATTCATTTAGGCAAAAGAAGGTATGACTCTGCAATTTATTACTATGAATCAATATTAAAAAAAACCGAAGCAGCCAACCAATCCTATATTTTAAGTAATGTATACTCTAAGCTATCAAATATTTATTCAGTTCTCAATGACGACAAAAAATCTAAAGCATATCAAGATCAATACATAACCATAAACAAAAAGATTAGCAAATTAGAAGAAGAAGCCCTAGAAGCCTCTATAGAGAGCATGGGGCAAAAAAACAAGGCTGAACTTGAAACTTCTCGAACCATTTTTAATATTATTATTGGTTTTATGATACTTACTTTCGGTACTATAGCGTACCATTTTATTAAAAAATTTAGAAAAGTAAAAGCAGATAAAAAAAAGAAGGGAGAACTACTTTATGAGAAGGAAGAAGAACTAGAACGTTTAACTGATTCTAACAAACCTACTTTACAAGAAGTATTACAATTAGCTATCAATAAAGACCCCTCTTTTAATACTAAATTTCAGGAACTAGAACCAGACTTTTACGACAAATTAAATCAAAAAGCCAATTCTGCTCTTAACTATAATGATTTAATATTTTGCGCTATGATACGTCTAGGATTCATAACAAAAGAAATAGCTCAAAATCTAAATTCTACAGTAGGTGCTGTTGAAACTCGAAAGTATAGATTAAGAAAAAAATTGAATCTTGCTTCTTCAGATGAGGATCTTACAATCTGGATGATGAATCTTTAAAAACTACCTTCAACCCATTGGCTGTAATTATTACAACACCTTGTTCCTGTAGCTATCGAAACAAGGTCTCTATGTGCTAAACATCATTATTACTACACAAGCGAAGCCAATTGACGAAATAATTATACCCATCACAGATTCCCTTTATATTTTACACGCCGTTAAACAGTATAATTTAGCGCAAATTAAACGGATTCGTTATCATGAAGACTCAGATTTATTTGTGTTGTATTTTAAAATACAATAACACCTAACAAAGTTTTACTCTACCCTTTTATCTTTACAAAAATAATGATCTAAAGGCGGGTACTTACATTTAAAACAACCCAAAAGCACCTATTTTTTTTTCATTTTTCAATTAATTATTCATTCCTTCTTGATTTATTTAACAAAAAAAAAGAAAAGGAGAGCCAATATAAATTTTAACTATAAATGTTTAATTATCAAGTTGTTGAATAAAAAAACACCCCCTTGTGATAAATAGTGATATGCAAAAATATTCCCAAATAATTAATTCATTATACTTTTGCAAAAGTTATTTAAACAATTGCTGTATTACTTCCAAAGTCATGAAATAAGCTTGTTCATTATCTACTTAACCTACAATTTAGCATTCAGTATTAATTAGTATACAGTCATGTTTAGTATACAGTCGCAGTTTGCAGTCACAGTAATCAGATTGAGATTTGGTATACAGTCGTGTTTAGTTTACAGTCGCAATTTACGGTCACAATAATCCTATTGAGATTTAGTAAGCTGTATTGTTTAGTAAGCAGTTGCCGTTTGCAGTAATCAGATTGAGATTTAGTTTACAGTCAAAATAAGTCAGAGTGCAAACTGAACACTGAGACTGAAAACTATAAACAGAGAATATTAAAAAATAAAGTAAAAAAGATGATAAGGAAAAGAATAATGTTGATGCTATTTTTAGTTTATAATTTTAGTACATGGGCACAGAATATAACTATTTCATTTGAAAAGTTCCCATCAAAAAAATATACTTTAATTGGATATCGTGGAACAAAAACAGATACGCTAACAAAAGGGCATTTAGACAAGCAAGGAAATGCAAAATTACAACTACCAACCTCGGTTAAAAAATATCAAGGTGTGGCATCACTGGTTATAGATGATGATGCAAAAATGGATATGATTCTGAACAATGAAAACTTTTCAGTTGCATCTATTTACAGCTATCCCGATACACGTACGTCTCAATTTAATGGCTCCGAAGAAAATCAGTTTTTTAAAAATTATCTTTTAGGAGATGAAGTAATTATTAAACCTAATTTATATGCCACGCAATTGAAGAAGGAAATGGATTATCTCAATCGGATTTTAGTAGTAGCAAGCGCTTCAGATTCGGAAATTGAAAATCTACGCTCAGAGTTTTTAAGTGCAAATATGACTGTGTTTTATCATTCTCCGTTTTGGAAAACAATGCTTACTTACTGGGTAACCATGTACAACAACCGAATAAAAGATGATGATAAGTTAGTCGCAGATGCACTACAAATCATGAAAAACATAAAGCAAGAACCAATAGTAAACGAGTTTGCAAACAACTTGATTGATATTTGTGAGCAATACGGTTGGGAGTATATAAAAAATCAATTAGTCCTACACATTTATAACTCGGGAATAATCAAAGCTCCCACACGTAATCTAGCTATCCTTTTAAAAAGCAGAGGCGTGCAAATAGGAGAAACGCCACCTGATTTTTTAATAGATAAAAAAACAAAACTGAGTTCCTTATTTAACGATACGGTTCTATTGCTTTTTTACGACAGTACGTGCTATAAATGCAGTAATGAAATAAAAGAATTGAAAACCTATTCAGGAAAACTTGAAGCAAGTAAGATAAAAATAGTAACTATTTCACTAGACGCCACCCAAAAAGAATTAGAGGAAAATACTAAGGGTTTTTCATGGAAATACAAACTAAACGACCCAAATAACAATCTTTTTTACCCGTATGGAGTAATCATGACACCAACCTATTTTGTAATAGAAAAAGGAAAAATAACAGGCAGATACGCTCAATTGGAAGACACAGGATTGAATAAATAATTTTTTCCTAAAAAATATTGCAATTAATTAAAATTAACAAATATTATATTTATTATGAAAACTAGAATTCGTTTTTTAATAGTCTTACTATTATTCCTACCAGTAGTAGCAATAGGACAGGCTGTTATTGGGTCAGTTTTAACACCCAAAAGTTATTCATTGCTAGAATTGTCTACAACAACAGTTAAAGGAGGCATACGAATGCCACAGTTAACAACAGTAGAAAGAAACAATCTTACAACACCCGATTTTATGAGTGATGTAAGAGCTAAGGGACTTACAATATACAATACCGATTCTAAGTGTATGGAGTATTGGAACACGCATAAATGGGTAAGTTTATGTTCTGGAAGTGCAGATATAGGCTTTTTACCAAAAGATCCTTCGGATTTAGTTCATCCGCCTGAAGGTGGAACAGTAGGCCCTTTTACACCAGTAGAAACGCCACCATGTACAGGAAAAGAACCGTATACCTACGTTGCAATAACAGGAGATGATTTTATCTCTATTGATATTACAGACCACAATACAGGGGCGTTTAAAGTCAATATGAGTCCTAACACTACAGCCGTTTCTCGTACAGCAATTGTACGTGTTACGAATAATTGTACAGGGGAGTATAAAGAATTTTTATTTAATCAAGACGGAGATAATGACTTGTGCGATGTAACAGTAGCAAAACCCATTATAACTATGAGTAACGGTGGTGTACTTTGTATAGGAGGGGATGTTTTTATGGAAATAACAAACGTTCATCCTGGAGCAAATTACATCTGGACAATTAACAATATAGTACGAGGACAAGGAACAAACTTTAGAGCAACTCAATCAGGTATTTATAAAGTATATGTAGGTGGAATAGGTTGTGATAAAATAAATCCAAACAGTGCTTCTGATAACATAACAGTAACCCTAGGTGCAGGTACAGCCCCTAATAACTCTACCGTTTTATATGCTACTAATAATGGGGTATTATGTGGAAATACAGGAGAAGTTACGCTTACTGTTTATAATTTTGCTGAACTTAGTGAACTTGCATGGTATAAAGACGGTAAAAAAACAAATAAAACAGGAGATGTAATTACTCTTAAAGCAGCAGATATAGGAGTTTGGACTGTTCTTATAGAACGCGATGGTTGTACCTCTTTACCAAGCGAAAAAGTCACTGTTTCTGTAGATGATTCAAGCAGTCCGCTTAAAAAACCAAAGATTTCGATTAATGGAAAACCGTTATCCGAATTAAGTGAATTTTGTAGTAATGGACGTTTAAAACTTTCATTAAGTAACCCACCTAGTGATTACACATCTGCAGTTACCGTTAAGTGGTATAACGGACTAGAATACTTAGGTGAAGGAAAAGACCTTACGATAACAGCACCCTCTAGTGGAAATAATATTATATTACGCTGTATCGTTTCAGACAATACAGGCGTGCTTTGTACAGCAGAATTTACTGAGACAAAAAAATTACAAGGAGTAGCACCTGCAACTCCAGCAATAGTTGCAAACCCGCCACTTATTTGTGGTAGTGTAGAAGCACAGTTAACAGCGTCTGTAACAGGTGGCCCATTTACTTTTCAATGGTATAAAGAAGGAGTACTTATGGAAAACGAAGTAAATCAAACACTTGCTGTTACTAAAATAGGATCGTATCAAGTAGAAGCTATTAATGTATCAGGTTGTATTAGTCCCTTATCAGCAGCTCTTTTAATATCTTTATCTGATTTTCCAATTTTAGAATGGAAGGCCGTTTATGATAAAGCCGAGCTAAAACAAACAAAAATATTTCAGGTATCAGATACTTTTAATCCTACCTCGTACACTTGGACAGCAGATAATGGAGCTGTTATAGAAAATGGGCAGGGCACCAATACAGCTCAAATAAAATTTCCTAACACAGATACAGTTGTAAATGTAACGATAGAAGCTGAAAATGATTGTGGAATTAGTAACAAACTCACGCAACAAGTTACTGTAGCACCAGCTTGTGTAGCAGTAGCAGTAAAAAAGACAACTATGTTCCCTACAGGATCGATACTTACAGGTAACTCCGTGACCATGTCTGTACTTGCAGAAGGATCAAACAATGATGAACATCCTATTACCTATCAATGGAAGTTTAACGGAACTCCAATTTCTGGAGCGACATTGGCTAGCTATACAATAAACGATGCAAAAACAACAAATAGCGGTAACTATACTTGTGTGATAAATAACTGTAGTAATACACCTGTAGAAACTACAGCAGGAACAATAGAAGTTATAGATGAGGCAACGCTTCCAAAAGGGAATGGTACTTTAGCAGGAGAAGATTGTTTTGATATTGCCTCTGCATCAAGCAATAATGCTAAATGTGGATTGCTTACGGTTCGTGAAGCTCACAGAGCCGATTTTAATAAATCGTACACGTATACATTTACAAGTGTTGGTAATGTCAATACAAATTTACGCTTTGTTATTAACGACCCAGAAAAAGCAATAGAAAGTTATGAAATACAAAAAGACATGCCAACTGCTTTAGCAAATGGAGGTAAATATACCGTTACTATTAAATACAAGCAATCTCTAATGACTACTGCAGTAGGAAGAGACAATGATAATCCGTTTAGAGTTACACTAGTGGCGCTTTATAAAACGGGAGGAGTAGATGGAAAGTCGAAGTTTGAAATTACGATTAAAGATTGTTCTTGTTGCTCTGAAGCTGTAGATCTTGATGGAAATGTATATACAGCAAAAATTTTCGGAGACGCAGGTTGTTGGATGACCCAAAACTTGCGTACAACTGTAAACAAAAATGGAAAGTATTTAAGTACTCCATATTTATATGCAGAATCATCAAAAACAGCTATTCATAGTAAAGCTTATCTAAATACGGGTACTGTGTGGTATACTGTAAATAATGTCGGTACAATTGAGTCTCGTGCTGATTTTGCATCAAAATTTGGCTTATTGTACAAAAATACTGATTTTGCTTCTGAACCTTGTCCAGAGGGATGGCATATACCCACTTATCTGGAATGGGCTAATCTGATTCAGACCTTTTCAGAGAATAACGCTGGGAAAGAAATGAAAGCAAATAACAATACATATAAGGGTTACGCTTGGGCGGGATATCCTGTTGGTGATAGCAAAAATTCTGGATTTAATGCTTACCCATCTGCATATCAATACAAATCAGGGGTGTCTGGTGCCGCTCAAAATTTTGGAGTTTATTCAGTAATGGCGGTAGCTGACTACATTGGTTATGCTATGGTATTATCAAATACTTCCGCCGGGGCAACTGTGAAGGGTGCTGGTGATACCTATTTTTATACCGCTATACGATGTGCCAAAAATTAATCTTTTAGTGTAAAAGCAGTAAAACAGCTGTTTGCTACAGTTACTAATAATGGCTAAATCGTATAGTAAACGACAACTATGAAAACTAGTTATTACTATCAAGCTGGGCTAAGTCGAGGTTATTTATAACTTCATGACTTAGTCCAGCTTTTTTACTTTAAAAAGAGCTGAGTCTGAGTAGTAACGAATCACGCGTAATATTCAGACCGAAAGGCATAAAACTTCAAAAACTCATAATTGTTTTTTTATTATATTTGGTTAAGCATCGATTTAACTTCCCCACTAATCAAAAACCTATTTCGTATTTTCACTTATACCAATTACAACCCACACGTTTTTTAGTGATTAAAAATTAAACATTCATGAAAACCATTAAAATTGAAAAAGTAACAGTTGCCGACATTGAAAAACTGCAAAAAATAGGGAGACAAACGTTCTTAGAAACTTTTTCAAAACCAAATACAGAAGAAAACATGAACCTCTATTTATCAAATAGTTTTGCATTTGACAAACTTAAAAAGGAAATAGAAAATCCAAATTCAGAGTTCTATTTTGCAATAGCAAATGATACAGTCATCGGCTATTTAAAAACAAATACAGGAAATGCACAAACAGAATCCGAAGACGTAAAAGCACTTGAAATAGAGCGTATTTATGTATCACAAGAATTTATAGGCAAAAAGGTTGGACAACTTTTATACGATACAGCTTTAGAAATTGCAAAGCAAAAAAACGCAACCTATGTTTGGCTTGGCGTATGGGAGGAAAACCACAGAGCCTTGGCCTTTTATAAAAAAAATGGATTTGTTGCCTTTGACAAACACATCTTTAAATTAGGAAATGATCCACAAACAGATATAATGATGAAGTTACTCATCAATTAGACATACCAGAGATAAGACCAATTTAACCCGTTATAAGTAATTATTTCGTCACACCTTACCAGAAACCTTGCGAACCTTGCGATAATTTTTTTTATCACCCCCAGCATCAACCTTGCGAGCCTTGCGAACCTTGCGAACCTTGCGGTCAACTTTTTTAGCCACTCCCAATCAACCTTGCGAACCTTGCGCTTTAACCTTGCGGACCTTGCGGTCAAAAACATCAAAAACATCAAAACGATTAAAACCTTACAAACTTTGCGGTCAATTTTTTCAGCCACAGATTCAAAAGATTAAACAGATTTAAAACCTTGCGAGCCTTGCGGTCAACTTTTTTCAGCCACTCCCAATCATCATTGCGAACCTTGCGTAAACCTTGCGAACTTTGCGGTAAATCCTTTGCGGTAATTTTTTTTTAGCCACAGATTTAAAAGATTAAACAGATTTAAAACTTTGCGAGCCTTGCGGTCAACTTTTTTAGCCACTCCCAATCAACCTTGTGCGTAAACCTTGCGAACTTTGCGGTCAAAAACATCAAAACGATTAAAACCTTACAAACTTTGCGGTCAATTTTTTCAGCCACAGATTCAAAAGATTAAACAGATTTAAACTTTGCGAACCTTGCGTAAACCTTGCGAACTTTGCGGTAAATCCTTTGCGGTAATTTTTTTTTAGCCACAGATTCAAAAGATTAAACAGATTTAAAACTTTGCGAGCCTTGCGCTTTAACCTTGCGAACCTTGCGGTCAAAAACATCAAAAACATCAAAACGATTAAAACCTTACAAACTTTGCGGTCAATTTTTTCAGCCACAGATTCAAAAGATTAAACAGATTTAAAACTTTGCGAGCCTTGCGCTTTAACCTTGCGAACCTTGCGGTCAAAAACATCAAAAACATCAAAACGATTAAAACCTTACAAACTTTGCGGTCAATTTTTTCAGCCACAGATTCAAAAGATTAAACAGATCAAAACTTTGCGAACCTTGCGCTTTAACCTTGCGAACTTTGCGGTAAATCCTTTGCGGTAATTTTTTTTCAGCCACAGATTCAAAAGATTAAACAGATTTAAAACCTTGCGAGCCTTGCGCTTTAACCTTGCGAACCTTGCGGTCAACTTTTTCAGCCACTCCCAATCAACCTTGCGAACCTTGCGCTTTAACCTTGCGAACTTTGCGGTCAAAAACATCAAAACGATTAGAACCTTACAAACTTTGCTGTAAATTTTTTCAGCCACAGATTCAAAAGATTAAACAGATTTAAAACTTTGCGAGCCTTGCGCTTTAACCTTGCGAACCTTGCGGTCAAAAACATCAAAAACATCAAAACGATTAAAACCTTACAAACTTTGCGGTAAATTTTTTCAGCCACAGATTTAAAAGATTAAACAGATTTAAAACTTTGCGAGCCTTGCGCAATCCCTTGCGAACTTAGCGGTCATTTTTTCAGCCACAGATTCAAAAGATTAAACAGATTTAAAACTTTGCGAGCCTTGCGCTTTAACCTTGCGAACCTTGCGGTAAATCCTTTGCGGTAATTTTTTTTCAGCCACAGATTTAAAAGATTAAACAGATTTAAAACTTTGCGAGCCTTGCGTAATCCCTTGCGAACTTTGCGGTCAAAAATATCAAAACGATTAAAAACTTTGCGAACTTTGCGCTTTAACCTTGCGAACCTTGCGGTCAATTTTTTCATCATCCGCTAACATCAAAATCACGAACTTTGTAATTTAAAACAGAAACAAAAATGAGCTTAGAACTAGATAATTTCTACCTAAAACAAGAAGAACCCAACAAAGGATGTTTACTTGCGTTACGTGGAATTATTCTTTCACAAGATTCAGAAATCACGCATACATTAAAATACGGAATGCCATTTTTTTGTTATAGAGGGAAAATGTTTTGCTATTTATGGATCCACAAAACGAATAACAAGCCGTATATTGGCATCGTAGAAGGAAAGCATTTTGATAATCCCGAATTGCTATCAGAAAAACGTTCACGAATGAAAATCATGTTTTTAGAACCTCATCAAGACATACCAATTGATACTATTAGAGCAATTATAGAAAAAGCAATCGGACTTTATAAAAGTGGCGTAATCAAAATAAAAAACAAGAATTAATTGAACAAGTAAAGGGAATAATTATGCCATTTGTTAGAATAAGTTTACCAAAAAGATTATCACAAGAAACCAAAAATAACATCTCAATCTCGGTACACGAGTCATTAATTCAGGAATTCAATATTCCGCAAGACGATTATTTTCATGTAATTGAAGAACTCGAAACGACACAAATTAAATTTCCGAAAAACTATCTTGGCATAGCACATACAGAAAACATTATTTATCTTCAAATAACAGCAGGACAAGGAAGAACAAAAGAACAAAAAGAGAGATTATATGCTCAAATTGCAACTAGAATCTCCAATACCACCGAAATTCAAAAAAGTGATATTATCATAATTTTACTTGAAAACAATGGAAATGAAAATTGGTCATTTGGAAATGGAGAAATACAAGAACCAAAGCATTTAAAAAATAAGTAACAAACAATAAAATGGACAATTACCTAAGACAATTAATCACAATCGAATTTGAAGACCGAAAAGAAATCTTCTCCGGTTTTCTAATTGATTATACAAACGATTGGATCTTAATCAAAAACAATCCCGTTGACTTCATAATAGATGGTTATGTGATATTGAAAAACAAAAACATCAAATCTATCACTCGCGATGGAGATAATGCGTTTACTGAAAGTGTGATTAGGCTGAAAGGTTTAAAAACCAATTCAGACGAGATAATTCCGCTTAGAGATTTATCATCTATCCTTACTTTCATAACAAACAAATATGGGATTTTTCAGATTGCAAAAAAATCAGAAAAAGCAGTTTATCTTGGTAAGTTAATAAAGCTAGACGATGAAGAATTGGTAATTGATTTTCTAGAAACAAGAGGGAAATTTGGTGGCGAGCTAAGCTTTAACCCAAACAAAATAAGAGTAATAGAATTTGATACCGATTATATCAATTCGTTAAAACTTCTTGTAGACGAAAGAAACAAATAAAATTTACACCTGACGGCTTTTTAATTTTTGAACACCATGAAATTAAACTTATATCAAATAGATGCGTTTACAGATAAAATATTTGGAGGAAATCCAGCCTGCGTTGTTCCGCTAGAAAACTGGTTACCTGATGAAATCCTTTTAAAAATTACGCAAGAAAATGCCGTTGCCGAAACCGCTTTCTACGTTGTTAATGGCAAAAGAATTCATTTACGTTGGTTTACACCCGAAATTGAAATGGACTTATGCGGTCATGCGACACTCGCAACAGCTCACACTTTAAAATCAATACTGAACTATCCAGAAGACACGATTGTATTTGATACTTTGAGTGGTGAATTAATTGTAACAGTCGATAATGACCTATACACATTAGATTTTCCATCAAGAAAACCTGTTCCCACTGAACTCCCAGAAATCATCAAAAATTCGCTTAACCTACAACCCAAAACAGTTTTAAAATCTAGAGATTATGTTTTAATATACGAAACCGAGCAAGAGATTAAAGACCTTGTAATCGACAGACAAACTTTTGACAAAATAAACCTTGATCTTGGTGGTGTAGTAGTAACTGCAAAAGGAGACCATTGCGACTTTGTTTCAAGATATTTCACCTCGCAATCTTCTATTTTAGAAGATCCCGTTACAGGTTCTGCCCATTGTTCGTTAATTCCATATTGGAGCGAACAACTAGGAAAAAAAGAAATGCATGCGAAACAAATATCAGAAAGAAAAGGCACTTTGTATTGCGTTGATAATGGTGAAAGAGTATTAATAAGCGGAAAAGCAAGAACCTATTCTACAGGAACATTCTGGACAGAATAATAAAATAATTAAACAATCATGGAAATCACAATACGTCAAGAAAACGAAAATGATTACCCTAAGGTTTTCAAAATCATCGAAGAAGCATTTAAAAATGAAGAATACAGCGATCATAAAGAACAATTTCTAGTTGAAAAACTACGGAAATCAGATGCTTTTATTCCCGAATTATCGCTTGTTGCTGAAGTCGATAATGAAATCGTAGGGCATATTTTGCTAACCAAATTACAAATCGAAAACAAAGACCAAACCTTTGAATCTTTAGCTTTGGCACCTGTTTCTGTAAAACCAGAATTTCAAGGCAAAGGAATTGGTTCAAAACTGATTCTTGAAAGTCATGCAATAGCAAAAAAATTAGGTTATAAATCGATTATCCTTTTAGGACACGAAAACTATTATCCGAGATTTGGCTATGAACAAACTAGCAAATACAATATCGAAATGCCTTTTGACGTTCCTGCTGCAAACTGTATGGTTATTTCATTAACCGAAAACGGATTAAATGGCGTAAGCGGAACAGTAAAATATCCTGCTCCGTTTTTAGAATAAGCTCCGTTTTTCATTAAATATAAAAGCAAATAAAATGGCAAAACAATCTAATTTCAATCAGATAGATTCAGACAATTTTGTTTTACAAGATTATTTGGATAGAATTCATTTTGTTGACGATATAAAATCAAATATCGAAAGCATTGCTAAGTTAATGCAATGCCAGTTATTCACCGTTCCTTTTGAAGACTTAGATGTTCAGGCTGGAAAAACAATTTCTTTAGCAGGAAATGATATTGTCGATAAAATCATTAATCGCAATCGCGGAGGCTATTGTTATGAGCTCAATGGCTTATTTGCCATGGCACTTCAAAAAATGAGTATTCCGTATCGATTTATTGCGGCACGTCCGTTAGTAAATCCTATTGAGAATCCTAAAACACATATGGCAATTATTGTAACAGTTGAAGGCGAAGACTATTTAATCGATTTGGGCTTTGGTGGCAACGGAATAAGAGAACCATTAAAACTAAACGACACTACAGCTGTAAAACAAGGCACTGAAACTTTTGCTTTGGCAAAAACAGAAAACGGAGAGTATCTGCTACAAACTTTATTACACAATGAATGGAAAGACTTATATTCTTTTGATTTATCTCTTCAAAAATGGATTGATTTTAAACCTGCCAATCATTTCAATTCAACACATCCCGATTCCTTTTTCACACAAAACCTAGTTGTTGTTTTACAGAATCCATTGGGTAAAAAAATACTATTTAAAAACACCTTCAAATCTATTGAAAACGGAAAAGCGCATGGATATACTTTCGAAAAAGAAAAACTAAACGATATTTTAGCAACTGAGTTTAATCTAGAAAGTTAGAATAACACGTTGGTTACAATTACTTCGTCAAGTAGCTAACACAAAACATTTTTTTTCAAAGCATCATGCATTGCCCCAGTCTTATCCTCCTGAGGAACGAAGAGCAGAGCGAGAGTAAATAGGCAATCTCACCTAATGGCTCGACAATCTAGGAATACTTTACGTTAGTTTCTTGCGGAGATTCTTCGTTCCTCAGAGGGACTAGATTGTGGTTAAACTTTGCGAGCTTTGCGGTAAAACCTTTCACCACTCACTATCAACCTTACGAACCTTGCGTTTTAACCCTTGCGAACTTTGCGGTAAATTCTTTCACCACTCCATATAAAAATTGCGAACCTTGCGTAAACCTTGCGAACTTTGCGATTAATTTTTTCATCACCCCCTATCATAAACCTTGCGATAAAACCTTTCACCGCCCCCTATCAACCTTACGAACTTTTCAATTAAACAATCATACCCAAAGTTTTTTAATCCTCTAATCTGTGGCAAAAAAAAACAAAAAACACAAAAAACACAATTCGAAAAATATACTTAATTTTGTAAAAATTGATTCGTCGCTATTCAAAACAAAAAAGAAGATTAAAAACAATGTTATGAAATTAACATCCGAAGAATTAATTGTAATTATTGATCCACAAAAGGACTTTACTGATCCTAATGGCGCTTACGCGAAAAGACATTCTGACACGAGTACTATAACCGAAGTCAAAGCAAGAATAAACCAATTAACGAAACGAATAAACAAAGATAAATTTGTAATTATCTATTCAAATTATCAAAAAGACCAATTCGGAATCGGACTATCAATGTGCATTGAAAACACTACTGGTCATGAAATTGACATCGATTTTGACGACAGTACAAAGTTAATTCCTAAAACGCAACATAGTTGCTTTAGCTCAAATGGATTCGAAAACTTCTTAAAAACCAACAACATACAAAAAATTACCCTCTGCGGTTTCCTAGCCGAATATTGCGTAAAAGAAACTGCGATTGACGGACTCACTAAAGGTTACAAAGTTGCATTAGCATCAAAATACATCGGAACTGGTGATGATGTTCAACATAGAAAGCATGAAACACTACTCGATTTAGAAAGCAAAGTAGCCGTAATAATTAGTACCCTTTTTGATTAAGTAATCTTAATTATAAAACCATGCAAGTTTTACCACCAAAAGAATTATCGCCATATATTAAACATTATCTTTTTTTAGAGAATAAGGGAAGTGATGCTCAAAAACTGCGTTTATTTTCTGATGGCAATACAGGCGTTGTATTCTCTTTAAAAAGCAAACTCATTTCTGGTTTCAACAATTACGAAGCACAAAACTACTTACCAACTTCATTTTTATATGGCCAGCTAAATGGATTTAAAGACATTTACTCAGGTAACGAAATGGCTATTGCTATTGTAGTTTTTCAGCCCAACGGAATCAACCAATTATTAGGAATTACCAGTAGTGAATTACGGGATACTATCGTCAACATCGATGCAGTTTTTGGACAAGAAGGAATCGAACTTCAAGAAAAATTAGCAGAGCAAGCTACTATTCAGGATAGATTGAATCTTTTGAATCATTTTTTTAAAACGCTTGAAGCGAAAAAACCAACCTCAAATCAGCTAATAGCCAATGCATCATTGAATTTCATCCTAAAAACAAAAGGGCAATTTTCACTCAAACAATTGGTTGACTATACAGGTTATACCGAAAGACATATCGAACGAAAGTTTACAGAGTGTGTTGGGCTAAACCCCAAGAAATTTGGCAATATTGTAAAGATTCATGGTTTCTTAAAATTGCTAAAGAACAAAGCCGAAGACACAAATCTCACTACCATTTCCTATGATGCCGGATTCTCGGACCAATCGCATCTTATACGAGAATTTAAAAAACACACCGGAATGACTCCAAAGGAATATTTGCATAATGCGGGAAAACTAACAAACAACTTCATCAAAACAATTCCTGCAAAAGCAACGTAGTCCTAGCGTATCTACAATAAAACCCGAATGGCACTGATTATTGCAAAGAGCAAAAACAAATTTTAAATTACAACACACCGCTTTGCGAACCTTGCGTATCCCCACAACAGCAAACCTTGCGCACTTTGTGATAAACTTTTTTAGCCACAGATTAAAATGATTAAAAAGATTTTTTTTTCAGCTACTAAAAATCAACACATCACTTTGCGAACCTTGCGCATCCCCACAACAGCGAACTTTGCGCTCTTTGCGGTAATTTTTTTTTGCCACAGATTAAAATGATTAAAAAGATTTTTTTTTCAGCTACTAAAAACCAACACAGCACTTTTCGAACCTTGCGCATTCCCACAACAGTGAACCTTGCGCACTTTGCGATAAACTTTTTTACCACAGATTAAAATGATTTTCTCACCCACTAAAATACAACACAGCACTTTGCGAACCTTGCGCATTCCCACAACAGTGAACCTTGCGCACTTTGCGATAAACTTTTTAGCCACAGATTTCACAGATTAAAATGATTTTCTCAGCCACTAAAAACCAACACAACACTTTGCGAACCTTGCGCATCCCCACAACAGCGAACTTTGCGCACTTTGCGGTAATTTTTTTTTGCCACAGATTAAAATGATTAAAAAGATTTTTTTTTCAGCTACTAAAAACCAACACAACACTTTGCGAACCTTGCGCATTCCCACAACACCAAACCTTGCGAACCTTGCGGTAAACTTTTTTACCACAGATTCCACAGATTAAAATGTTTTCACACCCACTAATAATCAACACATCACTTTGCGAACCTTGCGCATTCCCACAACAACGAACTTTGCGAACCTTGCGGTAAATTTTTTCAGCCACAGATTCCACAGATTCCACAGATTAAAATGTTTTCACACCCACTAATAATCAACACATCACTTTGCGAACCTTGCGCATTCCCACAACAACGAACTTTGCGAACCTTGCGGTAAATTTTTTCAGCCACAGATTCCACAGATTCCACAGATTAAAATGATTTTCTCAGCCACTAAAAATACAACACAACACTTTGCGAACCTTGCGCATTCCCACAACAGCGAACCTTGCGCACTTTGCGGTAAACTTTTTAGCCACAGATTCCACAGATTAAAATGATTTTCTCAGCCACTAAAATACAACACAGCACTTTGCGAACCTTGCGCATCCCCACAACAGCGAACTTTGCGCTCTTTGCGGTAATTTTTTTTTGCCACAGATTCCACAGATTAAAATGATTTTCTCAGCCACTAAAATACAACACAGCACTTTGCGAACCTTGCGCATTCCCACAACAGTGAACCTTGCGCACTTTGCGGTAAACTTTTTAGCCACAGATTCCACAGATTAAAATGATTTTCTCAGCCACTAAAATACAACACAGCACTTTGCGAACCTTGCGCATCCCCACAACAGCGAACTTTGCGCTCTTTGCGGTAATTTTTTTTTGCCACAGATTAAAATGATTAAAATGATTTTCTCAGCCACTAAAAATAAACACAACACTTTGCGAACCTTGCGGTAAATTTTTTCAGCCACAGATTCCACAGATTAAAATGATTTTTTTCAACCACTAATAATCAACACAACACTTAGCAAACCTTGCGCATTCCCACAACAACGAACCTTGCGCACTTTGCGATAAACTTTTTTAGCCACAGATTAAAATGATTAAAATGATTTTCTCAGCCACTAAAAATACAACAGCAACCTTGCGCACTTTGCGGTAAACTTTTTAGCCACAGATTCCACAGATTAAAATGATTATCTCAGCCACTAAAATACAACACAGCACTTTGCGAACCTTGCGCATCCCCACAACAGCGAACTTTGCGCTCTTTGCGGTAATTTTTTTTTGCCACAGATTAAAATGATTAAAAAGATTTTTTTTTCAGCTACTAAAAACCAACACAACACTTTGCGAACCTTGCGCATTCCCACAACACCAAACCTTGCGAACCTTGCGGTAAACTTTTTTACCACAGATTCCACAGATTAAAATGATTTTCTCAGCCACTAAAAACCAACACAACACATAGCGAACCTTGCGCTTTCCCACAACAGCGAACTTTGCGAACCTTGCGGTAAATTTTTTCAGCCACAGATTCCACAGATTAAAATGATTTTCTCAGCCACTAAAATACAACACAGCACTTTGCGAACCTTGCGCATCCCCACAACAGCGAACTTTGCGCTCTTTGCGGTAATTTTTTTTTGCCACAGATTCCACAGATTAAAATGATTTTCTCAGCCACTAAAATACAACACAGCACTTTGCGAACCTTGCGCATCCCCACAACAGTGAACTTTGCGCACTTTGCGATAAACTTTTTAGCCACAGATTTCACAGATTAAAATGATTTTCTCACCCACTTATAATCAACACAACACTTTGCGAACCTTGCGCATTCCCACAACACCAAACCTTGCGAACCTTGCGGTAAACTTTTTTACCACAGATTCCACAGATTAAAATGATTAAAAAGATTTTTTTTTCAGCTACTAAAAACCAACACAACACTTTGCGAACCTTGCGCATTCCCACAACACCAAACCTTGCGAACCTTGCGGTAAACTTTTTTACCACAGATTCCACAGATTAAAATGATTTTCTCAGCCACTAATCATACCTTCAGTCCCACAAGCAACTTCAAAATGTCGGTTTTATACAATTTGTAAATTATCATGCCCGTTATTTTTGCCTAAAATATTAATATCGTAGAACATGAAAAATCTAAAAATAGCCACTGCTCAATTTGAAAATAAAAGTGGCGATAAAAACTATAATTTATCCGTAATCGAAAAGCTTTCGCGAAAAGCATCAAGCGAAGGTTGTGATGTAATTGCGTTTCACGAATGCTCCATCACAGGATATACATTTGCAAGGCACTTATCAAAAAAACAAATGCTAAACCTAGCAGAAGTCATCCCGAGCGGAGAAAGCATCTTAAAACTAACAGAAATAGCCAAAAACAACAACATAGTTGTATTAGCAGGACTTTTTGAAAAGGATGAACATGATAATTTATTCAAAGCCTATGTTTGTGTTGATAAAAATGGTTTGGTTGCAAAATACCGAAAACTACATCCGTTTATAAATCCGTACCTAACAGCTGGAGACAGCTATTGCATCTTTGAAATCAATGGTTGGAAATGCGGCATCCTAATTTGCTATGACAACAACATAATCGAAAACGTTCGAGCAACAACACTTTTAGGCGCCGACATTATTTTTATGCCCCACGTCACAATGTGCACGCCTTCTACCCGACCTGGTGCTGGTTTTGTGGCACCTCAACTTTGGGAAAACCGCGAAGCCGACCCAACTTCACTACGATTGGAATTCGACGGAATGAAAGGGCGCGATTGGTTAATGAAATGGCCACCTGCAAGAGCATACGATAATGCAATTTATGCCGTTTTCTCCAATCCAATTGGTATGGACGATGACCAACTAAAAAATGGTTGCTCAATGATTATTGATCCTTTTGGAGATGTAATTGCCGAATGCCGATCATTTGAAGACTCTTTTGCAACAGCAATTATTACTCCCGAAAAATGCATTCAAGCAGGAGGAAATCGCTACATAAAAGCAAGAAGACCAGATTTATATCGAGATATCATTGGTCAAGATCACAAATCGGAACAGAATGTAGTTTGGTTGAATACGGACGAAAAAAGTAAAAGCTAACTAGTTAGCTTTAATTATTTCAACACATAGTCCCGATAGCTATCGGGACATAGATTTTAAATCGATAATCAAAGATGATTCAAGAAAAATATTTTTTTCGCATAGCGCTATGTGATTTATTTTAAGTGAAACGCCTTTTATAAAGTTTACAAAACTATGTGTCTATGTGTTAAATATAATTTTTACAGACATAAAACAAATGAACACTCTAACGACACAAATCTTCCGTTAAAATAAAAATAGGTATCTGACAAGCAAATTTTAGATGTTTCCAAAAAGAAAGATTTACCTTTGAAGGATTGATTAATCTACAGAATAAACACTATAATGGAATTTTTTAAAACTACAAATGAAGATATCGATGCTGTTTTCGATATTTATAATGAAGCTACATCGTACCAAAAAACTGTTAATAATAAAAGCTGGAGAGGTTTTGAAAGAGCCTTAATAGAAAAAGAAATCTCCGAAGACCGTCATTTTGTAATCAAAGAAGATGGCGAAGTTGCCTGCACTTTTGTGCTTACTTTTAATGATTTAATTATTTGGAAAGAAGCCAGCGCAGATCCTGCTGTTTACCTACATCGAATTGCGACGAATCCTAAATTCAGGGGTCAATCGTATGTCAAAAAAATTATCGAATGGGTAAAAATATATGCCAAAGAGAATAACAAATCTTACATAAGATTAGACACTCATAGCGGCAACGAAAGAATAAACAAGTACTATATGAGTTGTGGTTTTGATTTCAAAGGCGTTAGCGTTATCGAGTGGACAAACGAATTACCCGAACATTACAAAGAAGGTTCTTTTAGCTTGTTTGAAATTAAATTGTAAAGAAAATTAATCCGAACAAGGTCATCAAAACCGTATCTTATAAAATTGAGGTTTTTTACTAAAATATATTTTCCTTTAAGAATTTTAAATATCTTTGAAATATGAGCACAGCAACAAAACCAAAACATATTGGCAAAAATATTAGCCGAATTAGAGAACTTAAAGGCATGAAACAAGAAGCGTTGGCTTTTGCAATTGGCTTATCTCAACAATCTGTTTCTAATATTGAAGCAAGCGAAAATGTTGATGAAGAAAAGCTTATTGAAATTGCAAAAGTGCTGGAAGTTTCTGTTGAAGCAATTAAAAATTTTACAGAAGAAAACGTGATTAATTATTTCAACACTATTTACGATAACGACTTTAGCCACAGTAATGGAGCTATACAATCAAATCATTGCACATTCAATCCATTAGATAAATTGATGGAAGCTGTAGAAGAAAACAAAAAACTCTACGAACGTTTATTACAGTCTGAAAAAGACAAAAACGAATATTTGGAGAAATTACTAAAAGGCGAATAACCTTTTATGAAACATAATTTATTTTAAGAGAGACCGATATGGTCTCTTTTTTTGTTCCATTTTTTTTTAAACCCCAAACTTGTCTTTCTGAGGAACGAAGAACCTCCACGTGCTACTAACAAAGACTCTTCGTTCCTCAGAGTGACAAGATTGCGATTGTTTAATGCGTAAAATAATAGCCGTAAAGACACTATCAAGACTTAACAATACTGGAAGCATTTCCCATTTATTGACCTGAGATCATTAGCTTTTTCAAATTATTAAACAACTAACAGGTCGAAGCTATAACTATAATCTATTAATGCTTTTTCTTTAACATTTTCAGTCCATGCCTTTTCTTTATGACTTTCATTCATAATTTGCGAAGCATTCATGCCTTTAAAAAAATCCGCAATAACAGATAAAACTTTAATTTCAGATTCATTAAACAGCTCTGAGTTAAATTTTTTATGCTCAGTTGGACAAAATCTTTCGCCAATAACACCATTGCCATAATCTTCACATTTAAATTCTATCAATTGTTGGTCAGCCATGTATTCATAAATAGTTCTAAACTTAACAGGAACTGGTCCATAATTATGTGCCATGTATGATGACCCACTTATTGAATAGGCAGTTTCCTTATAATGTAAAAAATCAGAATAAAACAAAAGCTTATTCATTGCTGTAACTGTTGGTTGCATTTTTTCAGTAAAAAATAAAACCATTTCAGACAACTTATGTATGTTCGTTTTTTTATAACCAGTCATCTTACCTGGCACCAAATTACCACAAGATAGATTTAAATACTCTTCTATAGCGTAATTTTCATCATTCCCTTTTGATTCTACGGATTCAATTCTAGCTAAAATTTTAACTTTATCTGAATCTTTCAACTCTTTATTCCATTCCACTAATTGTTTAAAAACATTATGATTTACAATGATAGATTGAATTAAATTAGCAATAACTAAACTAGGAATTTCTCCTTTTTCATAATGTCTGTAACTATTGGGCCCTAAACCCAACAATAAAGACATTTTATTTGCTGATAAATCGTATTTCTTTCTAATATTATAAATCTCATCAGGAAAAGGTATATTATGTAAATCTCTATATTGATTATAAACCTGATTAATATTTAATTCATCTAATTCTGTTGTTGTAATTTTTTCTTCTGTTTCCTTACACCAATAATAATGAAACACATATTGAAATTCTTTATTACGAAATACTAAACTACTTTTTTCGTTCAGTAAAATCATTTCTTCATTAGTAAATGGGCTTTTCATCTTATTTGACTTTTAAGGGATAATTCATTGTATCTTCTGCAATATGAAATGAAATACAAATTACGTGGTTACTATCTTTGTTAACAGTTAATTTAATATAAACTTCCGTTTTTTTAACTACTTTACCGAACACCCACATTGCCGTTCCATTTTGCTGTGTTTCACTTAATGGACCTTGGGAATAATCTTCTATTTCTAAGTCTAGGATAATTTCCAGACGTCTTTTCGCTGTAATACCAATATCTGCAAGGTTTTGCAAACTATTTTTGGGTCTATGCAAAAATACTATAGGCCAGATCTTTAAGAACTGCTTTAGCTCACTTAAAAAAATTTTAACTTCTCTTTCTAAAACCATAAGCATTGAATTGCGTACAAATATACATAAAGACACAAAAAAAACAACTATAAAGTTGCATAATTAACCATAAACAACACATTACACAACTTTAAAATAAAAAAAATCGAACAAAAAAACTAACACATCGCATTTCTCAGCCCTGCCCTAACTTTCTTTCTTAAGAAGGAAAGTTAGGGCAATAGCGAATAGACGAAGAAACTCCACGAGCTACTAACGAAGACTCTTCGTTCCTTAGAGTGACAAGATTGCGATTGTTGATTGCGTAAAATAATAGCCCAAAGAAACTAAGACAAAGCTTTTCTTTGCCCAGTCTTGTCTTTCTGACGGAGGAAGAACCTCCACGAGCTACTAATGAAGACTCTTCGTTTCTCAGAGTGACAAGATTGCGATTATTGATTGCGTAAAATAATAGCCGTAAAGAAGCTAACACAAAGCTTTTCTTCGCCCAGTCTTGTCTTTCTGAGGAACGAAGAATCTCCACGAGCTACTAACGAAGACTCTTCGTCCCTCAGAGTGACAAGGTTTTGAAGTGGTGTTACAAATCAATCATAAGTAGGCTTTTGTAAGTTATATCAATCCCAAAGATAATTTAATGGAAACAGGTTGGGTTATGAAGAAGTATTTAGATAAGATTAAATAAAAAACTTAATTTTGAAGAAATAATATTTTATTATTAAGTCTTCAATAAATTACTAATAAGAATACATGAGCCAATTTAAACTTCCTATATAACCATTTAAACAAGACGTTGAGACTAAAATAGTTCTTAAAAAATTAGCTGTAGCACATCGAGCACTTGCTGAACTTAACGGAGTAGCCGAGACAATCCCTAATGAAGTTATTGTACTCAACACTTTATCTTTACAGGAAGCAAAAGATAGTTCCGCTATTGAGAATATTATTACTACACATGATGAGTTATTTTCAAGTGACAGTATTGCACAACAGTTTGCAAGTACAGCCGCAAAAGAAGTTTTTAATTATGCCACAGCTTTAAAAGAAGGATTCAAGTCAGTCCGTGAAAATAAAATCTTAACTAGTAATCAAATAATTGAAATCCAAGGAATATTAGAAGAAACGAAAGCAGGATTTAGAAAATTGCCTGGAACAGAATTAAAAAATGGTCAGACTGGTGAAGTAGTTTATACTCCTCCACAAAACCATGACGATATAGTAAGTTTGATGCGTAATTTGGAACTTTTTATTAATGATGATGAATTAACGGATTTAGACCCATTAATTAAAATGGCAATCATTCACCATCAATTCGAAAGTATCCACCCTTTTTACGATGGGAATGGGCGTACAGGTAGAATTATCAATATTTTGTACCTAGTAAAAGAAGATCTATTACATTTACCTATCCTTTATCTAAGTAGGTACATTAATCAAAACAAAGCTAATTATTATCATTTATTACAAGAAACTCGAATAACTCAAGATTGGGAACCTTGGATTCTTTTTATACTTGAAGCCGTTGAACAAACCTCAAAACAAACAACAGCAATTATCCGAGGAATTAAAAAACTAATGATGGAGTATAAAAAAGAAATTCGTGAAAACTTACCCAAAATTTATTCTCAAGATTTAATTAACAATCTGTTTAAACATCCCTACACAAAAATTGATTTTATTGTTGAAGATTTAGGGATTACAAGACAAACGGCTTCAAAATACTTGGATCAATTAATAGAATTAAAACTGATTACTTTGCATAAAATAGGTAAAGAAAACTTTTATATTAATATTGCGCTTTATAACTTTTTACAAAATGCGCCACAAAAACTCAAGTTTAAATAATTCAATTTTGTTGACACGTTTATCTTATCATGTTAAAAAAACAGAAAAAAGTTAACACGTTATCACAGTCATGTTAAACAAATCAATAAAAATTAACCTATTTAAAATATAATTACCATTCAAATATTAGATAAAAAAAGCCAACTGTTCAGTTGGCTTTTTTATAATAATCTATAAAACATCTCTTTACAATCTTACAAAACTGGGTATGAAATTGGGTACAAAAATCACATCAGCCTAAAAAACAGATAATATTGCAGAGAGGATGGGATTCGAACCCACGATATGTTGCCATATACACGCTTTCCAAGCGTGCGCCTTCAGCCACTCGGCCACCTCTCTAATTAGGATTGCAAATAACACGAAAAAAACTGAACTATTAAAATAAAATCAACTAATCCTTACATACTTTTCCTAAATTCTTCTACAAAAAGCTTTACTGCCTTTTTTTGGTATGCTCCTCCTATCGTTAACATAAACGAATCTCTCTTGGTGGCTACTCCCGTTATCTGAATTGCTTTAAGATTATCCCAGCCTTTTAGGGCTTTTTCTGTTACTACTGTCGCCCAATGTCCTCCTTCTACCAATCGAAATAAGGCATGTATTGCATTTAACTCTATAGAAACTCGAGGTTTCATATTATTCTTTATAAACAAATCATCCAAAAATTCTCTGGAATTAAATCCTCTTGCTGGTAAAATAAGCGGAATATTTTCAATTTCTTTAAAGGCAATTGTATCTAAAGTTGCCAATTCATGCGATTTAGAAACCGCCATGACCAGATTAGAAGTAAACAATGGAACTTTATGAAATGGCTCTTCTATTTCATATGAAGAAATTAATAAAACCAAGTCTAGCTCATTATTCAATAGTTTTTTCTGCATGGGTTCTGTAGTTCCATATTCAACTACAATCTTTAAATTCGGATATGTCCTGGCAAATAAATTGACAATTGGCAAAACCAAAAGTCCGAAAATATAGGTTACTCCAATTCGTAATTCGCCACCAATCATTTCGTTTAAATCATCAATCGCCTGCTTGCTACTCTGCACACTTTCTATTACCTGCTTGGCATGAATCAAGAAAACAGAGCCAGCTTCGGTGAGTTGCACCTTTTTTCCAATCCTTACAAACAAAGGCATTCCGAGTTCTTCTTCGAGTTTTTTTATTTGTTGTGACAATCCCGATTGGGTTACAAAACACAACTCAGCCGCTTTAGTAAAGTGAAGTACCTCGGCTGTTTTAATAAAATATTGCAATTGATAAATTTCCATATCGATAAGTTATACTAATCATTATCAGTAAAATTATTAATTTTTCTAATGAAATCATAATTCCGACCTTTGTAAAAAATATTCAGCATCATGTTTAAAGCGTTAAAATCAAAAAACTTCAAATTATTCTTTTACGGACAATCAGTATCGGTAATTGGGACATGGCTTCAAAAAACAGCCGTGAGTTGGATGGTTTATAGCATATCTGGATCGGTATTTTTATTAGGATTGGCTACTTTTTTAAGTATGATTCCTTCTTTGTTTCTAGCTCCTTTAGCCGGAAGTATTATTGGCCGTTACGACAGACACCGTAGCATGATTATTTTGCAATCTTTGGCAATGTTTCAGGCTGGTGCATTGGCTTTGCTTATTTATCTAAAAATATACAACATCAACTACATCTTAGCATTGAGTCTTTTTCAGGGAATAATAAATGCATTTGACATGACCTGCAGACAAACAATGATGATTGACATTGTTGATAATAAAGAAGATTTACCAAATGCTGTAGCCCTAAATTCAACTCTGAATAACTTTGCCCGAATTGCAGGTCCTGCTTTGGCTGGAATTATTTTGCATCAATATGGTGAAGACATCTGTTTTATTGGAAACTTCCTAAGTTATATTCCGGTTATAGTTTCTTTATTAATGATGAAGATGACGCCTCACATTAAAGCAACTGATAAACTCAAAATGCTTGAAGACTTTATCGAAGGTTGGGATTATGTAAAAAAAGAAAGAGAAATGGCAAGAATGCTTTTGATGTTAATGTGCAGTAGCTTGTTTGTTATTTCCTTCAATACACTGATGCCTGTTTTTGCGAAAGACATTTTTAGTGGTAATGCCGAAACGTTTAGTTGGTTTGAAAGCGCTGCTGGTATTGGTTCTATCCTATCGGCAATTTACCTTGCCAATTTAAAAACGGCAAAAAACATGAATAAAATAATGATAGCGGCCAGTCTTTTAATGGGTTTTAGTATTATTATTCTAGCGTATTCTAACAGCTTAACGATAGCGCTCATTTGTATGGGATTAAGCGGTGTCGGGATGATGGCCCAAACTTCATCGATAAATATATACATCCAAACTCAAAGCACAGTTAATATGCGTTCTAGAAGTATTAGCTACTACCTAATGGCTTATCAAGGAATGATTCCTGTGGGAAGTTTAATAATTGGGTATGTTTCTCACACACTTGGAGTACGCCACACGGTTGCAATACAGGGAATAATATGTATTATTTCGGTGATTGTTTATGTATACTACAAAAGTCACAAGGTATCAGAAGATATAGAAACTTGCTCTGTACGTTATAAATCGTAAGCTCTTTTGAAACATCTCAGTTAGGAAAATTAAATTACTGAGATTTTTCTAATTCAATTTAAAATTATTTTTAACACATAGCAACATAGAAAAAAAATAGACTAAAAAGTCGTTTTACTTCTACATAAAAACACATAAGCTCGCTATGTAGTAAAGTAAGCTTTTTATGAATTCAAAAAAAAATTCAAAAAACTATATCTCTATGTGTCAAGACAAAGATTTAAATAGAGATTTCGCCTCGCAAAGCGGTTTCGAAAACGGTCTTGAAGTTTTTTGGTTCAATTCCGTGTCCCAACAAATACATTAGTTTTGTAATTGCAGCTTCGGTTGTGATATCTTTTCCAGAGATAATCCCCAGTTGCTTCAGTTCCGTACTTGTTTCGTATTGTCCCATATTCACACTTCCGCCTGAACATTGAGTTACATTTACGATATGTATACCTGCGTGAATTGCTTTTTTAATGGCATTCAGGAACCAATCTTCTGTTGGTGCATTTCCAGATCCATACGTTTCTAAAACAATCCCTTTTAAGCCTGGAATTGTTAGTATTCCTGCAAAAACAATTTCGCTCATTCCAGGAAACATTTTTATGATAGCGACATGATTGTCTAGTTTTTTATGAACTATCAATTTGGCATCTGTTTTTATAGGAAGAAACAAATGTCTGTTTAATTTTAAGTGCACTCCAGATTCAACCAATTCAGGATAATTTGGAGCCGTAAAAGCTCTAAAATGTTCCGCGTTTACTTTAGAAGTTCGGTTACCGCGGTATAATTTGTATTCAAAATACAAGCAGACTTCATTAATTACAGGTTTTCCATCTTGCTGCAATGAAGCAATCTGAATTGCTGTAATTAAATTTTCTTTAGCATCTGTTCGTAAATCACCAATTGGCAATTGCGATCCTGTAAAAATGACTGGTTTTGCTAAGTTTTCGAGCATAAAGCTCAGTGCCGATGCCGAATAAGACATGGTATCCGAACCGTGTAAAACCACAAATCCATCAAAAGAATTGTAATTCTCCTCTATGATTGTGGCAATTTCTGTCCAATGCTCCGGATTCATATTCGATGAATCAATAGGATTGTCATAAGAAACCGTTTCGATTTCACAATCCAATTGTTTCAGCTCCGGAATTTTCTGTAATAATTTATTAAAGTTGAAGGCTTTGAGCGCTCCAGTCTCAAAATCTTTACTCATACCGATAGTTCCTCCGGTATAAATTAAAAGTATTTTGGCTTTAGATGGCATCTCCGTATTTTAATTTATTTACAACTGGATTTGCATACATTGCCAAAATCCCTTGCACAGCAATTGGATTATCATTTCCAATACGCATTTCTAAACGACGCTCGAATAATGATTTTTCGCTTTCTTTATACAAATGCGAAAACTTATCTGTCTTATTTACGATGTCGTATGCAATATAATTAGTTGGCCATAATTTATAGTTCTTCAATATTGAATCATCTATAACCTGTGCCAATGCTTGAATTTGTTTATTTACACTGTCATTCTCTGAGGCAATTTGATCAATTTCTTTATCCAAAACATCACCAACAGAAATATGTATTCTTTTTTTAGTTCCCATGATACCACTTAAAATGGTCATGAAATCTTCATTTTTCTCTTTAATGTAAATCTCGTTATTTGCTTCTGCCATTAATTGTGGCATCTTTAAAGCATCAGTCGGATCATATTCATACGAAATAGAAATAGGAACTATTTTCATTTTCTTGAAATAATCCATCAGGTTAGCTTCGTCTGATCCCATTCCTAACATTTTTAAAACACCAGGATTTGTAACATCATTACCGTCTTTAGTTCTTCCTTCACGTTGTGCGATCCAAACGGAACGGTTTTCACGGAACAATAAATGCCCGATATACTCCGATAATAACTTAGAACTTTGTAACATTTCACGAGGTGAAAGTCCACGAAGAACTAAGAAATTACGATTTAATTTAGCCAATATGTTTAAGAATGACTTTTTAACTAAATTATCTCCAATTGCCGAAGCTGTCATTACTAAACCGTGCTCGAATAAGCAAACATTTAATAATGTGGTATCTAAAAGTATGTCTCTATGATTAGAAACAAATAAATAAGAAGTGTTTTTTTCAAGTTTCTCAAATCCCGAAGTCGTTAATCCTTCTGAGCTTCTTTCAAGAACTTTTTGAATTGTCTGATAAATAAAATTGCACTGAAAATCACGAATAGAGTGAGTTCTCTTCAATTGTTCCTTCCAAACTTCGTCTTCTAACTCTGGAAATGAAAAATTCATCATGGCTTTCATAATCGGGTGATTTGCCACGCCATGAAGGGCTTCATTTACTTCTGAATCATAAAACGGTCGAATTGCATCAAATTTCTGCATTATTAATATCTATATTTAAGTGGACAAATGAACAAAAAAAAAATTAAAGTATCATATGTTCTAAGTTAAATCCCAAAAACATCTTTTGAGTTCTGGGTTGTTATTGTTGCTATTTCTTCTTCTGAAACGTCGTATATATCGGCTAATTTAGCCACAACGTTCACCAAATAGCTACTTTCATTTCGCTTGCCGCGAAAAGGAATCGGTGCCAAATAAGGAGAATCTGTCTCTAACACTATATGTTTTAAATCAATTTGATTCAAAAACTGATCGATTTTTCCATTTTTAAAAGTTACTACACCACCAATTCCAAGCTTCATATTATAAGATATCGCTTGTAATGCTTGCTCATAAGTTCCTGTAAAGCAATGAAAAATCCCAAACAAATCATCTGATTTTTCTTCTTCCAAGATTTCAAAAATAGGATCAAATGCCTCGCGACAATGAATCACAATTGGCAATTTATATTGTTTTGCCCATTGAATTTGTGTTCTAAAAGCAATTTGTTGCTCCTTAAGATGTGTTTTGTCCCAATACAAATCGATTCCGATTTCTCCAACCGCATAAAACTTTCGTTTGGCTAATTCTGTTTCTACATGTTTTAGCTCTTCTAAATAATTATCTTTTACATAAGTAGGATGCAATCCCATCATTAGGAAAACATTATCTGGATAATTTTGTTCCAAATCGTACATAGATTGTGTACAAGCGGCATCGATTGCAGGTATAAAAAAACGAGAAACACCTGCATTTATTGCTCTTTGAATCATTTCATCACGATCTTGATCGAATTCTTCGGAGTACAAATGGGTATGTGTATCGGTAATAATTGTATTTGGATTCAATTGTATAATTTTAAAAGGCCAAAATTACGACAATAATAAAAACTTTCCCAATTTGATTACAATTACTAAAGAAAGAACAATAATTCTCACTTTACTATTTTACTTGTCATTGCTTTAGACAAAATATTGCCTTTCTAATAAAGGAAAATTATATTTAAAAACAAACTTACATAAATTAAAACACTGATAACGAGTCTGTCTAATTTGTGCCAAATTATATTTGTTTTGAATTATACCCAAAGATTTATTTTTAATCCAACTCATTCAGTAATTCTTGTACATCATCATATCCTTCATAATCTTGAGAAATCGCCTCTAAATTTTCTTTACAAGCAATATAATCTTTCTGTTTTAATTTCAACAATGCCAAATTCCACAATGCCTTGTCTTTATAAGGCGATGTTCCCGATTTTAATTCATTAAAAACTGCTTCGGCTTTTACAAGTTGATCGTCTTCTAATAAAGAAATACCATAGAAACATTGAATTTCTGGTGTTTTAGTATTTTTTAAAGTTTCTTCAAAAAGCGGAATTGCATCTTTATATTTTCTTGCATTAAATGCTATTTCAGTTTCTTTTAAAGTTACACTCGCCCCTCCTCTTTCACTAAATGTAGCTTCTTCTTGATGATTAAAATCTTCAAAATCTGGATTTGAATCGTAATTAAAATAAAACAAAGCGATTAAAACTACAACCGAAGCGACTACTGCATAATACCAAGGCCTTAATGAAGTAGCTTTGTTTTTCTTCTTCTTTTTATCTGAATCAGAAACACGTTTTAGTTTTTCATTTTGAGCTACATGTTCTTGTTCGTATCCAAATTTAGTTTCCAACTGAAGGTTTGTAGTTTTGAAATTTTCAAATGCTAAAGCAAAATCGGAGTCTTCAGATAATTTTTTCTCAAAAGCGTTTCTTTCCTCAACATTCATTTTACCTTGAAGATATTGATCGAATACTGTATGGTTTTGTTCGTTCATGACTACTTTTTTTAGAAATTTATTTTATTGATCTAGCAAATCACATCCAGCATCAGCATCCTTAAAACACTTATCTGATTAGCTAATTTAAAGAAAATCCTTAAATAAAAACATAACAAATAGTAAATCAACATAGTACACAAATCTAAAACAAACCAAATTATCTTTTCAATAGTCTCATTTTACGTATTATGATTCAATCTAAGCCTAAAATTAAAATAACAAATTATATCCTCTAGCTCATTAGTTTTTTGAGTGTAATTGGTTTATTTTTGGTTTTCAATCCCTAACAATAATGGAAAATCTTCACGAAGTTCTCAAAAAGGAGAAATATAAAAAAATCAAATTCAAAGTTACCAAAACGCAACATCTATTGATAAAAGCCAAAATAAATGGTGTTTCTGGAAATTTCATTTTAGATACAGGCGCTTCTAATACTTGCGTAGGATTTGAGAGTATCGAACGATTTTCATTAGGAGCAGAAGCATCCAAAACAAAAGCTGCAGGGGCTGGTGCAACTGGAATGTTAACTCAAACTGCCTCCAACAACTTATTACAAATTGGATCTTGGAAAGATTTGGATTTTACTTTGGTTATTTTTGACCTTTCTCACGTAAACGAAGCCTTACGTCAATACAAAGCCAGACCTGTTCATGGCATTATTGGAGCCGATGTGCTATTACAAGGCAAAGCAATTATTGACTATTATAATCATTATGTATATCTAAAATAAGCTCACAAAAAACTACAATACACAATATCAACACAATAAACAAATAAAAGTTTTTTTAAGTACATTTGTCGCTATATTTTAACAAATCGATACGTATGAAAAGAACTCTACTTTACTTATTACTTTTTACAACCTTTAATTTTTATGCACAAATCAATCCTATTGTGCATTGCGACGGAAATACTATTTTTGATTTAACTAGTCGAGAATCAGAAATAATTGGAAACTTAAATCCTGCTGAAACTACAGTTAGTTATCACATTAGTAAATTTGATGCTGACAGAGGCGCTTATCCAATTCCAAATCCGACTTCGTTTCAGAGTACAGGTACATCTACTATTTATGCACAAATTATTAATGAAAGAAGCATTAGTGCTATCGTAAAATCTTTCCAATTGAAAGTTAGCGCTACTCCTCTTACCTTAGATGGTACCGTTAAATATTCAGGATGCGTCAAATCAGTCACATCTTTAAATGCTTCAGGTGGCACCTTTTCATATCAGTATTCAAAAGACGGAACTAACTATCAAATAGAGCCTTATTTTTATGATATGGGCCCAGGAAGTCATACAGTATACGTAAAAGACTCTAATAACTGCACTGCTACAACAACTATGATTGTACAAGATATAAACATTCCTCGTTTAGAGATACGGTCAGTAGCTACTATGCCAAGATGTAATGGAGCCAGCGATGCACAAATAATGACAATTGTATCAGGAGGAACTCCTCCTTACAACTTATCTATCCTAGAGAAGCCAGACGCTTTTGTGTATTTAAACAACAATTTTTACACTATAAACAATATGTCAGCAGGCCAATATACAGTACTTGTTAAAGATGCATCAGGGATATGCTCAGAAATAAACCATATTCAAATTCAGGAAACTAAAGCTATTACAGCCGCTACAACAATTACAGATCAAACAATAACTGTTATTGCAAATGGCGGAACTAATCAATACACTTATGCAATTTCACCTACTTTAAATCAGTTTTCAGGGAATAACGTTTTTGCAAACCTAGCTCCAGACACTTACGAAATAATTGTAAGAGACTCTAACTTCTGTACATCAGAAATACTAAACCTAACTGTTACCCCACCTGCACCTTTAGTTGATGGCAAAAATACTATCACTCAAAGTTTTAATGTGGGGCAAACGCTTGCAGATATTAACATTCAAGTTACGGGCATAAAATGGTATAGTAATGCAGTTTCTCCTTCTGGAAAGACTAAAAGAACAACCGAAACACAATTACCTCCAACAACTGTTTTAGTTGATGGTACAACTTATTATGCTTCTCAAACTATTAATGGAATTGAAAGCAAAGAAAGGCTAGCAGTAACGGCGAAATTAAATACGCTATCCACTCCTGATTTTATTCTTAGTAATTTTAAATACCATCCTAATCCTGTAAAGAACACACTAAGTATCGATAATACAGCGGTGATTGATGAAGCGACTCTTTTCTCCGTTTCAGGAAAAGTTATTTTCGATAAAAAAATTAATAGTATGCATTCAGACCTTGATTTATCACATCTTGCTACGGGAATTTATATTCTTAAAGTAAAATCTGAAGGGCAAGAAAAAACAATAAAGATTGTAAAAGAATAATAACCAAAAAAAGTAGCATTAATACTAAGCCGTCATTTTAATAAAATGACGGCTTTATTATTTAAGATTATCACAGAATTAATTCTTAAAACTTCCTTATAACTATTACCTAACTAACAAAAAAAACCGTTTAGTAAAACTAAACGGCTTTTCAATTGAAAATTATTATAAACTATAATTCTAATGCTTTTTTAGGATTGTTATCCATCAATAATTCAACTGGGTTTTCTAGTGCCTCTTTAATAGCAACTAAGAAACCTACTGACTCACGACCATCAATAATTCTGTGGTCATAAGAAAGTGCTACGTACATCATTGGGTGAATTTCAACTTTACCATTTACAGCAATCGGACGCTCAATAATATTGTGCATTCCTAAGATTCCTGATTGTGGAGGGTTGATAATTGGTGTACTCAACATACTTCCGAAAACTCCTCCGTTAGTAATTGTAAATGTACCACCAGTCATATCATCAACTGTAATCTGTCCATCACGTGCTTTAATAGCCAATCTTTTGATTTCTGCTTCTACACCACGGAAAGTTAAATTCTCTGCGTTACGAACAACAGGAACCATTAATCCTTTTGGTCCAGATACTGCGATTGAGATATCACAGAAATCATAAGCTACTTTATAGTCACCATCCATCATAGAGTTTACGTCTGGATATAATGCTAAAGCTCTTGTAACTGCTTTTGTAAAGAATGACATGAATCCTAAACCAACACCACCGTGTTTCGCTTTGAATGCATCTTTGTACTCATTACGCAATTTGTTTATTGGTGTCATATTAACTTCATTGAATGTAGTTAACATAGCTGTTTCATTTTTAGCAGCAACCAATCTTTCTGCTACCTTACGACGTAACATTGAAAGTTTTGTGCGCTCTGAACCACGGTTTCCTCCTGTTGGAGTTCCCATAGAAGGCACTGCATTTAAAGCATCTTCTTTAGTGATTCTACCATCTTTTCCTGTTCCAGAAACAGTTGAAGCTGTTATATTTTTTTCGTCTAATATTTTTCTTGCTGCTGGCGAAGGTGTCCCTGAAGCATATGTTGCTGCTGGAGCTGGAGCTGCTTTTGGAGCTTCTGCTTTAACTTCCGCTTTTGGTGCTTCTGCCTTTGGAGCCTCAGCTGCTGGAGCTGCTCCAGATGGTTTTGCTGCGCTAGTATCGATTAAGCAAACTACTGCTCCTACTGCTACTGCGTCACCTTCTTCTGCTTTTAATGTAATAATCCCACTTGCTTCTGCTGGCAATTCAAGTGTTGCTTTATCAGAATCAACTTCGGCAATTGCTTGGTCTTTTTCTACATAATCTCCGTCTTTTACTAACCAAGTTGCAATTTCAACTTCCTTTATTGACTCCCCTGGTGATGGGACTTTCATTTCTAAAATCATGTCTTATTATTTTAAATTATGAATTTATATTTTTAAATTGTTCTAAAAACAACTTTTGTTAATTGATTCTTATTCTTTTAGCCCTAAAACTATCGGGATGGCTCTTTATGATCTAAATAGGTTTTTATCAAAAACCATTCTTATTGCATCTGCATGACGACGTTTTGCACGTGTATAACTTCCTGATGCTGGTGCAGCATATGCTTTTAATGATGCTAATCTCCATTTTACAAGATCAAAGTTCATTAACATAAAACTATAAGCTCCCATGTTTTTAGGTTCTTCTTGTGCCCAAACATAATCATCTGCGTTAGGATATTGTGCAATAATTTCTTTTAATTGCTCTACCGGGAATGGGAACAATTGCTCGATTCTTACTACTGCAACGTCATTACGCCCGTTATTTTCTCTTTCAGCAACAATATCATAATAGAATTTACCTGTACAGAAAACCAATGTTTTAACATCCGCTTTTACTACAGTGTTATCATCTATTGTTTCTTGGAAACTTCCATTTTCTAATTCTTCTACTGTAGATACACATCTTGGATCACGCAACAAACTTTTTGGTGAAAATACAACTAACGGTTTACGGAAAGTTGTTTTCATTTGTCTTCTCAACAAGTGGAAGAAGTTAGCTGGTGTTGTACAATCGGCAACATACATGTTTTGTCTAGCACAAAGTTGTAAGTAACGCTCCATTCTTGCCGAAGAGTGCTCTGCTCCTTGTCCTTCATATCCGTGTGGTAATAATAAAACAATTCCGTTTTGGTTGTTCCATTTGTCTTCTCCACATGAAATGTATTGGTCAATCATGATTTGTGCTCCATTTGAGAAATCTCCAAATTGTGCTTCCCAAATAGTCAATGCATTAGGATTAGCCAAAGCATATCCGTAATCAAATCCTAAAACTCCATATTCAGACAAAAGTGAGTTGAATACGCCAAATTTACCTTTTTTGTTTTCGATAGCATCCAATAAGATTACTTCCTCTTCTGAATCTTCTACCTTAACTACGGCATGACGGTGTGAGAATGTACCACGCTCTACGTCTTGTCCAGAAATACGAACATCAAATCCTTCTGTTAAAAGCGAACCATAAGCTAATGCTTCTGCAGTTCCCCAGTCGATTGTGTTGTTATCGTATCCTTTCTTTCTATCAGTAACAATTTTAGTTATCTTATTGATGAACTTTTTATCTGATGGTAAAGTTGAGATTGTATTTATGATAGAATCTAATCCTGCTTTAGGGAAAGTTGTGTCGAATTTTTTCAACATCACAACATCTGAAACTTGCTCAAAACCTTTCCATTCATTTTGCATAAATGGAGTAATAACTGTCAAGTCTTTTTTACGAGATGCTTCAAGATTTACTTCCATTGTCGATTTGTATTCTTTCTCTAATGCATTTACATAAGTAGCATCGATAATACCTTCTGACAATAATTTTTGCGCATAAATATCTCTTGGATTTTCATGCTTAGCAATAATTTTATATAAAACTGGTTGTGTAAAACGAGGTTCGTCCCCTTCGTTATGACCGTATTTTCTGTATCCTAATAAATCAATAAATACATCACGTCCAAATTGCATTCTGTAATCTAATGCAAATGAAACAGCATGAACTACAGCTTCTGCATCATCTGCATTAACGTGTAATACTGGTGATAATGTTACTTTAGCAACATCGGTACAATAAGTAGATGAACGTGCATCAAGGTAATTCGTTGTAAATCCAACTTGGTTGTTGATTACAATATGAATTGTTCCTCCGGTTTTATAACCGTCTAATTGCGCCATTTGGATGATTTCGTATAAGATACCTTGTCCTGCAATTGCAGCATCACCGTGAACGGCAATAGGTAATACTTTTGAGAAATCGTCTGCGTAATATTTATCTTGTTTTGCTCTTGTAATACCTTCAATTACTGCACCTACAGTCTCTAAGTGAGATGGATTTGGTGCTAGGTTGATATTGATATTTTTTCCAGCTCTAGTTTTTCTGTCGGCAGTAAGTCCTAAGTGGTATTTTACGTCACCATCAAAATATTCTTGATCGTAATCTTTACCATCAAATTCTCCGAAGATGTCTTGTGTCGATTTACCAAAAATATTAGCCAATACATTAAGACGTCCACGGTGAGCCATACCCATTACAAATTGCTCTACTCCTTTTTCAGCTGCTTTTTCGATTAAAGCATCTAAAGCTGGAATGATTGATTCACCACCTTCTAGTGAGAATCTTTTTTGCCCAACATATTTGGTATGCAAGAAGTTCTCGAAAGAAACCGCTTGATTTAATTTATTTAAGATAACTTTTTTCTCATCAGTAGAGAAATTAGGTTGGTTATCATTTACTCCAAGTTTGTCTTGAATCCACTTTACAACATTAGGGTTTCGAATATACATATATTCTACTCCAATGTGTTGGCAATAAATTGCCTGAAGACGTCTCACAATATCTTGCAATGAGCAAGGTGGTACACCAATTACTTTTGCAGCATCAAAAACTGTTGAAAGATCTGCCGCTGTAAGTCCAAAATTCTCGATGTCTAAAGTTGGAGATGTAGTTCTACGATCTCTTACTGGGTTTGTCTTTGTAAACAAGTGACCGCGAGAACGATATCCATCAATCAATTTTAATACGTTAAATTCTTTTTGCAATTTTTCAGACACCAAACTACAATCGGTGTTGTTAGCTGCGAATTCAACAATTTGCTGAACTGGTGCCTCGTCGTTGTAAGTTGTCATTCCAAAATCAAAACCTTGAAAGAAACTTCTCCAGCTCGGCTCTACACTATCTGGGTTTTGTGTATATTGATCGTACAATTGTGCGAAAAACTCTGTATGCGCTGCATTTAAAAATGAAAACCTATCCATAATATTAGTGAATATACTTTTTGTTAAATAGAATGCAAAAGTACGACAAACGAGTTTATTCGAGCCTTTTTTTTGCGTACATTTACGTAAAAATTTGTTAAAATCCATTTAACTATGAAGAAAAATCATTTTTCAATCGTTTTCAAATCATTTTTTATCATTTTGGTTCTATTATTTTCAAATGGTGCATTAGCACAACAAAAATATTACATTCCACAAAAACAAAATGATTTCTGGAGCAATGTACAATTTGGTGGTGGAGTCGGTTTAAGTTTTGGATCTGGATATACTGACATCTCGTTATTACCAAGTGCGATTTACAACATTAACCCAATTGTTGCTGTTGGTGTAGGTGCACAAATAGGATATGTATCGTCTAAAAATCAATACTCTTCTTTTCTTTACGGAGGAAGTCTTATCGGATTAGTAAATCCTATTCCTGAAATTCAACTTTCGGCAGAATTAGAACAAATCAATGTAAGTACTGATTATAAATATTTTGGAGAACCACGTTATAATTATACTTTCTGGAATACTTCCTTATATTTAGGTGCTGGTTACCGAACCGGAAATGTAACTATGGGCGTACGTTATAATGTACTACATGACGACGACAAAAGTATTTACGGAGAAGCCTTTATGCCGTTTGTGAGATTATACTTTTAGAAGGTACTTAGCTACAGAGCTACAGAGGCACAAAGTTTCAAAGATCTAAAGAGAAAAGAGTGAAGAGGAAAGAGGAAAGAGAAAAGAGAAAAGAGAAAAGAATAAAGAGTAAAGAGTAAAGAATAAAGAATAAAGAATAAAGAGTAAAGAGTAAAGAGTAAAGAGTAAAGAATAAAGAATAAAGAGTAAAGAATAAAGAATAAAGAATAAAGAATAAAGAGTAAAGAATAAAGAATAAAGAATAAAGAGTAAAGAATAAAGAATAAAGAGTAAAGAATAAAGAGTAAAGAATAAAGAATAAAGAATAAAGAATAAAGAGTAAAGAGTAAAGAGGAAAGAGGAAAGAGGAAAGAGGAAAGAGAAAAGAAGAAAGAAGAAAGAGAAAAGAGAAAAGAGAAAAGAGAAAAGAGAAAAGAGAAAAGTTTTGTCGAGCCACTTGAGGAAATTCTTCGTTCCTCAGAAAGACAAGATTGCGGGTAATGTAAGGTGTTAAAAAAAAGGATTTATTGTGTATTAGTTTCTTTCGGAGATTCCTCAGAAAGACAAGATTGGGAGTAATTCCGATGCTACAAAAAAAATATTTTGTACTAGCTACTTGCTGAGTTTTTATCTCAAAAAGAGAAACCTTAGTACCTCAGTTACTTTGAACCTTTGAACCTTAAAAATAAATTACTTATAAAAATTCCTAAACCACACTTTTTGCCACTCTCTTTTTAAAACTAAATAAGAAACTTGTTCGGCTAACATCACTAAATCAGATCCGTCTAATTTTTTTATTTCGGCTTCTGAGACATCTATTATATATAGCAGATTCAAATACTCGGCAAACTTATACTGAATCATACGGTATATTTTTTCGTGCATTTGAATTTTAAGTTCTTCTGGAGAAATACTCATTGGAAAATCTATTCCTTCATTGGCCAAATTAAAATCTTTATTAATTTGTTCAATCAAGTTAAGATACAAAGCTTCTTTCTGGGCTTCCTGAAGTAGTAAATCTGTATTTTGTGGAGCTACAAACATTTAACTTATGATTGTTAATTTAAGAATTAAAAATTTAGTAATTGAAAGATTAAAAAAAACTTAAAAACTTATAGTTTTTCAAATAATCACTACACCTTTCTACCCATTAAGTTTTCACCAAAAGTACGTAACGACAATTTCTTTTCGTCGCTAATATCCATTTTCTCTAATGTCTTAAAAGCTTCTAGTGTAAACATTTCGATTGCTTCTTGTGTTTCTTTTGAAGCACCTGATGCATTGAAAATATTTTTCGCGATGGCTATTTTTTCAGAATTATCCTCTGGGTGAGTCGTAAACAATTCTTGTAACTGTTTTGCATCTGCCTCATTAGAATATGCCAATGCTTTTAAATACAAATATGTTTTTTTATTTTCGATAATATCTCCACCTACTTGTTTTCCAAAAGTTTCTGGATCTCCAAATGCATCTAGATAATCATCTTGCAATTGGAAAGCCAAACCTAATTTCAATCCAAAATCGTATATTAAATTGGCATTTTCATCAGATGTCTTAGCCACAATTGCACCCATTTTCATAGCTGCGGCAACCAAAACTGCTGTTTTATACTCAATCATTTTTAAATACTCAGGAATAGTAACATCATTTCTTTTTTCAAAATCAACATCCAACTGCTGTCCTTCACAAACTTCTAAAGCTGTTTTACTAAAAAGCTTCGCTAAATCTCTAAAAGTGTTTGATTCGTACTGTTCAAAATATTGATATGCCAAAATAAGCATTGCATCTCCTGAAAGTATTCCGGTATTAAGATTCCATTTTTCATGAACTGTTTTTTGTCCTCTTCGCAAAGGAGCATCATCCATAATATCGTCATGTACCAATGAAAAATTATGAAAAACCTCAACAGCCATAGCCGCCGGAAGAGCCTGATCGTAAGCAACATCAAAAACTTCAGCAGTCATCAAAGTCAACACTGGGCGCATTCTTTTTCCGCCAAGACTTACAATATATTCAATTGGTTCATAAAGGTTTTTAGGCTCTTTACGTATAGTTTGTTTCTCTAAATAATCGATAAAGAATTCTTGGTATTGATAAATGGCATGCATAAAAGAAATTTTCGGCTAATTTACGGCATTAAGCCTGCAATACAAACTCCATTTCTTAATGAAATGTTAAATAATCAAAAATACTTAGGAAACTATTTTGGTGTTTAGAGTTTCCGATATACATTTGCATCGAAATTTAACATGTAGAGGCTCCGATCAATTTCCTAGTAAACTTGTTAAATCACTTGTATTAACATAATAACAATATTTATGAGAACACACTGGACAATTGATTCTGACCAATCTGATGTTTTAATTAAAATGAGACATTCAATTCTGGCTTATTTGGGTGGTACTATCAACACATTTAATGGTCACGTTGATTTGCAAAACAATGAAATTGAAGATGCTACTATCGAATTCTCATTGGATGTAAACAATAGAGAAGCCAAACTTGAACAAATAAATACATACTTAAAACTCAATGATTTTTTTGATGTAAACAAATACCCTACGATAAGTTTTAAATCGACATCTTTTCAAAAAGTGAATAAAAAAATCAACTTCTTAAAAGGTGATTTAACAATAAAAGATGTTACAAAAACGGTTGAGCTTGATGTAGAAATGATTGAGAGTGACTACTATAATGGTAACAAAAAAGTTTCTTTTGAACTTACTGGCGATATAAACCGTAAAGATTTTGGATTAGCTTATAATTCATTTAATGAAAGTAATGGTTTATCGACTGGACAAGACATTAAACTGGTGGCCAATTTAGAATTCTCAATCTAAGGTTTACATCAAATTAAAGATCCAAAAAAAGATTAAGAAAACGAAATGAAAGAAAAAATTATATCAAAAGCGAGTGACTTGTTCTTAAGACTAGGTTTTAAGAGTGTTACTATGGATGATATTGCGGGTGAAATGTGCATCTCAAAAAAAACTATTTATAAGTATTTCTGCAATAAAGAGGTTCTAATTCAAGAAAGTACTTCGGCTGTTCATAAACAAGTTCATGAATTAATAGACTCAATAGTTATTAAAAAATTGAATGCGATTGAAGAGAATTTTGAAATTAGACTGACTTTCAAAAATTTATTTCAATCCTCTATTGATACTTCACCAATCTATCAATTAAAAAAACACTATCCTGAAATTTACACCAATTTGATGCGACATGAAATAGATCAATGCAGTCAATATTTTAGGGATAACATTGCAAATGGAATAGCGCAAAAACTATATCGCGCAGATATCAATGTCGATGTTTATGTAAAATTTTATTACACTTTGATATTCCACATAAATGAAACCACCAGCTCAGAAAAAGAAGCACAATTAGCAGAACTGGAAGCCTTAGAATATCTCACAAGAGCAATGGCAACTCCAGCAGGAATTATTGAACTGGAGAGACAAATAGAAAAAAACAGCAATTAACAATCATCAACCCTTCAACATGAAAAGAATAGTGTTTCTCTTTCTCTTATCATTTGCAATAACAGCAAATGCACAAGACACCAATAATAGTAATTTAAGCAAGCAAGGCACACAGACTTTGACCTTAAAGGAGGCTATTAACTATGCACTCCAAAACAAATCTGATTCTAAAAAAGCCAGATTACAAGTAGAAAATAGCGAATATAAAATACAAGAAGTTCGCTCTAGAGCATTACCGCAAATTTCGGCTAACGGAAACTTAACTTACAACCCTGTAATACAAACTACTATTATTGACGGGGCAGGATTTGGAGCTCCAGGAACCACTATTCAAGCTGCTTTTGGTCAAAAATGGGCATCTACTGCTGGTGTTACATTAACTCAGAACATATTTGATCAAGCGGTATTCACTGGTTTAAGAGCGGCAAAAAGTACACGCGAATTTTATCAAATTAACGAACAACTTACTGAAGAAGATGTAATCGAAAGAGTAGCAAATAGCTATTATGATGTATATGTTCAACGTTTGAACTTAACGGTATTAGATACTAATTACGTAAATACCACTAGAGTAAAAAACATTCTACAAGGACAGTATGACAATGGTTTAGCTAAGAAAATTGATTTAAACAGAATCATTGTAAAGCTTTCTAACATCAGTACACAACGCCAACAAGTAATTAATAAAGTTGCATTACAGGAAAATGCTTTGAAATTTTACATGGGTATGCCTGTAGAAACACAAATCGTAATTCCTAATACTGAATTTGAAATTACCCCTCAAGCTCTAACTGAAGCTCCAAATGTTGAAAATTTAACTCAATATTTACTTATGAAAAAGCAAGAGGAACTACTGGTTTTTCAGAAAAAAGCTGTACAGGCTGAGTATTACCCAACACTTTCTTTAAGTGCAGGATACAACTATATTGGTCAAGGTCCAGAAATGCCTTGGTTTGCTAAACCATCATCAGGAGTATACTGGTCTGATTATTCTGCCATCGGATTAAACCTAAGAGTTCCAATCTTTACTGGTTTTGGTACCCGTGCCAAAGTTCGTCAGGCTGATGTTGCGATTCGCTCATTAAAGGAAGATCTAAAAGACACTAAGCTTTCTCTTGACATAGCATACAACAATGCCACAATTCAAATGGAAAATAGCCTTATAACTATTAAAAACCAAAAAGAAAACAGAGAATTGGCGCAACAAGTACTTCAAAATACAAAAAATAATTACCTACAAGGACTAGCTTCATTAAATGATCTATTAGAAGTAGAAAATGCCTATATCGAAGCAGAAAACAATTATTCCTCAGCAATACTAGGATATAAAATAGCCGAAATTCAAGTAATCAAATCAAAAGGACAACTAAAATCACTTATAAATAACTAAAACAAATGAAAAAAACAGTAATAATAACAATAGTAGTCATAATCGGGTCATTAGCACTAATTGGCTTCATTTTAACGAAGAACAAAGAAGAGAACAAAGCTAAAACTGATATCGTTGCCGAAAAAAATGCTGCTGTTTCAGTTAAAGTTTCTACTGTAAAAACAGAAGAAGTTTCATTGGATTTTGTTGCTAACGGAAACTTCCAACCAATTCAAGAGCTAACTTTCTCTGCTGAAAAATCAGGTAAAGTAATTAGTGTTTTGGCTAAAGAAGGAGATTATGTAAAAGTAGGTCAAACGTTATTAACCGTTAGAGGTGATGTAATTAATGTAAACGCTCAAGCCGCTCAAGCAGCATACCAAAATGCTAAAGCAGATTACATGAGATATGAGAATGCTTTTAAAACTGATGGAGTTACAAGACAACAATTAGATCAAGCAAAATTAGCACTAACTAATGCAGAAGCGAATCTAAAACAAGCAAATATTAATGTTGGAGACACTAAAGTAAAAGCACCTATTAATGGATTCATCAATAAAAAATATATTGAGCCAGGTTCTATTTTAGCTGGTATGCCAGCAACTGCTTTATTTGATATCGTAAATGTTTCTAAATTAAAACTTGCTGTAACTGTAAATGAAACTCAAGTCGCAAGTTTAAAACTAGGGAACGTTATTAAAGTAACTGCAAGTGTATATCCTGACAAAGTATTTTCTGGAAAAATCACTTTTATTGCTGCAAAAGCAGACGAAAGCTTAAACTTCCCAGTAGAAATCGAAATCACAAATAACGTAAGCAACGACCTTAAAGCGGGTATGTACGGAACTGCAAATTTTGCATCTAACCAACAGAATCAAAACTTAATGGTTGTACCTAGAACTGCATTTGTAGGAAGTGTAAGTAGTAACCAAATATTTGTTGCTGAAAATGGTATTGCAAAATTAAAGAAAGTAACAGCTGGAAGAATTTTAGGTGATAAAGTAGAAATTATCAACGGATTATCTGATGGCCAAATAGTAATCACTACTGGTCAAATTAACTTACAAGACGGAGATAAAGTAGAAATTATAAAATAGTTTAAAAGCACTAAGCAAAAAAGATGAAATTAGCCGAAATATCCATAAAACGTCCGTCGTTGATAATTGTATTGTTTACAATTTTGATACTTGGTGGATTATTCAGCTACAGCCAATTAGGCTATGAGCTGATCCCTAAATTTGAACAAAACGTTATTACCATTTCTACTACTTATCCTGGAGCATCTCCAAGTGAGGTAGAAAACACCGTAACAAAGAAAATTGAAGATGCGATTGCATCCTTAGAGAATATCAAAAAAATCGACTCTAAATCATACGAAAGTTTATCTATCGTATCGATTACTTTAACGTCGAATGCGAAGGTAGATTTCTCTATGAACGATGCGCAACGAAAGATTAATGCAATCATAAGTGATTTACCAGATGATGTTAAAACACCAGCCCTAACCAAATTCTCATTGAGTGATTTACCAATTATGACAATTGGTGCCAATGGTAAAATGGATGAAGCTGCTTTTTATGACTTAATTGATAAAAAAATTGCTCCAATCTTATCGCGTGTACAAGGTGTGGCACAGGTAAATATTATTGGTGGTCAAGAACGTGAAATTCAAGTAAATCTTGATGCCTTAAAAATGCAAGGTTATGGACTTTCGATTCCGCAAGTGCAACAAACCATCTTGACTTCGAATTTAGATTTCCCTACTGGTAACATTCAAACTCGTGAACAAAAAATATTAATTCGTTTAGCGGGTAAATACAAAAGTGTTGACGAATTAAGAAACTTAGTTGTATCATCTCAAAACGGAATTCAAGTTCGTTTAAGCGATATCGCTGACGTACAGGATACTCAAAAAGTTGCTGAAAAAATTTCTCGTATCGATCAAAAAAGTGCGATTATTTTACAAATCATTAAACAATCGGATGCAAATGCCGTAGCAGTAAGTGAGCAATTATTAAAAACAATTACTGTTCTTGAAAACGATTATAAAGAAAATGAATTAAAACTTGAAGTTGCAAAAGACAGTACCGTTTTTACATTAGAAGCTGCTGACTCTGTAGTTCACGATTTATTAATCGCTGTAGTTCTTGTTGCGTTAGTAATGTTATTCTTCTTACATAGTATTAGAAACTCATTGATCGTAATGGTTGCAATTCCTGCATCGTTAATTTCTACATTTATTGGTATTTACTTAATGGGATACACATTAAACTTAATGAGTTTATTAGGATTATCTCTTGTTGTTGGTATTCTTGTCGATGATGCCATTGTGGTACTGGAGAATATTTACCGACATATGGAAATGGGTAAAAGCAAAATTCGTGCATCATACGATGGAACGGCAGAAATTGGTGGAACCGTTACTTCGATTACATTAGTAATTGTGGTGGTATTCTTGCCTATTGCAATGAGTTCTGGTTTAGTATCTAATATCATTACACAATTTTGTGTTACGGTAATTATCTCAACTTTATTCTCATTATTAGCATCATTTACAATTATTCCTTGGTTATCCTCTCGTTATGGGAAATTGGAACATATTGAAGGAAAGAATTTATTTGGAAGAGTAATTCTAGGTTTCGAAAGTTATTTAACTCGTTTTACAAACTGGATATCTAATTTACTAAACTGGTGTTTGGATCATTACATTAAAACAATTGCCGTAGTTCTTGTATTATTCTTTGGTTCTACAATTGGATTATTAGGTGGAGGTTTCATTGGTGGTGAGTTTTTCGCAGCATCAGATAGTGGTGAGTTCTTAGTGCAAATCGAAATGCCAAAAGATGCTTCATTAGAACAAACTAACTTTATGACTCAAAAGGCGGAAGCTTATTTGAAGAATGAAGAATACGTTCATAGTCAGATTACAACGGTAGGACAAACCAGTGAAGGTTTTGGAGCATCGCAAGCTACTGCTTACAAAGCAGAGATCAACGTGAAGATGATTGAACAAAAAGACCGTACTGATGGTGCTTCTGTTTATGCAGCAAAAATCAAACGTAAACTAGAAAAAGTATTGGTTGGAGCAAAAGTAAAAACTGTTCCAGTAGGTATTTTAGGAACTGCCGAAGATGCTACTTTAGGATTAATTGTAACAGGACCTTCTACTGAAAGTGCTATGGCATTTGCTAAATTAGCCGAAGCAGAATTACGTACAATTCCGGGAACAACAGAGATTAAATTAACTGTTGAAGATGGAAACCCTGAAATCAATGTTAAGGTTGATCGTGATAAAATGGCCGCATTAGGTTTAACGCTTCAAACAGTTGGTTTAACAATGCAAACTGCTTTTAGCGGAAACACTGATGGTAAATATAGAGCTGGTGAATACGAATATGATATCAATATTCGATATGATGAATTTGATAGAAAAAGTATTACTGATGTTAGTAACCTAATTTTCGTAAACGCTGCTGGACAACAAATAAAATTATCTCAATTTGCAGATGTAACAGAAGGTTCAGGACCTAGCCAGTTAGAGCGAAGAGATAAATCGGCTTCGGTAACTGTAAAAGGACAAAACGTTGGGGTGCCATCTGGAACAATTGTAACACAATGGCAAGCAAAACTTGATAAACTAAAAAAACCAGCTGGAGTAAATTACATCTGGGGAGGTGATCAAGAAAACCAAAGTGAAGGTTTTGGAACACTAGGAATTGCATTATTAGCCGCTATTATTTTGGTTTACCTTGTAATGGTTGGTCTTTACGATAGTTTCGTTCACCCGTTTGTAGTATTGTTTGCAGTACCGCTTTCGTTTATTGGGGCTATGTTAGCCTTGGCCTTAACGAATAACTCATTAAATATCTTTACGATTCTGGGTATTATTATGTTAATTGGTCTGGTGTGTAAGAACGCGATTATGCTTGTTGACTACACCAACCAACGAAGAGCTGCAGGAGAATCAATCAGAACGGCATTAATTCAAGCAAATCACGCTCGTTTGCGTCCGATCTTGATGACAACAATTGCGATGGTATTTGGTATGTTCCCAATTGCATTAGCATCTGGAGCTGGAGCCGAATGGAAAAATGGTTTGGCATGGGTAATTATTGGAGGATTAATTTCTTCTTTATTCCTAACCTTGATTGTTGTTCCTGTGATTTATGAAATCATGGAAAAAATCATCCACAAATTCTCTAAAGGGGAAAAGGTTGATTATGAGACAGAAATGGTTGCCGATTATGTACATACAGAACTAAGTGAAGACGGTTTCAATCCGAAGCATACGCTTTAACTTACAAAATAAATTCAAACTTAAAAAACCTGTTCAGCTATCTGAACAGGTTTTTTTATGTCTTTTTAACAAATAAAATCATTTTATGTTAAAAAAATAACAATGAAACAAATTGAATTGATTAAATTAAATTTATTTAGAATAGATAAAAATAATTTGGTTTGTTTTTATCCAGCAACTAAATTTGCGTTATTAAAATCAATTCTAAATAATTATGAGATCCAAACTTACAATATCATTTTTGAGTTTCTGTTTTGCTATACTACTAAGTACCACGACTTGGGCACAGCAAAAAGCAACTATCAAAGGGCAAGTTATTTTAACAAATAACGAAACACCCGACAATATTTCTGTAGTTCTAAAAGGAACTAGAATGGGTACAGTTACAGATGCTGAAGGAAAATATACTTTAAAGAATATTAAACCTGGCTCATATGTTATAAAAGTATCAGTAATAGGTCAAACTACTAAAGAAAAGAAAATAACGATTAACAGTGGTGATGAATTAACAGAGAATTTCACTATTACTTCTAGCAACGAAGAGTTAAGTGAAGTAGTTATCAATAGTGGTAAAAAGAATCACTACGCTCGTAAAGAAAACCAACAAGTATCAAGATTACCACTAAACAATCTTGAAAACCCACAAGTATATACAACTATTACAGGGGAAGTTTTAAAAGAACAAGTAGTAACTACTTTTGATGATGCGTTAAAAAATGCTTCTGGAATCACACAATTGTGGGCTTCAACAGGGCGCGCAGGAGACGGAGCTGGATATTATTCATTAAGAGGATTTGCTGTTCAACCTACAATGGTTAACGGGTTACCTGGTTTAACAAACGGAAGTTTAGATCCTGCTAATATCGATAGAATCGAAATAATCAAAGGACCTTCTGGAACATTATTCGGAAGCAGTTTAATTTCATACGGTGGATTAATCAACACTACTACAAAGAAACCGTTTAGAACTTTTGGTGGCGAAGTAAATTATACTGTTGGAAGTTATGGTTTACATCGAGCTACGGTAGATCTTAATACTCCATTAAACGATAAAAAAACATTGAACTTTAGAATTAATTCAGCGTATAACAAACAAGATAGTTTTCAAGATGCTGGTTTTAGAGAATCGTTTTTTATCGCCCCTTCCTTATCTTATGAAGTAAATGATAGATTGTCATTTTTAGTAAACACAGAGTTCATGACTAATGAAACTACGAATCCGACTATGTTGTTTCTAGACAGATCAAACCCATTAAGAGTGCATAACATTGCTGAATTAAAATACGACAACAAACGTTCTTATACTAGTAATGAGCTTACAATGAAAACGCCTTCGTACAATTTGCAAGGTCAAATGAATTATAAGCTTTCTAATCAATGGACATCACAGACAATCTTCTCGACAAGTTCAGCAAAATCAAAAGGAAACTATTCGTATTTGTATGAAGCAACTAGTAGAGCTCAATTTGCACCAATTAAAGAAGGAATCGTTCTTGCTAGATCTTTTACTGATCAAGATGCTAAAGATGTCTCTACTGATATTCAACAAAACTTTATTGGTGATTTTAAAATAGGTAAATTAAGAAACAGAATTGTAGTTGGTTTTGATTATTTCAACAGAACAGCAACAGACCATAACTCAGGTTGGTTTGGCAATGGTTACGTATACATTGGAGATGACTTACAATCTTTCAATACCATTATTCCTGGCGCAACAAATGGAGATAGTGGAGACTTAACAAAAGCAGGATCGGATGCAATTATTGGCAACACTCCAAGAAATAACAACAAAACAAGACAAGAAGTTTACAGTGCTTATTTCTCTGATGTAATTAATTTCACTCCTGCACTTTCAGCAATGCTAAGTTTACGTGCTGACCGTTTTATAAATGGTGGTGATGTTACTACTAAAGATGACAACTACAATCAAACTTCTTTTTCTCCTAAATTAGGTATCGTTTACCAACCAATTATAGACAAGGTTTCTATTTTTGCTAATTACATGGATGGATTTTCTAATGTAGCGCCAGGACAAAATCGTAATGCGGGTGTTGTTACTCCATTAACATTTAATCCTGAACATGCTAATCAATTTGAGGTAGGAACTAAATTAAATCTTTTTAAAGATAAACTGTATGCTACTTTTAGCTACTACGACATAAAGGTTACAGACAAAGTTTATGTAACAGAAACTCCGTATGTTGACCCAACTGATCCAACTGCAATACTACCTAACAACCAAGTTTCGCATCAAGACGGTGGACAACGCAATAAAGGTTTTGAAGCAGAATTTATTGCAAACCCAATTACTGGATTAAACATTCTTTTGGGTTACAGCTACAATGATGCAGTTTTAACTGCTGGAGATCCAGATTTCGTAGGATTCAGACCAGAAAGTGCAGGACCTCAAAACTTAGCAAACCTTTGGGCTACTTATAAATTTTCTCATGGTCTCTTAAGAGGTCTTGGAGTAGGTTTTGGAGGAAACTATGTTGGAGATAACAAAATCATGAACAGAGCTACTGCTGGAACATTTACAATTCCAGAATACACAGTAATGAACTCTTCTATATTTTATACTGCTGAGAAATTCACAGTAACATTAAAAGTAAACAATATTACAAACGAAGAAATTTACGATGGTTGGTCTACAATTCATCCTAAAGATCCAAGAACTTTTGCAGCAAGTTTCTCATACAGATTCTAATAAAAACAATAAAAGCATCGCTCTATGTAAATTTTAGAGGGGTGCTTTTTTAATCATTACGTTATGATAACAATAGCCAGCCTTTTCGTTTTTATCTCTTTTTATACCTTATACTACACTTCCAAAAGAGCCGTGCTGTCTCATGACTTTGGTTTTGAAAAATGGATGCAAAGAAATCCAAAACAAACAAAAATTACAGGTTTATGTTTGCTTCTTTTAGCTTACTTATTGTGGTTGCTTACTGCGTCATTAGGTTCGGCAACTTTGTTTTTTTTGATTCAGTTAATGACAATAAGTAGCTTAGTTATACTATTGACCCCATTAAAAGTAATCAACTACAGAGGAGTCCTAGTTTTATTTGTTGTTGCTGGACTATTAGAATATTACTATTACTAAATAACCATTTGTATATCCAAAAAATATGCCTGCAAACCCAAAATATTTAACCCAATCTATTTGGCAACGTATTGCCAAAATATCAGCCGCTATTCTAGGTGGTTACTTAGTATCCGTAAGTTTTCATCTTGCATTGGCTTCATGGATTGATCATGTCAATGTTATCATAACAATGGCTTTTAGCGGATTCATTCTTTGGGTTGTCTTGATGATTGTCGCTTTCTTGGCAAAAAACGGATGGAAAATCTGGGGTATTTATTTATTACTCACCTTAATCTTTTGTGGCATTATATATCTAGGACAAACCTATAACCCTATTACGCGATAATTTATGAATAACAGGAATTACAATATCTATTTTCATACACATACCGTAAGTGGTATCGTTATAAGTGTCGTTTTATTTGTCATTTTCTTTGCTGGATCTTTTTCGTTTTTTAGAGATGAAATCATCAATTGGGAACGAAGTGAATCTGTAGCAATAACAAAGAACATTCAATTAGAATACGATAAAGCTTTAAACAACTTAGACAAAGAATATACCTTACACGGAAGGAACATTTCTATTTCTAAAACCAGTGCCGAAAGAAGGGTAAATATTTATCTCGAAGGTACCAAAGACACTTTGGCTCCTGCCAAATTAAAAGAAGGGTCTTTCTTTTATTTAGATACCAAAAATTTCAAAACCCATACGTATGAAAACTCGTATTCACTAGGTGAGTTTTTATACCGACTTCATTTCCTTGCCCAGATACCCTATCCCTTTGGATATTATCTTTCCGGATTTGTAGCCTTATTTTTTCTATTTGCAATTATAACTGGGGTTCTATTGCATTGGAATAAAATCGTTTCTAACTTTTATATTTTTAGACCTAAAGAAAAACTAAAAACATTGTGGACAGATGCACATACATCATTAGGAATGATTGGCTTGCCTTTTCAATTTGTATATGCGGTTACAGGTGCATTTTTCATGATTAAATTATTAATTATTGCTCCAAGTGTAATGGCACTTTATAAAGGCGATCAAGATAAATTATATAAAGATTTAGAATACACCGATCCAGAATATAAATTTGATAATAAAAAATTGGCAACTCCTTTTAGCATTGACAAATTGGTAGCAAAAACCAAAAACAACTGGAAGGATTTTGAAATCACTCGTGTTTTTATCCAAAATTATGGCGATGCCAATATGCATGTTTTAGTAGAAGGTGAAATTAAATATGACAAAAAATTCACTGGAATTGGTAAGATCGTTTATAAAGTTGCCGATAACACAGTTGTTGCAAAAAAGGATCCAGTTACAGAAATCACCTATCTTGACACGGTAAAAAATGTATTATACCGAATTCATTTTGGAGATTATGGAGGATATGCTCTCAAGATAATTAGTTTTGTACTTGGTCTTATTACTTGTTTTGTAATTATATCAGGAGTTATGATTTGGCTCGTAGCCCGAGATAAGAAAAACATGCCCGAAAAGAAACGCCGCTTCAACGAAACTGTTGTGCGCATTTATTTGGCAATTTGTTTAAGCATGTACCCTATTACGGCATTAGCATTTATTGCTACAAAAGTATTTTATCCGCTCGGGCGATCAAATATTTACAGCATCTACTTTATTGGTTGGTTGGTATTAGTCGTATTTTTTATTCTAAAAAAGAACAACGCTTTCACAAATAAATTTAGTTTACTAGCTGGAAGTATTTTGGGATTCCTGATCCCTATTGCTAACGGAATTTGTACGGGAAATTGGTTTTGGAAAACCTTTGCACAAAATCAAATTCAGCTATTCTTTATTGATGTGTTTTGGATTGTTCTTGCATCGATTACATTATACATTTCATACCATTTGGACAAAAAAGACAAACAAGCAATATCATAACACCATCTAAAATAAATAGACCTGATTTAGTCACTACTACTATTCCAAATAAAGATAAGAAACAGTTTTATAATGAATCTAATATCTACAAGGGATACCCGTAACAGAAAGAATCATTTGGTGCGAAATAAAAAAAGTAAGTCTTCAAAAATAATAGGCACAAAAAAAAGGTTGTTCAGCTGAACAACCTTTTTTGGTTTTATAATTTAGTCTTAGTTTCTGTTTGCAAGTGCATCTTGTTTCCAATTTTTAACAGAAGCCACACGGCTGTCAGAATAGTCTACCTCACTAAGATTCGTTCCATTCCAGAAAAACCATTTACCTGTTTTTTCTCCATTGGCATATAATCCTGTAGCTTTTTTATTTCCACTCTCATCAAATGCAACCCAGATACCATCTAATTTACCATCTTTAAAAAAACCTTCTTGTTGAACTTTACCATTATCATAGTAATAAGTAGCTTTTACTTTATGTCCAACAGCTTCTAAAACTGGTTTAGTTTCTTGTGCAACTAAAATTCCAGAGAACAATATTGCAACTAAAATCACACACTTTTTCATATCTTTAGTTATTAATGTTTTAAAATCTATAAACAAATATAACTATTCCTTTACATTAAAAAAACTTTAACTTAACAATTTGGTAACATTGAGTAAAAGCTTAACATTGGAAATCAAAGGGGTGATTAAAATCAATACCAACCAAGGTATCAGTGTTTTACGAATTTGTACGATTTTTAATTCAATAATTTATCAAGCTGCGCTTGTAGTTCTGGCATCGAAGGTCTCGGAGCATCAGCACTAACAATATTTCCAGATGGATCAATTAAGATAAATCTAGGAATTCCTGTTACACCATAGCTAACCACAAAATCAGATTCCCAATCCTTGTCAGCAAATAATTGAACTCCTCCTAAATTTTTCTCATTAACAAACTTTTTCCATTTTTCGTGGTCTTTTAATTTATCAATTGAAATACTTACGAATTCGATATTTTTACCATGATACTTTTCTTCTACTTTTTGCAAGAAAGGAATCTCTGCTCTACAAGGCGCACACCAAGTTGCCCAAAGATCAATATAAACATATTTCCCTTTTAAGTCAGAAAGTTTAGTTTTACCACCTTTATAGTTTTCGAAATCGAAAGCTGGAGAAGCAGTACCATTTAACTTTTTCATTTTAGCAGTGCTATCATAATTACGCTGTGCAAATTCTTTAGACTTTTCCAATGACTTTTTTATTGCCTCTTTAAATTCAGGATCAAAATCACCTTTTTCAATAGTTGCCAAATCCGATTTTAGCTTTGCTTCCAAAAGAGTAGCAAATTCTACCGCTTGTTTAGAAAAAGCTTCTTCTTCAAATTTCTCATTTCTCAATGCTAACTGAGCTAAAAAATTACTTTCATTAGCGCCTTTTCCTTTGTAAACAATTGTCTCGTCAAATTGCTTAGCATCTAAGGCTAAATTAATATCAGACCCCGGCTTTAAATAAAGACTTGAAGACTCTGTTCCATCGCTAAATTGGTAAAAGCCTTTTGGCGCATCAAAGGTTGCGACAAAAGTTTCTTTTTTATCAACTGGAATTACCTGCTTGAAATTATTAGCGCCTCTAATAACAAGAGTATCGCTATTTCTATTATTGATTTTAGCAGTGAATTTGATTTTGCTTGCGTTGCCCTGTGCAAAAGTTATACCGACAGAAAACAACAGCAAAAAGGTTAATTTTTTCATATATATAATTTGTTTAGTTGGAGTAAAAATAAACATTTAAATATATCAAAATACAAGAAGATACCATCAAATATAAAAAAGCCCAAAAACACTAAGTATCTCGCAATCAAACAGCCAAAATTAAAATTTGTAGCATTTTTTCTAAAAATGAGAAATCATTATTACAGAAAATACATATATTTACAAAATATATTACTTTAACTACAAATAAAACCAACAATGAAAAATTATTACCTACTGTTTATTTTTGGGATTACTTTAATTGCAACTGGTCAATCTAAAATCACTTTTGATTATGATCCCGCAGGCAACCAAATAAAAAGAGAATTATGTATTGGGAATTGTGATACTAACCCCTTTGAAGAAGAAGACACTAAAGAAATAGAAGAATTAGAGGAAGAAGATTTACAAAAATTTTCACCAGAAGATGTCATTTCATACTACCCAAACCCAGTTAAAGAAGAATTATATCTAAAATGGGAACTCCAAAATGGGAATAACGTAGCATCGATACAACTTTATACTACGAATGGTCAACTTTTAAAAACTTTCAATAAACCGGAGAACGCTAACTCTCAAAAAATAGCCTTTCTGAATTATCCCACAGGAATCTATATGATTTCTTTGATTTACGATAATGGCGATCAAAAGACAATTAGAATCATAAAACAATAGCACCTATGAAAAAACTATATTTTACATCGCTGCTATTAATCTCTATTTGTTATGTAGCTGCACAAAATGACGAAGGAACTCCTGTAACCGAAATAAAAATCATAGAAAGAGTCAGTAACAAGATAGAAACTCAAGATGATTTAAGTAACAAATCGGACGTAACAACAACAAAAAAAAGCACCTTATCAACCTTAAACTCGGGAACATCATCTGAAGTAGGTACAACAGAAGGACAATTATCTGTATCGCTTGCCGGAAATGCAAACTATTCAATACCCATAGCTGTACCTCCAGGTATTAATGGAGTTGAGCCGCGAGTTAGTCTAAACTACAACAGTAATAGAGGACTTGTTGGAACAGCGGCAAGAGGTTGGGACATCGGAGGAATATCTACAATAACAAGAATCCCTACAACTCGCTATCATGATAACAGAATTGGAACTGTAGAACTTAATAGTTCGGACCGTTTTGCTCTAGATGGACAACGATTGATGATAAAAAACAATACATCTGGAACTTATGGTGCCGATGGAACTATTTACGAAACCGAAAACTACTCTAATCTAAAAATTGTTTCATATGGCACACATCCTGATGGAGCAAATTTTGGCCCTGCTTATTTTATAGTAGAATATCCCGATGGTTCAAAAGCCTACTTTGGACGTTCGCCTAGTTCGTGTTCCAAAACAGAATGGGCAATTAATTATTGGGAAAACCCACAAGGAATCGGAATAAGTTATTTCTATAAACTAACCAATAATTCCTTAACAATAGCATCTATAAAATACGGATCTTCAAGAGGAGAACAACCTATAAATGATATTCAATTTGTTTATGAAAATAGAATATTTCCAGAAAACAGTTACGTAGGAGGCCACAATATCATAAGAGATAAAAAAATAAAAGAAATAAAAGTAAGTGGAAATACAATAGGGTATAGAAATTACTTTATTACCTCGCCAGAAGGAGATCGCATTTATTCCATTACGGAGAAAAGTGGTGATAATAGCATTAGCTATAATCCAACCCTCTTTAAATATGATCAAACGCATGAAAAATCAAGCTACTTAGCGGTAGAAACAAAACTGAATTTAAAAAATATAAACTCTCTTAATGCCGTAACAGTATCAGGTGATTTTGATGGAGATGGCAGTATGGATACTATAATATACCCAACCATTGGACCAGAAGCAAAAAAAGTATATTGGTTATATACTGACATACAATCTAAAAAATTAAATATTGCAGTTCAACATAACGTAGGTGCTTTTGATGAAATTTTTCCGACAACATGGTTAAGCTGGAATAACAAAATAATGCCACAGGGCTGGACTGTGTTGAAAAAAAATGGAACCGAGTACACGTTCACGGTTTACAGCACGGGATTATCAAGCCCCTTGCATAAGCAATATGAGCGAACAGTTACGATCCCAAAAACGGTTTATCCCAAAAAAGTAGTATCAGGTGATTTTAATGGAGATGGACTAACAGATGTTTTAATTATTGACAGCCAAGATTCTAAAGGGAATATCGTTACTGGAAAAAAAGTTTATTTTGTCGATTTAAAAAGAGATAATACTACCAATTTCATAACATCACCAGGGCAACTAAAAACTACTTTATCAACAACAGCCAGAGTCGAAGTTGCAGATTTTAATGGAGATGGAAAGTCTGATCTATTTGTCTTCGATAACGGCTTCTTGACTATATATTCGCTTAACGAAGAAAACAAACTGATCGTTTTATATAGAAACCCCAAAATTGACCCTACTTTATCAACTGGTTTCCCTAATAAAACAACAACAATGCCTATTTTAATTGGTGACTATAATGGAGATGGAAAAGCAGATTTCATTATTCCAAAGGCATATCGTTCCTCAGAATGGTATAAATATACTTCAACAGGAACTACAATGATAAAAGAACTGAAATCCTATTTACCAGTTTTAGAGAAAAACGATTCTAATAACAGTTATAATTATATCACAACCGATTTTAATAATGATGGAAAAGCAGATTTAGTACGCATTCAAAGCAGTAGAGACCGATCCATTAACCAAGGTTTTATCACAATTGCCAGTTATCCTAATGTAAACGGTGATTTTACAGGCAATCCAAGCTGGGCAGGCACAGGAAATAAACCAGACATCAATATGTATGCGCTCCCTGCCTACTTACCACAAACTCGACAAAGTAGTAATAGTGGCACAACACAAATTAAATCGACTTTAGCAATTGGATTTATCAATCAGAATAAAATACATTTTTTTAATTCAGCCTATGATTATACCAAAAGTAATAACCTGACTAGCATAACAAATGGAAATGGAGTAAAAGATATAATCTCCTACGTACCCTTAGATTCAAAGTACACCAAAGACAATAGGTATCGACCAATTTATGAGCCGAGTATGCAGCTTACAAATTATCCGTACTTAGATATTGAAATCGATCGAAATACATATGTAGTTAGCAAACTAGAAAGGCAAAGTGCAACAACTTATAAAAAGAAAACATTTTCATACTATGGGGCAGTAACAAACCTCGAAGGACTTGGCTTTTTAGGTTTCCGATCGACTGCATCTACCAATTGGCATGATGATTCTACACCAATTATTTCATATATATCAGGATTTGATATGAATTTAAGAGGTGCCAATACCCAAAATTATATGGTATTAGGGGAGGAATTACCTTTACTAGCCGCCAGAACTCCAACCGCCAAAACAACTACAAAAGAAAACGATTATACGCTATCTAGAAATTCTTTTTCTTCAAGATTAAGCCCTGAGGCAGACATATATCTTAAAGCTCCAATAAATTTTATAACAAAATCAATAATAACCTATGAAAAGAATCTAACGTCTAATAACGTGTTCTCGCTACAAAATATAAACACCAAAGAATATAATAGCTTAGAGAATACTAATAGCGAAATCACTAGCGATTATGACAACTTCAACAACCTCATAAAAGCTACCACTGTACTAAAAGAAGGCGAAACTGTTGTACAAACAAACATAACAGATATAGCATACGAATCTTTGGCAGCACCATATATAATAGGCAGACCAATAAGTAAGAAGGAAAGCACAGCTATTTCTGGAGATCTTATGACAAGTCAAGAAACTTACCAGTATAATGGAGAGCAATTACTCCATAAAATTGAGAAAAAAGGAACTAATACTGCTACTGTAACAGAAGATAATTTATATGACCGTTTTGGAAATATCACTCAAAAAACAATAACAGCACCCGATTTAGTTCCCCGAATTACCAATTATCAATATGATACATCGGGACGATTTTTAACAAAAGCTATAGATACGGAACGTTTAGAGACCTTTTTTGCAAACAACCCAAACAACGGAACTCTAGAAAGTAGGACTGATGCTTATGGCATAACTACTTCGTACACCTATGATAAATGGTTTAAAACTCTAACTTCTAAAAATGAGAAACTTAACAAAACAGTTTCCTACTCTTATAAAAAAAATGCGTTTGAAACCCTATTCACTACAAAAGGGGATGCCTCTGATGGAAGCTATATGGAAACTACTTTTGATGATTTAGGCAGAAAAACGAAATCGGGTATCAAGGATGTAACTGGAAAAATGGCTTTTGTCTCCTATTTATATGACATCAATGACCGCAATTATAAAGTTAGTGAACCCTATTTTGGGAGCACCCCTACACAATGGAATGAAACCAAGTTTGATAAATATGGCAGGACTATAGAAACGGTATCGTTTACAGGAAGATCAAGTACAATGAGCTACTCCGGCTTAACAACAACGTTTACAGATGGACTAAAAAACAAAATAGCAACCAAAAATGCCTTGGGAGGTATTGTATCTATGAAAGAAAACACTGGTGGAACCATCAATTATAGCTATTTTGCTAATGGAAATTTAAAACAGACCAGCTACAACGGTACAACTATAAAAATAGAGCAAGATGGCTGGGGGCGCAAAACCAAATTAAGGGATGCTACTGCGGGAACTTTTGCTTATGATACAAATGATTTTGGAGAACTTAACACCGAAACTTCTCAAAACGGCGGTGTAATAACGACCATAACACGCGATGCAGTAGGCAAACCAATAAAGAAAACGATAACAGGACCATTTACAGATAGTGAAACAACCTATGCCTATGATCCAACTACAAAACTACCTACTGTAACAACTTTTACAGACAAGCTTCAACCTACAGGATTCAATACAATAATTACAAAACTTACTTATGATCCCGATTATAAAAGAGTAGTAACTATTGTGGAAGACAAAATAGGGTATGCCAGATTTACAAAAACGTTTACCTACGATGATTTAGGAAGAATCGATACGGAAACCAAAAAGGCCGAAATAGGAAGTAAATCTAGTGCTCTGACCACAAAATACAACTATAAAAATGGCGCTGTATACCAAATCCTCGACAATGCCACATCGCAAGTATTATGGCAAACAAATACACTCAATGCAAAGGGGCAAATACTAGAGAATACAATTGGTAATGGCATAAAGATGACCAACGAGTATGATGCAGCTGGCTACCTTAAAAAAATACAACATGATAAAACAGCTGAACCGACAAGTAATATCATGACTCTTGAAACAGATTTTGATAAAAAAACCGACAATCTAAATAGCCGTACCAATACAATGTTTGGTAATTGGGGCGAAGTTTTTGAGTATGACGACCTAGAAAGATTAACCCAATTCACCAATAGCATTGGAGAACAAGAAACTCAAAATTATGAGCCCTCAGGTAGAATAAAAGAGAACAATCTGGGAACCTACAAATATGAAGAAGAAACGAAACCCAACCAAAATACGTCTATTGAGCTAACCCCAGAGGCAGAGAATTATTATAAAGAAAGAGGTTTGGTCTTTTATGATGGAATGGAGGATAATACAGGATGGGCTACAGATGCTTATGAGGCAGAAAAAATCACCTATAGAAATCCAGCCTGTATTGGAGATTATGGATTGCTGCTAACTACAGCCGAACCGAATAACATCAATTACGTTACATCCGATAAAATAATTCAGATAGACAATGCAACCGATACCGAATACACCTTCTCTGCTAGAGTGTTATCCTCGGGCCCTAAGGCAGAAATACAATTACTAGAATACAAGGATAACGAAACCGATGCTTTTAAAACTGAAATTCTAACTACAAAAACCAAAGACAGTTGTATTTATATACGAAAAACGTTTACAATACCAGCTGCTATCAAGCAGTTGCGAGTTCGTTTAAATATAGTAGGTACAAAAAAAGACACAGGCGATGTTCTTTTTGATGAGATAACCTTACAGAGAACTGATAGAAATCCTTTAAGTAATAGAAACCTAAAACTTACTGTTGATTATAACGCGTTTAAGAGTCCTGTGCAAATAAAAGAAACAGGAGTTGATGTAATTAACTTTACTTATAACGACAATAACCAACGTAGTTCTATGTTTTATGGTAATTTACAAAACAGTAATACATCAAAACCATCACAAAAACACTATGCTGCAGATGGTAGTATGGAAATAAAACAAAACACCGTAACAGGTGCGTTAGAATTTATAACCTATATTGCAGGAGATGGTTATTCGGCTCCAATAGTAGCAAAAAGTGACGGAGATAACACTCCCGATTATTTGTATTTACATCGCGATTACCAAGGCAGTATCATGGCTATTACAGATGCTAATGGCGTAGTACTCGAGAAACGACTTTACGATGCTTGGGGAAAAATAAGCAAAGTACAGGATGGAAAAGGAAATGATCTCCCCGAACTAATAGTATTAGATCGTGGCTATACAGGACACGAACACCTACAAAGCGTTGGGCTTATAAATATGAATGCTAGATTATATGACCCAATGTTACACCGTTTTTTATCTGTAGACAATTACATACAGGATCCAACCAATACGCAAAATTACAATCAATATGGTTATGTATTGAACAACCCCTTAAAATACACAGACCCTAGCGGAAATCAAGCTTCTGGAAATGGGAAAGATTGTGTAGATTGTGGCCCAAATGAAACCAGCCAAACCCTTATAGGAAATGCACTTCAGTACTTAAAAGACAATTGGGATGATTTAGGCATTAAAGATTGGGCAAACAGAAATTTTAATTTTAAAAAATGGGACAGATGGAGAAAAGACAAAATAAGCCTTAATAACATATTTGGTCGTAATAAAAATAATGAACCTGTTAATAGAAGTAGTTATGTGAATATGAACAGCATGAATACCCCTAGTATATATCGAAATTTAAAAGCTGCACCTGTTTTAGCTACAAACACTACATTAGTAGGAATTGGTTTTGGAATAGATAAATATAGTTCTAAAATAGATAAATTGGCTAACTTAAATAATTTCAAAATTCAAAGTTATAATCCGAACAATAATTATGAGTTTATGAATTCTTCATCAGGAATTACAGATGGAAAGGTTTATATGGAAGGAACTAAAACTAGTACTAATTCTTTAAATAGTTTTGGCAAAAGTGTTAGAATAGCCGGATATGCTACAAGTACATTGGGTTTAGGAATGTCTCTAATTGAATATTCCGAAGGACGTATCTCAGGGCCAGTTCTAGTGACAGATATATTTATGACAGCACTTTCGTACGCTCCTCCGTACGGCACTGGAATTTCAGCCTTTTATTTCATGGGTGTCCGCAGTACTTCAACTTATTTCACACATAAATCAATCGATTTTTATGAACTTCGAAAAATAAAAATCGACAATACCCGAGTAAGAAATTAAAAATAAAAAAAATGGTATATAAAATTATTGAACTCCTTTTTGTTTTCTTTTCAAAAATTTACATTTTCTTTTATAAAGAGAAAGGAGACTATTGGTTTATTTTTCCAATTATAATTATGTCTGGAATTATAATGATTAATGTGGAAGTTATATTGTTATTGTTTTTTTCTTTGAATAAAGTTTTCCCATTACTACTACTTTTACCAATGTTATTGTTCTTTGCTATCATTCTTAGAAAGAAAGAGTATAATTGGGTGTTAAAATATACTATCTCAAGAAATAAAAAGATTCTAATTTCTTCCCTTTTGATTATCGATTTTATAATTATGATAATTTTATTAAATATCTCTAGAAGTATCTATATAGCAACACATTTATAAAAAAACTAACTAGTCAATACAAACCCCTACGTATTAGTCCCCCTAAAACACATAGCTCAAGGTAAGAATAAAGCTACGCATAGCTGTATTAGTATTCAATTAGCCGCAGCAAAAGGAAGTATTTTCGGAATTGGTTGGACACTTGGTTAGAATGTTTTAGGCCCCTGGATAACAAATACTGAAGCCTATAATCATTTATTTTTTGGAAAAAATTCAACAAGATACCAATATCTAGAGAGACAAAACGGCTGGTATGAAAGCAAACTATTAAAAGATTAAAAATATGAAAATTTACAAAATGATTTATTATCATTTTTTTCTGCTAAGCTCAAAAAAAAATGCTGTCCCAGAAGTACCTGTATATACATTATTATCGCTTATACAGACTAATCATTTAATAACTATCGTTAATATAATAATGATAATTACTAGAATAAATATTGTTTATGATGTTACAAAAATAGCACTTATTGGTCCGATTTTATTTTATTTAATAAACTATCGCTATTTTGGTAAAAAAGGCAATGGAGCTATTATAATTAAAGATGACTCTTATTCCTTAGGTAAATATTCTTTTTTACTTACTATTTATAATGTTTCATCATTTTTCATAATGATACTAACCTATTATATTTATAGAGAGTTATTAAAAGGAAAAACACCCTTTTTATAAAAAACACCTTACTCCTATTGTTCTAGACCAAAACATCTAAAGCAAACAAACCAATTACAATTTGCTACATCAATGTTCAAAAGCAACTTGATAGCTCATTGAAACTGTTTTAATCATAAAAAATATTGTTTTTCTAACTAATAGTAAATGATTAGACCTAACAGGTTTTAAAAACCTGTTAGGTCTTTGCTGAGAACTTAAAAAATTAAGAAGTGAATTTTAAAACTATTAAGATAACAACCGAAAAAGTTTCTATCCAATGATTCATTCTTAATGCGAATCAAAAGTTGAAATAGAATCCCGTTATTCTTCTGAGTAGACCTAACAGGTTTTAAAAACCTGTTAGGTCTTTACTGAGAACCTAAAAATTGTATTCGCAACCTTTGATTCGTTTACTAGTACAATCTGTAGCGCGGTTGCAATAATAAATCAATCACCCAATACTCATGCAACATTAGGAAGACCTATAGGGGGGGTGCTTGGGGAATAGGCTGGGAATTAGGCAGATTTATTTCAAAAACAGACAACTATCAAGAGTGGTACAGAAACGTTTGCCCCCACTTTAGATAAAGAAATTTTGGATATTAAATAAAAAAATTATGGATGTTATATATTATTACTTCTATTTATTTTACATCAGAATTATCAAAGATAATGAGCCTCATATGCTAACCATACTTGCAATAAGTGCTACAGAAGGATTCATTATAAATATAATCATACAGGTAATATCAATAATCTACCAATGTAAACAAACAAGTAATCTAATTTGGATGAGTATTATTGGTTTGGCGAATATGTTTAATTATTTATACTATTATAAATCTGGAAGAGCAATCAGAATAATTAAAGAAAAACCAATGTTCTATTCTAGCAATCGAATTTCAATATTGTCAACTATTTCATTTTTTATTGTGTTTGGTACCTCAATAATATGGGGCTCAATTTTAACAAAATATCTTTTAGAAACATATTGTGGGAAGTAGCTATTAGGTTCTACTTCCTAAACTCAAACAGGTAACCCAAAACTATGAAAATTTACAAAATGATTTATTATTACTTTTTTTTAAAAAGCTCAAAAAAAAATACTGTTCCAGAAGTACCTGTATATACATTGTTATCGCTTACGCAGACTAGTAATTTAATAACAATCACTAATATAATAATGATAGTTACTAGAATGAATATTAATTATGATGTTGGTAAAATAGTACTAATTGGTCCCGTTTTATTCTATTTAATAAATCATTATTATTTTAGTACAAAAGGCAATGGAGCTATCATAATTAAAGATGACTCCTATTCTTTAGGTAAATATTCTTTTTTACTTAGAGTTTTTAATATTTCATCCCATTTTATAATGATACTAACATATTATTTTTATAAAGAGTCTTAAAACATGAATCCTGTTATTCTTCTGAGTAGACCTAACAGGTTTTTAAAACCTGTTAGGTCTTTGCCGAGAACCTAAAAAATTAAGAAGACGATTTTAAAACTATTGAGATAACAACCGATAAAGTTTTCTATTCAATGATTCATTCTTAATGCGAATCAAAAGTTGAAATAGAATCCCGTTGTTCTTCTGAGTACACCTAACAGGTTTTAAAAACCTGTTAGGTCTTTGCTGAGAACCTAGAAAATGTAAACACAACCCTTAATTCGCTTGACTACTATAATCCGTAGCGCGGTTGCAATAACAGAACAATCAACCAATACTCATTCAACTTATGAGGAATTGGCTGATAATTACCAAAGGAACAAATCATGGTAGTTCATGCCAAGATAGGAAACAAGAAACTTGATTACCGTGGGTAGAAGAAAATTAGGCATATCAATCAAAAATTAATTAAATGAAAACCATTTATTACTACTACTATTTGTTTTATATAAAAATATCTAAAGACGATGAACCATATGCAACAACAGTTTTTGCATTATCTATGTCTGAAGGATTTGTTATAAATTTCATTTTAAATATTATATCAATTCATCAATATTGTTATTTAATAGACAAATGGATTATGATTATCGTACAATTAGTAGTGCTTATTATTAATTATTTGTTTTTCAACAAATCGGGAAAAGCAATTGAAATCACAAAAGAAAAACCCATGTTTTTTTTTAATCATAAATTATCTGTGATTACAACTTTATTGTTTTTTATAATAACATTATCGTTTATGTTTTGGGGTCCGATTTACACAAAATATCTTCTAGAAACATATTGTGGTAGCTGACTTAAATAACTAAACATATAAAGACAAAAAATTATGAATGTCATATATTATTATTACTTTTTATTTTATATCAAAGTATTAAAAGATGACGAGCCTCATCTTTTAACGACAATGGCTCTAAGTGCATCTGAGGGTTTCGTTTTGAGTGTAACTTTAAGCATTCTTCTAATAAAGTTTTTTTGTTATGAAATGACTAATTTATTGATGTTTCTACCAATTTGTTTGTTTCTTTTGTTTAATTACTACTTTTTTCATAAATCTGGAAGAGCAAGAAAAATAGTAAAAGAAAAGCCCATGTTTTTTTCAAATCATAAATTAACTATAGTAATGGTGCTTTTATTTTTTATTGTAACACTATCTTTTTTGTTTTGGGGAGCTTTTTACACAAAATATCTGTTAGAAACATATTGTGGGAAGTAGCTATTAGATTCTACTTCCTAAACTTAAACAGTTAACCCAAAACTATGAAAATTTACAAAATGATTTATTATCATTTTTTTCTGCTAAGCTCAAAAAAAAATGCTGTTCCACAAACACCTGTATATATAATGTTAGCGCTTACACAGACTAGTAATTTAATAACAATCACTAATATGATAATGATTTTTACTAGAATGAATATTGATTATGATATTAGAAAGATAGCACTTATCGCGCCGATTTTGTTTCATCTGAGTAATTATTATTATTTTAAAATAAAAGGCAATGGAGCAATCATAATTAAAGATGACTCCTATTCCTTAGGTAAATATTCTTTTTTACTAGATGCATATAATATTGCTTCATATATTTTAGTTGCTATTACATATCATTTTTATAAAGAACTTTAAATGAGAATCGAGTTAATTGGTTGGAATATTTCAGCACTTTAGATAAGAGATACAGAGGGATATACTGATTTGTTTTTGGGGAAGAACTCAGCAAGCTATCAATATTTAGAAAGAGAAAAATGGTTGCTAGGAAAGCAAACTACTAAAAGACTAAAACTATGAAAATTTACAAATATTTATATATTTCTAGTATGAGCTATAATACTTCACCTGAAATGCCAGTAATTGGCTTCATTTCTTTTTCACGAACAAATAATTTACTTAGCTTGCTAAATATTAATCATTCTTTACAAAAATGATTAATAACTATAATCTTCCAGTTTTTTATTTAATAATTGATCCGTTTCGATATAAGTTTTTGCGTGCCGGTTTTAAATCTAGAATTGGATTGTTTGGAGAATATAATTTGTTTATTAAAGTTTAATTAGAATAGATATGTTTGGATTATTTAAAAGAACAAAAATAGAAAATAAAGAAATTCAATTACTTAGAAGTGTAGTCATGAAACTTCCATCCTCATATATTGGTTTCCTTAACCAAATAGATGATGGATTGTTTAGGGGAGTGATTACTAATATTACTGACATACCTGGATATGTAGCCTTTACTTTCAAATCTACAATATTAAAAAAATATGAAAAACCTAATGAGAAAGATTTTAAACTATTCAATATCGAGGTATTCGACAAAAAATTACAGATCTATTTACCATATGAGATTTATATATCAAGTGGCACAATATGTGGTTATTCATTAGTAGGAAATAAAAAAATAGAAATTGATATCGACAAAATCAATACATCAAATTTTAAAAAAGAATTTATTGGATTATCTGACTATAATCGAATTCAAAATCTTATGAGTGATGGTGAAAAGATGGTTTTAAATCCATCTGATGTATATTCTATTTTTATAAATAAAAAAGAATATTTCCATATTAAAGATCTTGAAGATGGCGACTTCATTGGTATTGATTCTGAAAAAATCGTATATAAAATAACCCATGATACTCATGGAGTACGCACCCTTAATAAAACAATTGAGGATGTCTTAACTAAAGAATAGTTTCCATTTATAAAATTTCAAATAGAAAAAAGCATTTCCTTAAACATAGTCTTTAATTTTTTTACAAAATATTTCGAAAATTGTCCCAATAGCACGGATTTTCATTAATCATGTAAAACTTCAGTATATGTCACTAAAATAAAAAATAATTAAGATCAACTGTATTAAACATTAGAAAACTAGCCTTATTTAATTTTTGTGTTTACTTTTGCAGTCTAAAATTTGGATCATGTATAGAAGTCATAATTGTGGCGAATTAAACGCCTCACACATTAATACAGAAGTTACACTAGCGGGCTGGGTTCAGAAATCGCGTGATAAGGGATTTATGAATTGGGTTGATTTACGTGACCGTTATGGAATCACACAACTTATTTTTGACGAAAGTCGTAGCGATAAAACCGTTTTTGAAGCAGCAAAAACTCTTGGAAGAGAATTTGTTATTCAAGTAAAAGGGATTGTTATTGAACGTGAGGACAAGAACAAAAACAAAAACATGATTACTGGTGACATAGAAATTCTAGTTACCGAATTAACAATATTAAACGCTGCATTAACACCTCCATTTACTATTGAAGATGAAACGGATGGTGGAGAAGATATCCGAATGAAATATCGTTACCTAGATATTCGTCGTAATCCAGTAAAAAACAGCTTGCTTTTCCGTCACAAAGTGGCAATGGAAGTTCGTAAATATTTATCGGATTTGGATTTCTGCGAAGTAGAAACTCCTTATTTGATTAAATCAACTCCAGAGGGAGCAAGAGATTTCGTTGTACCAAGCCGTATGAACGAAGGACAATTTTATGCTTTACCACAATCACCACAAACTTTCAAACAATTATTGATGGTAGGTGGAATGGATAAATATTTCCAGATTGTAAAATGTTTCCGTGACGAAGATTTACGTGCAGACCGTCAACCAGAGTTTACACAAATCGATTGCGAAATGGCATTTGTTGAGCAAGAAGATATTTTAAATGTTTTCGAAGGATTGACAAGACATTTACTAAAAGAAATAAAAGGTATTGATGTAGACAAATTCCCAAGAATTACCTACGACTATGCTATGAAAACATACGGAAATGACAAACCAGACATTCGTTTCGGAATGGAGTTTGGTGAGTTAAACGAATTTGCACAACACAAAGAATTCCCAGTATTCAATGCTGCCGAATTAGTTGTTGGAATTGCAGTTCCAGGCGCAGGAAATTATACACGTAAAGAAATCGACGGATTAATTGACTGGGTTAAGCGTCCGCAAGTAGGAGCATCAGGAATGGTGTATGCTAAATGTAACGACGATGGAACATACAAATCATCTGTAGATAAGTTTTATGACCAAGAAGATTTAACCAATTGGGCAAAAGCTACAGGAGCAAAACCTGGGGATATGATTTTTGTACTTTCGGGTCCAGCTAATAAAACACGTGGGCAATTAAGTGCTTTACGTATGGAATTAGCAACACGTTTAGGATTACGTAAACCAGAAGAATTTGCACCACTATGGGTTGTTGACTTCCCTTTATTAGAATTAGACGAAGAAACAGGTCGTTACCACGCAATGCACCACCCATTTACATCTCCTAAGCCAGAAGACATGAAGTTATTAGAAACAGAACCTGGAAAAGTTCGTGCTAATGCTTACGATATGGTATTAAACGGTAATGAAATTGGTGGAGGATCTATTCGTATTCACGATAAGGCAACACAACAATTAATGTTCAAATACCTAGGATTTACTGAGGATGAGGCAAAAGCACAATTCGGATTTTTAATGGATGCGTTCCAATTTGGAGCACCACCACACGGAGGATTAGCATTTGGACTAGACCGATTGGTAGCTATACTAGGTGGACAAGAGACAATTAGAGATTTTATCGCATTCCCAAAAAATAATTCAGGACGCGATGTAATGATTGATGCACCTGCAACAATAGACGCTTTACAATTAAAGGAATTACACATCAAAATTGACGCAATATAACGAGCGAAAACACTGTAAATCAATATTTTTTATAAAAAATTAACAGTATATTGTCTTTTGTATTATTTTAAATCTTACATTTGCCTCATTATAAATTATTATTACTATTACAATGCGTACAGGTACAGTTAAATTTTTCAATGAGTCAAAAGGTTACGGGTTCATTACAGACGAAGAAACAGGAAAAGACATTTTCGTTCATGCATCAGGAATCAACGCGGAAGAATTACGCGAAGGTGACAGAGTTAGCTACGAAGAAGAAGAAGGAAGAAAAGGTAAAGTTGCTGCTAAAGTTGCAGTAATCTAAGCATAAAAATATAGCAATTTATTTTTTTTGCCACCGAATGCTTAAAAGCGTTTCGATTTATTTCGAAACGCTTTTTTTTTGGGGTAATTCTTAAAAAAAATCCTAAAAACCATTTCGTTATTTATAATCAATAAAAATTACCCTATATCTACATTTCAAAACCTACTTAAATCATTTTTTAACTTGTGATTTACATACTTGAGGGCTATCTTTGTGACTTATTTTTAAGCAAAAAATCCTTAAATTATGCATACTGATCAATATAATTATATTCCAATTTTAATGCAGCTTATTTTAGCTGTTGGTTTCGTAGTAGGAACTATCATCATTTCTGGAAAATTAGGTCCAAAAAGAAATTCCACAATTAAAGACAAAAACTTCGAATGCGGTGTTGAATCTATTGGTAATGCTCGTATTCCGTTTTCTGTAAAATATTTCTTAGTTGCTATTTTGTTTGTATTGTTTGACGTTGAGGTAATTTTCCTTTACCCATGGGCAGCAAACTTTAAAGAACTTGGTATTGAGGGAATGTTAAAAATGCTAGTGTTCATGTCGCTTCTTTTGGTAGGTTTTTTCTACATCATCAAGAAGAAAGCACTAGAGTGGGAATAAAAAGAGACTTTAAATTTTAGAATTAAGATTTAAACACCTCAAATTAATACAATTGATTTAAAAAAATTGATTTCAATTTTTACGGTTTCAAAAATCTAAAAACAGAAATCAGAAATCTAAAATAAAAAATGAGCGATTCAAAGATAAACATGGCAGCCCCGCCAGAAGGAGTCACAGGAGAAGGCTTTTTTGCTACAAAACTTAACGATGTTGTAGGTTTAGCAAGAGCCAATTCATTATGGCCTTTACCATTTGCAACTTCTTGTTGTGGTATCGAATTCATGGCTACAATGGCTTCACATTATGACATAGCACGATTTGGTTCTGAACGTGTGAGTTTTTCTCCTCGCCAAGCTGATATGTTATTAGTAATGGGAACAATTTCTAAAAAAATGGGTCCTATTTTACGTGAAGTTTACGAACAAATGGCTGAGCCTCGTTGGGTTATTGCTGTAGGTGCTTGTGCATCGTCTGGGGGTATTTTTGACACGTATTCAGTTCTTCAAGGAATTGATAAAATTATACCAGTAGATGTTTACGTTCCTGGTTGCCCACCTAGACCAGAACAAATCCTTGATGGCGTACTAAAATTACAAGAATTAGTAAAGAGCGAGTCTGTAAGAAGACGTAGTTCTCCTGAATACCAAGAATTATTGGCTTCATATAACATTCAATAAATAAAAATGGCTTTAGAGACAATAGAAATTCAAGATAAATTAATTGAAACATTTGGAGAAGATGTATTCAATTTCAATCAAGATAGAGACATTTTTTCATTAGAAGTTGCTTCTGATAAAATAACAGCTGTAATTCTTTTTTTGAAAAACGATCCAATATTGCGTTTTCAATTTTTAACTGATTTATGCGGTGTACACTACCCAGACAATCCTGTTGACAGCCAATTTGCAATAGTATATCACTTGCACAACTGGTATGAAAACAAAAGAATTAAATTAAAAGTTTTTATCAATGGCGAAAAACCAGAGATAAAAACAATATCTAATATCTTCTTAAGTTCAAACTGGATGGAAAGAGAAACCTATGATTTTTACGGTGTAAACTTCATTGGACATCCACAATTGAAACGTATTTTAAATATGGATGAGATGATATCATTTCCGATGCGTAAAGAATTCCCTATGGAAGACAGCGGAAGAACAGATAAAGACGATAGGTTCTTTGGAAGAACAATCACAAATTGCTAAGACAAAATCATATAATTTTTCACATTAAATAAATGTCAGAACTATTATTATCCCCAGAGCATCGCTATGCTAAAATAATTGAACAGAAACTAAACGACGATGGTAGTGAACTTTCTGTTCTGAATCTTGGACCAACACACCCAGCTACACACGGTATTTTTCAAAATGTCTTGTTGATGGACGGTGAGAAAATTATCGATGCTGAGCCAACTATTGGTTACATCCACAGAGCTTTCGAAAAAATTGCCGAAAATCGTCCGTTTTATCAAATTACACCTCTTACAGACCGAATGAACTATTGCTCCTCTCCTATCAACAATATGGGATGGTGGATGACTCTAGAAAAGCTTTTGGATATTGAAGTACCTAAACGTGTTCAATACTTAAGAGTTATCGTTATGGAATTGGCTAGAATCACAGATCATATTATCTGTAATTCAATTCTAGGTGTAGATACAGGTGCCTACACAGGTTTCCTTTATGTATTTCAATTTAGAGAAAAAGTATACGAAATTTACGAAGAAATTTGTGGTGCTCGTTTAACTACAAACATGGGACGTATTGGTGGTTTTGAAAGAGACTGGTCTGCAGAAGCTTTCAGAAAACTAGATGTCTTTTTAGAAGAATTTCCGGTTGCTTGGAAAGAATTCGAAAACTTATTTGAAAGAAACAGAATTTTCATTGACAGAACTGTAAATGTTGGAGCTATATCTGCTGAGCAAGCAATGGCTTACGGTTTTACCGGACCAAATTTACGTGCTGCAGGTGTTGATTATGATGTGCGTGTTGCACAGCCATACTCTTCATACGAAGATTTTGATTTTATAGTTCCTGTTGGAAAATCAGGAGATACTTACGATCGTTTTTGCGTTCGTAATGCTGAAGTTTGGGAAAGTTTAAGCATCATCCGTCAAGCATTAGAAAAAATGCCAGAAGGAAATGTGTACCATGCCGAAGTTCCAGATTACTACCTTCCTCCAAAAGAAGATGTATACACCAACATGGAATCACTAATATATCACTTTAAGATTGTTATGGGAGAAGTTCCTGTACCAGTTGCAGAAATATACCATCCTGTTGAAGGTGGAAATGGTGAATTAGGTTTTTACCTAGTAACCGACGGAAGTAGGACTCCATACAGATTACACTTCAGAAGACCTTGTTTTATATATTACCAAGCGTTTCCTGAAATGATTAAAGGAGCAATGCTATCAGATGCCATTGTAATATTATCAAGTTTAAATGTTATCGCTGGAGAGTTAGATGCTTAAAAGATTTCAGATTGTAGAATAACGATTTTTGATTTCAGATTTAAAATAAAATGGAAAGAACACATTACAAACAAGAAATAAATATGACCGAAGCATTGATGAACCGCATCAATGAACTAATCAGTCATTATCCTGAAGACAAAAGAAAATCGGCTTTATTGCCTGTTTTACACGAAGTACAAGATGCCCATGAAAATTGGTTGAGTATTGAACTTCAGGACAAGGTTGCCGAAATCTTACATATAAAACCAATTGAGGTTTATGAGGTAGTAACTTTTTACACCATGTACAACCAAAAACCAATGGGTAAATACATGTTTGAATTTTGCCAAACTTCTTGTTGTTGTTTGAGTGGTGCCGAAAATTTAATGGATTATACATCTGAGAAATTGGGTATCAAAATGGGAGAAACAACTCCTGACGGTATGTTCAGTATTGCTGGTGTAGAATGTCTAGGTGCTTGTGGATACGCTCCAATGATGCAATTAGGTGATTTCTACAAAGAAAAACTTACCGAAGAAAAAATCGATCAGTTAATCGCTGATTGTAAAAATGATAAAATAATATTACACGATAAATAATATGTCACAAAAAATATTATTAGATAAAATCAATATTCCTGGTATTAAAACCTACGAAGTGTACCGCAAGAATGGTGGTTATGCATCTGTAGAAAAAGCAATTAAAACGCTTACACCAGACGAAGTTGTTGAAGAGGTAAAGAAATCAGGCCTTCGTGGTCGTGGTGGAGCAGGTTTCCCAGCGGGAATGAAATGGAGTTTTATTGATAAAAAATCAGGAAAACCAAGACATTTAGTTTGCAATGCCGACGAATCTGAGCCAGGTACTTTTAAAGATCGTTATTTGATGGAATTTATTCCTCACTTATTGATTGAAGGAATGATTACTTCAAGTTTTGCCTTAGGTGCTAACCTATCATATATCTATATTCGTGGAGAATATATGTGGGTTTTCAAAATATTAGAAAGAGCCATTGCCGAAGCGAAAGCTGCTGGATTTTTGGGGAAAAATATACTTGGATCAGGATATGATCTAGAACTACACGTACACTGTGGAGCTGGTGCTTATATTTGTGGAGAAGAAACTGCACTTATAGAATCATTAGAAGGAAAAAGAGGAAATCCGCGTATCAAACCGCCATTCCCTGCTGTTTCTGGTCTTTGGGCAAATCCAACAGTTGTAAACAATGTTGAAACTATTGCTACTGTGCCATGGATTATCAACAACTCTGGTGATGATTATGCCAAAATCGGTATCGGTCGTTCTACTGGAACTAAATTAATCTCAGCTTCTGGACACGTTAAAAATCCTGGAGTTTATGAAATTGAACTAGGTTTAAGTGTTGACGAATTCATGAATTCTGATGAATACTTAGGCGGAATGTCTTCTAGCAGACCTTTGAAAGCGTTTGTTCCTGGAGGTTCTTCTGTGCCAATTTTACCAGCTGAATTGATTTTCAAAACTGCAAATGGTGAAGATCGTTTAATGTCTTACGAATCTTTAAGTGATGGTGGTTTTGCTACTGGATCTATGTTGGGTTCTGGAGGGTTTATCGTTTATAACGACACTGCATGTATTGTAAGAAACACATGGAATTTTGCCCGTTTCTACCACCATGAATCTTGTGGACAATGTACTCCTTGTCGTGAAGGTACAGGATGGTTAGAAAAAATATTATGGAGAATCGAGAACGGTCAAGGCCGTGAAGAGGATATCGAATTATTATGGAGCATTCAGAGTAAAATCGAAGGAAATACGATTTGCCCACTTGGAGATGCAGCATCTTGGCCAGTAGCAGCAGCTATTCGTCACTTTAGAGATGAATTTGAATACCACGTTCGTTTTCCAGAAAAAATAAAAAACAGAGAGCATTTTGTTGCCGAACCTTTTTCACAAGTGAAACACTTAGTAGGCGGTAAAGTAATAATATAAAAAGTTTCAGGTTTCAAGTTTTTTTAGTTTCGAGTTGTACAGCTTGAAATTTTAGACTTGAAACTAAAAAAACAAAATAAAGAGATGAAAGTAACCATAGACGGTCAAAGTATAGACGTAGAGCCAGGAACAACAATCCTACAGGCTGCACGTATGATTGGTGGAGATTTAGTACCGCCAGCCATGTGCTATTACTCAAAATTAAAAGGGAGCGGTGGAAAATGCCGTTGTTGTTTAGTTGAAGTAGCTAAAGGTAGTGAAGCTGATCCAAGACCAATGCCAAAACTAATGGCATCTTGTGTAACAGGATGTATGGATGGTATGGAAGTAAACAGTAAATCTTCTGATAGAGTAACTGAAGCACGTAAATCAGTAACAGAATTTTTATTGATTAATCACCCTTTAGATTGCCCTATTTGTGATCAAGCTGGTGAATGTGACTTACAGAACTTAAGCTTCGAACACGGAAATCCAAAATCCCGTTTTATTGAAGAGAAAAGAACTTTTGAGCCAGAAGATATCGGTCCGCATATTCAATTACACATGAACCGTTGTATCTTATGCCAAAGATGTGTTCAAGTTGCAGATCAATTAACAGACAATAGAGTTCACGGTGTATTAGATCGTGGAGATCACGCTAATATTTCGACTGGTATCTCTAAAGCAATCGATAATGAGTTTTCTGGAAATATGATTGATGTATGTCCAGTTGGAGCTTTAACAGATAAAACATTCCGATTTAAATCAAGAGTTTGGTTTAACAAGCCTTTCAATGCGCACAGAGAGTGTACTACTCCTGGATGTTGTGGAAAAACTACCGTTTGGATGTTTGGTGGCGAAATACAACGTGTTACGGGTCGTAAAGACATTTACCATGAAGTTGAAGAGTTTATTTGTAACAGTTGTCGTTTTGACCACAAAAACGTTGCAGATTGGACTATTGAAGGACCAAGAGAATTTGAAAAAGATTCTGTTATCAATCAAAACAACTACACTCGTAAATTAGAAAAAGTAGAAATTGCTACTGAAGATATTATTCTTTTAGGTAGAGAGCAAGACCGTAAAAAAATTAGTATGGCACAAATTCCATTAACCAATAACGACAAAATATCTTAGAAATGGATAGTACATTTATTATAGAAAAAAGTGTTGTAATTCTTGTGGTATTTGCTGTAACCATGCTTATGGCGATGTATTCTACTTGGGCTGAACGTAAAGTTGCTGCTTATTTACAAGACCGTGTTGGACCTAACCGTGCAGGTTGGGGTGGATTATTACAACCGCTTGCTGATGGTATGAAATTATTCTCTAAAGAAGAATTTTTCCCGAATACTCCAAATAAATTTTTATTTGTTGTAGGTCCAGCAATAGCAATGAGTACTGCTTTAATGACAAGTGCTGTTATTCCTTGGGGAGACAAATTACACTTGTTCGGAAGAGATATTTTATTACAAGCTACTGATATTAACATTGGTTTATTATACTTCTTCGGGGTTGTTTCTGTTGGAGTTTATGGAATCATGATTGGTGGATGGGCATCTAACAGTAAATTCTCTTTGATGGGAGCTGTTCGTGCTGCTTCGCAAATGGTTTCGTATGAAGTTGCAATGGGATTGTCTATGATCGCATTGTTAATGATGACTGGAACCTTAAGTTTGAGAGAAATCTCTATGCAACAAGAGGGGATGAACTGGAACGTTTTTTACCAACCTTTATCTTTCTTAATTTTCCTTATCTGTTCTTTTGCTGAAACTAACAGAACTCCTTTTGATTTAGCGGAATGTGAAAACGAATTAATTGGTGGATACCACATGGAATATTCGTCGATGAAAATGGGATTCTATTTGTTTGCTGAATATGCTAACATGTTTATCTCTGCTACTATAATCTCAGTATTGTTCTTTGGAGGATATAACTATCCTGGAATGGAATGGATGGTACAGAATGTAGGAGTTAATCCAGCAAACGTTCTAGGAATGGTTGTTTTATTTGCTAAAATATGCTTTTTCATATTTTTCTATATGTGGGTTCGTTGGACTGTGCCAAGATTCAGATATGACCAATTGATGCATTTAGGATGGAGGATATTAATTCCGCTTGCTATCATCAATATTATGATTACAGGTGTTGTAATATTAAGAGGTGAAATTGCAGCTTATTTAGGGTTTTAATAAACGAAAACACCTAGCCCTGATAGAAGTGAAAATCCTTTAATGTTTTATTTCAAAACAGTAAAGATTGTAACGGATAGCAGGATTAGCTTCAGATAAAAAATAAAAGAAATAAATTTTTGAATTTGGTTTTGGAATCAAAATCGTAAATGATAAATTAAAATGTCAATAGAAACTATATCATTATCGGGTAGAAAAAAGGTAGTCTCAAATAAAGAGATGACTTTTCTTGAGCGATTGTATCTTGTAGCGATTGCTAAAGGGTTGTTCATTACAATCAAACATCTTTTCAAACGTAAACCGACAATTCATTACCCAGAACAAGTTCGTGAGCGTAGTGATGTTTACCGTGGACAGCACATGCTAAAACGTGATGAGCAAGGTCGTGAAAACTGTACTGCTTGTGGATTATGTGCTTTATCTTGTCCTGCAGAAGCTATCACTATGAAAGCGGAAGAGCGCAAACCAGATGAAAAACATTTGTACAGAGAAGAAAAATATGCTTCGATATATGAAATTAATATGTTGCGTTGTATTTTCTGTGGATTGTGTGAAGAGGCTTGTCCTAAAGATGCAATTTACCTAACTACTTCTAAAGTATTGGTTCCTTCTAGCTACAACAGAGAAGATTTTATTTTTGGAAAAGACAAATTAGTGATGCCACTAGAAATGGCTATGAAAAACGCTCAACTTAAAAACGCTAATTAATGATACATATACCTGATTTTGCTAATGCAAATGCAATACAAATTACTTTTTGTATTTTAGCTTTCATTACAGTGATTACCGCATTCTTAACTGTTTTTAGTCGTACTCCTATTCATAGTGCTATTTATTTAGTGATTTGCTTTTTTTCGATTGCGGGTCATTACTTATTATTAAATGCTCAGTTTCTAGCAATAGTTCACATTATAGTCTATTCTGGAGCCATAATGATCTTGTTCCTGTTTACGATAATGTTGATGAACCTGAACGAGAAAAACGAAGTACACAAACCTAGAATTACGCGTCTAGGAGCAATTGTTTCTTTCTGTTTAATTTGTGTTGTATTAATTGCAATATTTATTAACTCAAAACCAATTGTTGGAGAATACGATTCGACTGGAGAAGATTTCCAATCGATAAAAGTATTGGGTAAAATACTATTGAACGAATATATGGTTCCATTTGAATTTGCTTCTATTTTACTTTTAGTTGCCATGATTGGAGCGGTGTTATTGTCTAAAAAAGAAAAAATCGAAAAATAATGAATAATATTTTAAATCAAATAGGTATCGAAAACTACATATTTTTAAGTGTAGTCCTTTTTTGTGTAGGTATATTTGGTGTTTTATACAGACGTAATGCGATTATCGTTTTTATGTCTATTGAAATCATGCTTAATGCAGTAAACTTATTATTTGTTGCTTTCTCTACGTATCACCAAGATGCACAAGGACAAGTATTCGTATTTTTCTCGATGGCAGTTGCTGCTGCTGAAGTAGCAGTTGGATTGGCAATTTTAGTATCGATATTTAGAAACATACATTCAATTAGTATCGATAATTTAAAAAATTTAAAAGGATAAATGGCAATGGATACCAATTTAGCTTTAGTTTTAGTATTAGCTCCTTTTTTAGGATTTTTAATCAATGTTTTCTTTGGAAAAAGTTTTGGAAAGACAGTTTCTGGCGCTATAGGAACACTTTCTGTAGTGGTTTCATTTGCTGTTTCTATTTATTTTTTCCTTCAAATAAATCAAACTCAACAACCTATTAGCATTAGTTTATTTGACTGGATTCAGATAAGCAACTTTCATGTTGATTTAGGTTTCTTATTAGATCAACTGTCATTACTTTGGTTACTATTTGTAACTGGTATTGGTTCTTTGATTCACTTATACTCTATCAGCTATATGCATGATGATGAGAAAATGCACCAGTTTTTTGCTTACTTAAACCTGTTTGTATTTTTCATGATTACGCTAGTTGTTGGAAGTAACTTATTAGTATTATTCATTGGTTGGGAAGGTGTAGGACTTTGTTCTTACTTACTAATTGGATTCTGGTATAAAAACCAAGACTACAATGATGCTGCTAAAAAGGCTTTTATCATGAACAGAATTGGAGATTTAGGATTACTTGTTGGTATTTTCATCATCGGTACTATGTTCTCTACTTTGGATTATGCAACTTTAAAAACGGCTATTGCTAGTGCAACTGATTTAAATATCTATATGCTATCTGCAGCTGCTTTTTGTTTGTTCATTGGTGCTTGTGGTAAATCAGCTCAAATTCCTTTATACACATGGTTGCCTGATGCGATGGCTGGACCAACTCCAGTTTCGGCATTAATTCACGCTGCTACAATGGTAACTGCTGGTATCTTCATGATTACTAGATTAAACTTTGTATTTGATTTAACTCCAGACGTTCAAAGCGTAATTGCTATTATTGGAGCAATAACTTCATTAGTTGCTGCAACAATTGGTTTGGTTCAAAATGATATTAAAAAAGTATTGGCTTACTCTACTGTTTCGCAATTAGGATTAATGTTTTTAGCATTAGGATTAGGTGCTTACGAAGTAGCTGTTTTTCACGTAATAACTCACGCTTTCTTTAAAGCTTGTTTATTCTTGGGTTCAGGTTCTGTAATTCACGCTTTACATGGTGAACAAGACATGCGCAAAATGGGTGGATTGCGTAAAGCAATGCCAATTACTTTTATAACAATGCTTGTTTCTTCATTGGCAATATCGGGAGTTCCATTATTTTCTGGATTCTTCTCGAAAGACGAAATATTATTGACTGCATTTCATCATAACATTCCGCTTTATGTCGTTGCATCTGTTGCTTCGATCATGACTGCTTTTTATATGTTTAGATTGATGTTCTTAACTTTCTTTGAAGATTTTAGAGGAACGGAACACCAAAAAAGTCATTTACATGAAAGTCCAGCTTTAATTACTTTTCCATTAATCATTTTAGCAATCCTAGCTACTTTTGGCGGATTGATTAGTTTACCTGGAAATAGCTGGTTGAATGGGTACCTAGCACCACTTTTTACAAAAGTAGCTGGCGAAGCACATCATTTAGGAACTACAGAATACACTTTAATGGGTGTTGCTGTTCTTGGTGGATTAATAGGTATTTTTATTGCTTACTTAAAATACATCAAACAAAACAATGTTCCTGGTGAAGATGAGTCTATAACAGGTGTTACAAAAGTACTATACAACAAATATTATGTTGATGAATTATACGACTTTCTATTTGTACGCTCTATAAATGGATTATCAAAATTCTTTAGAGACAATGTTGAAACAAGTCTTTCTGCACTTGTTTTCGGATTAGGAAAAGTAACCAACGAGATAAGTTATCAAGGTAGAAGATTGCAAAATGGAAGTATCGGATTGTATTTATTCGCTTTTGTTTTGGGTATGTGTGCCATTATTTCTTATATATTTTTAGCTTAATAATTTAATAACTATGAACGTTTCTCTTATATTAATTATACTTTTAATTGGTGCTTTTGTCACTTATTTTGTGGGTGATAAACTAGCTTCAAAAGTAGCCTTGTTCTTTAGCTTGGCAGCTTTAGGTTGTTCGATTGTATTATTAAATCATTATAATCTTGGCGAAAGCATTAGCTTCATGACCCAATGGATTAATCAGCCAAAAATTTCATTTGTATTAAATGCTGATGGATTGGCAATTGCAATGTTATTACTAACAACTGCTCTAACGCCAATAATCATTTTCTCTTCATTTGGTAATTCATATCCAAATGCAAAAGGATTCTATGCCTTAATCTTATTCATGGCATTTGCAATGGTAGGTACTTTCCTTGCTGCAGATGGTTTGTTGTATTATATCTTCTGGGAATTATCTTTAATCCCTATTTACTTTATCGCATTAATTTGGGGTAATGGTGATACTGAAGAACGCAGAAAAGCAGTGGTTAAATTCTTTATCTACACTCTTGCTGGTTCATTATTTATGCTTGTAGCATTTGTTTACATGTACACAAAAGCAGGTAGCTTCTTATTGACTGATTTATACGAATTAGATTTGACTGCTACAGAACAATTTTGGATATTCTTGGCTTTCTTCTTAGCGTATGCTATTAAAATTCCTCTTATACCTTTCCATACTTGGCAAGCAAGTGTATACCAAAAAGCACCTACTGCAGGAACTATGCTTTTATCTGGTATCATGCTAAAAATGGGACTTTACAGTATCATTCGTTGGCAGTTGCCAATAGCTCCACTTCCTGCTAAAGAATACATGTCTGTATTTATTGGATTAGGTATAGCTGGTGTTATTTATGGTTCTATTGTCGCTTTGAGACAAAAAGACTTAAAAAAATTACTTGCATATTCTTCATTAGCTCACGTTGGGTTAATTGCAGCTGGTACTTATACACTAACTGCTGATGGTTTAAGCGGATCTGTTTTACAAATGATCGCTCACGGTTTTGTTGTAGTTGGTTTATTCTTAGCTGCCGAAATTATCTTTAGAAGATACGAAACTAGAGCTATTGCAGAATTGGGCGGAATCCGTTACCAATCTCCAAAGTTCACTTCAATGTTCTTAATTTTGGTATTGGCTTCAGTTTCATTACCATCTACTTTTAACTTTGTTGGAGAATTCACCGTTTTATATAGCCTTTCTCAAATAAACATTTGGTTTGCCGTTTTAGGTGGAACTACGATTATTTTAGGAGCTTACTATATGCTTAAAATGTTCCAAAATGTAATGTTAGGTGAAACAAACACTAAACCATTTGCGGATGTAACTATCAACGAAGGAATTTCACTTGTAGCTATTATTGCTGTTTTATTGTTCTTTGGATTATATCCAAAACCAATTACAGATTTAATTTCTCCAAGTTTAGAAGTCATTTTAAAAGTTATAAATAGAAATTAAGACATTAGTATTATCCTTTTTATTACGGACTCAATCTGTGATAAGAAAAGTTAAGCGACTAAAGAATAAATAACATATTTTTAAATAAAATAAATTAGGGCATCATTAGTTTTTGATTTCCTATATCAAAAAAACAAAAATGAATACATTAATAGCTATCATAGGATTGGGTGTTTTTTGCCTACTGTTTGAAATTCTTAATTTAAGAAAAGCCATTATTCCAGTAACAATAGTTGGCTTATTAGGCGTTTTGGCAATAAACTATTCAGAATTTGGTTTAACTGAGAGTTACTACAATAACATGATTGCGGTGAGTAAATACTCTACGTCGTTCTCTTCTTTGTTTATTGTATTAACTATTTTCTTAGTGGCTTTGAGTCATGATTTCTACCAAGATCACCAAACGAAGATATCTGATTTTGTATCTATAAAAATATTCTTATTGGCAGGAGCTGTAGCAATGGTTTCTTTTGGAAACTTAGCAATGTTCTTTTTAGGAATTGAAGTATTATCTATTGCACTATACGTTTTAGCTGCAAGTGACAGAATGAAATTAAAAAGTAATGAAGCTGGAATGAAATATTTCCTAATGGGTTCATTTGCATCTGGGATTATCTTATTCGGAATCTGTTTGATTTACGGAGCTATGGGAAGTTTTGATGTAGTTGAAATTAGTGAATTATCTCAATCTGCTGAATTGCCTATTTGGTTTCCAATTGGTATTGTTCTACTAACTGTTGGTATGTTGTTTAAAGTTGCAGCTGTTCCTTTTCACTTTTGGGCACCAGACGTTTATGAAGGTTCTCCTGCATTAACAACTGCTTTAATGAGTACTTTGGCAAAAGTGGTTGCTATTGCTACTTTATACAAATTACTAACAATACTAAATGCAGAACTTTCTGAAAGTTATGTTATCGTAATTGTAATCGTTTCTATGTTATCTATGACTGTTGGTAATATCATGGCTTTACGTCAAGTAAACGTAAAACGTATGCTTGCTTATTCAGGTATTTCGCATGCTGGTTTCATGTTAATGACTTTATTAACTTTAGCAACTTCTGCAGGAACTCTTTTATATTACACTACTGCCTATGCATTAGCTGGTATCGCAGCATTTAGCGTTATCTTATATGTTTGCAAAAACAGAGACAACGAAGACATCACTAATTTTCATGGTTTAGGAAAAACAAATCCTTTATTAGCAGCTATCCTTACAGCTTCACTTTTATCTATGGCTGGTATTCCAATTTTTGCAGGATTCTTTGCTAAGTTATTCTTGTTCAATCAAGCATTACAAGCAGGTTACTTAGCATTAGTTATTGTTGCTGTTGTAAACTCAATCATAAGTGTTGGCTATTATTTCAAATTAATATTAGCAATGTACACTAAAGAGCCAAACGAAGTTCGTACTGAAACTCCATTTATTATTTATGCTGTTGCAGTAATTTCTATTGTTTTAAATATCATTATTGGTTTATTCCCTTCTTTAGTATTAGATCTTTTGAACTAAATAATATCATACAAAAATACAAACCATCAAGTTTTAATTTGATGGCTTTTTTGTTTTTCATCAGTTCTGTAAATTCAACAAATAAAAAAAGTACTAAACAGAATAACAAATACGTAATAACAAACAATACACAAACCCATTGAATTCAAAGCACCGTTTATAAAACAAACTTGTTTATCATAGCATTTCATAAAATAAGTTAAAGACTACACAAGTGAACTGTTAAAAAAACCATAGGGAGTAGAACTAGTACAAAAATATGCGCTATATTTGGAAAGTTTTAAAATCAAAATCTAATATGGCTTTCAACTCAAACAACCCGTTTTTAAGTAGTAAACGTTTTTCTCCAACATCTGTTGCCGAAAAAAGTGATACTGTTCATCAGGCAAAAATTATCGATTACGGTAATGAAATGACATTATCTGGTACTATCAATAAAACGCTTATTTTATTCTTATTACTTACAGCAACTGCAATGATTACTTGGTGGATGTCTTTTAACGGAATCAACCCTATGCTTCCAACAATTGGAGGTGCTATCGTTGGATTAATATTAGTTGTTGTTGCAGCATTCAAACCGCAACTTTCTCCTTACCTAGCTCCAGGCTATGCTTTGTTTGAAGGTTTGTTTATAGGTGGAATATCTGCAATTTTTGAGGCAATGTATCCAGGAATTGTAATACAAGCCGTTGGTGCAACATTTGTAACCTTCATGGTTTGTTTAGGCTTGTATAAATACAAAATTGTTAAAGTAACAGAGCAATTCAAATCAGTTGTTATGGCTGCTACTTTGGCAATTGCAACTTATTACCTAATCTCTTGGTTGGTTTCAATGTTTACAAGCTTTACTCCTGTTCATCATGGCAGCTCTATGATGAGTATTGGTATTAGTGTTTTTGTAATTGTTATTGCGGCTTTAAACCTTTTCTTAGATTTTGATAGAATCGAAGAAGGTGTTAAAGAAAGAATGCCAAAATTTATGGAATGGTATGGTGCAATGGGATTAATGATTACACTTGTTTGGTTGTATATCGAATTCTTAAGATTATTATCTAAACTGAATAGTAGAGACTAATCGTTTCAAAATAATTATACAAAAAAGCCTTTTTGAAGATTTCAAAAAGGCTTTTTTATTATGCTGCTTTTTCAAAAGCTATAAAGTGTATCAACTTTCCTTTAGTATCAAAAACTGGAAAACCACATATTGTACATAAATAGGTCTCTCCGTTTTTCTTATAATTCAGAAGGGTTTTTTCAAAAGCTTCTTGAGATTGTATAGCCAATTTAATTTCTTCTTTAACAACAGATGAAGTCTCTCGACCTTGAAACATTTTAGGCGATTTACCCACTACTTCATCCTCTCTGTAACCTGTCATATTAAAAATACGATTAGAAGCAAAAACGATGTTTAATTTCGTGTCTGTGATTACCACAACTTCCTCTTTCAAACGTTCTAAAACATCAAATTCAGAATTATCCCAATTGTAGTGATTTGCAATATGACTCACTTTTTGCCAATCAGAATAATTATTTTTTAGATCATCTATAGACACATTATGAAAGTCCCAAGAAATTATAGGGACAATATTGCTTTTTATATCGCGGTGATATTTTGCAATTGCAGCGTCATATGTATCCAAATTAAACATATTTTAAATTTTATACAAAGATAAATTGAAAATCAATTATAATGATAGTAAAATTCGTGATTTTACGTCAATTTAAGCAATTTAAAAGCTAAACCTAAGGTACAACAAGGATAATTGCTAAACTTCAGTATTAAGATTACTTAATAAGGTTCCTAATATTACCTCACTTGTAAAGCTCCATCTAACGAAAATCCTTTAACGACATAAGTTGATAAATTCTCACTAAAAAATCTATTTTTTTTGATTAGCTCTAATTCTTAAACATTGAAGCTTTGTTGACCTAGCCAAATTCTCAATTTCATTTTTAACTTCATGGCATTGATATTATTAGAATGTAAATCATTAACATTCCCGTTTCAGTAAATAGGTCCAAATCAGGAAGTTCAGAAGTTCACGAAATCACAAGAAATTGAAGTTTATAGAGCCTTACAATAAACTTAAAAACTAAAGAAACACTTAACACTTATCTAACAAAGTCAAAAGCTAAACTTAAGCTGAACAACGATTGCTTTCTTAACTTCGGTATTAAGATTGCTTAATGAGATACCAAGTAATCGAACTGAATCTTTCATTCTCTCTTGATAGAGTAGCTCCCGTACGGTTTCAAGAATCAAGTTTTTATCTGCTATGAAATAAGGTAACGTTTTACTTCGAGTTTGTTGTGTAAAATCACTATACTTTATTTTAAGAGTAACCGTTTTACCAGAAATCTTGTGCTTCTGCAAACGTCTCTCTAAAGAACTAGCAATTCGTTCTAGTTGCTCCATCATAAAAATCTCTGAAGACAGATTGACATCAAAAGTATGTTCTGCAGCCACCGATTTTGTAATTCTATTGGATTTCACTTCGCTATTATGAATACCACGTACAACATGATAATAAAACGCACCTGATTTTCCGAAATGCTTCTCTAGAAACTCTAAGCTTTTACTCTTCAAATCTGTTCCAGTAAAAACACCCAACTGATACATTTTTTCGGTAGTTACCTTCCCTACTCCATAAAACTTCCGAATTGGCAACTCTTCCAAAAAAGCAATTACCTCATCGGGATTTACTGTTTTTTGACCGTTGGGTTTATTGTAATCACTCGCAATTTTAGCTACAAACTTATTGACAGAAATTCCTGCTGAAGCGGTTAACCCAACTTCATTAAAAATTCGCAATCTAATTTCTTCTGCCAATAAGCTCGCACTTGGATTTCCTTTTTTGTTAATTGTTACATCTAGATAGGCTTCGTCAAGCGAAAGTGGCTCAACCAAGTCAGTATATTCATGAAAAATTTTATGAATTTTATTAGAGATCTCTTTATATCGATCAAAACGGGGTCGAACAAAAATAAGTTGTGGACAATTGCGTTTTGCTTGCATACCACTTATGGCACTACGAACTCCGAATTTACGGGCTTCATAACTTGCTGCTGCAACAACACCACGATTCTCAGAACCACCAACAGCTATAGGTTTACCGCGTAAATCTGGATTATCCATTTGTTCTACCGAAGCATAAAATGCATCCATATCAATATGGATAATTTTTCGATATGTAGGTACCTCAGACATAATACAAATTTAGATAGGAAACCGACAATAGAGAATAAAAAGGTCATAAATATTTATCTATTTAAGTTAAATTTTTAATGTAAATCAAACAGTAATAGATTTTAAACATAATATCAAAGATTAACAAGTGAATAAGCAAAAACCAAATGAATTTCTCCTATTTTTGTAAGTACATTACAAAATAATAAAATGAGAACATTCGTTATTGGAGACATACACGGTGGCTTAATTGCTTTGAAACAAGTACTCGAAAGAGCTGCTGTAACAAACAAAGACACCTTAATTTTCTTGGGTGATTATGTTGATGGCTGGAGTCAATCGCCACAAGTGATTGATTTTTTAATTGAACTAAAACAAAAACAAAACTGTATTTGTATCCGAGGTAATCACGACGACTTACTACAACAATGGATGAGAGATGGCAAGGACAATGAATTATGGCATCATCATGGTGGTGAATCAACTGTTCTTGCATACGAGTCGATTTCAGAAACTCACAAACAAATACATGTATCTTTCCTAGAATCATTACAAGGCTATTACCTAGATTCTGAAAATAGATTATTTATTCATGCCGGTTTTACTAATTTAAGAGGTGTGACGTATGAATATTCATTCGAATCTTTTTTTTGGGACAGAACATTATGGGAAACGGCTATGGCCTTAGATCCAAATATGGAAACGGACTCGCTACTCTACCCAAAAAGATTAAAACTGTATAAAGAAATCTTTATTGGTCATACTCCAGTTACTAGAATTCACGAAACAGTTCCAATACAAAAAGCTAATGTTTGGAACGTTGATACCGGAGCTGCTTTTACAGGAAGATTAACGATACTAGATATTGACAGTAAAGAATTCTGGCAGAGTGATCCGCTAAACGAATTGTATTTTGACGAAAAAGGTAGGAATTGATATATAAAACCTTATTTTTGCAAAAAAATAAATCCCTCAATTTTATGAAAAAGATTATTACACTTGCATTTTTATTAGTATTTGGTTTAACCCAAGCACAACAAGCATTTAGCGGAAAAGGCGACACTAAAGTTAACATCGGTGCAAACATTCAAGATGGTGGTACTGGTATTCAAGGTTCTATAGATTTTGGTCTAGGAGAAAATTTCTCTGTTGGAGTTGTAAGTAGCTATTTATTAGACGTAAAACAATATGATATTCTTGGTTCAACAATAAAGCCAGAATTTAAAGATCGTTTTGATGCAAAAGTTAGAATGAACGCAAACTTAGGTAGCGTTATAAATGTTGATGAAAAACTAGATGTTTATCCAGGTTTAAGCCTTGGATTAAGAAATTTTGGTGGTCATGTTGGTGGTCGTTATTTCTTTACAGAAGGTTTTGGAGTATTTACTGAACTAGGATTTCCAATCGCAAAATATGGTAACAACGATAGATTATTTGATCATTTAAATAATCAATTTACTTTTAGCTTAGGAGCTTCATTCAGTTTATAGAAATATAAAAACAATATTTTTAAGGCTTAATAGCCTAAACATATTTAAAAGGTCATTTGAAATTTCAAATGACCTTTTTTTATATAAACGTTCAATTGTGATAAAAAGAAAGACGAATTATCAAAATCAAACTTCAATAAGTTTTATTTAACAGAATAAAAAAGCAGTATTTTTTTACAAGTGTACAAAAAAAACAACTCCTATCGAGTTGTTTTTTTTTGTCGATAATTTATCCAAATCAACAGATAAGAAAAGACAACACACAAGCAAAACTAACACATCCGAAAAACACAAAGCAAAAGAAACCACATTGAACAATCAACTCATAAAACCTTAATTTTTTTTGTAATACATATTTTTTATCTAAAATAATTATTAAATAAATAATTTTATATACATTCGTGTAATCGATTACATTTTAGCACTATAATTAACAACCAAAGTAACCTATTAAAAACCAACCATTAAGAAAAACTAGAATTATGAAAAAACTTTTACTTTTTTTGACAATTTCACTTGCCTCTATTCAAGTATGGGCACAACAAGTTGCAATAAATGAAGCAACAGGCTGGCTTGAATCAGCCTATGTAAAATGGCAACCTGTAGCAAATGCTCAAAGTTATAATGTGTACTATACTGGTATGGGGATAACGGATCAAAAAATAGACAATCAACTTATTCGCAGCTACGGAACCTATTTCCGCGCAGACATACCTGGGATCAAAGCAGGTTCCTACACTATAAAAGTAAAACCAGTTATTGCTGGCACAGAAGGAAGTGGATCAACTACAAATTCTGTCACTGTAAAAGCCCACGATCGGGCAGGATTTGCTTTCTCAAACAATCGCGTGCCTGGTGCGTACAACGCAGACGGAACTCCAAAGAATGGAGCTGTTATTGTATATATAACCGAAAATACTAAAAATAACGTTTCGTTAGCAGTAACAGGAGCAACTCCAAGTCCTTCGGTAGGCTTGCAATCCATATTAGATGGATATAAAAAAGGCAAAGACTTGCGCCCTTTAATTATTCGTATGATAGGACAAATAACAGATTTAGATTATATGCTAGCTGGTGATATCGTAATCGAAAATAACAATGTAGCCTCTTCATATATTACCGTAGAAGGAATTGGTGATGATGCTGTTGCTGACGGATGGGGAATCCGAATCAAAAATGCATCAAATATTGAGATTCGCAACTTAGGTACGATGAACTGTGACAGTGGTGAAGGTGATAATATCGGTCTCCAACAAAACAATGATTACGTTTGGGTCCACAATTGCGATTTCTTTTACGGAAATGCGGGTAGCGATGCCGATCAGATAAAAGGGGATGGTGCATTAGATAGTAAAAAATCAAATTACGTTACCTTCTCATACAATCACTTTTGGGATAGCGGAAAATCGAACCTATTAGGCTTAAGCGAAGGTGCTAATCCGGGATATGTTACCTATCACCACAATTGGTACAACCATTCTGACTCACGTCATCCACGCGTACGCTATTATTCCGCTCATATCTATAACAACTATTATGATGGTAATTCAAAATATGGATCAGGAGCAACTTTAGGATCTTCTTTGTTTATGGAAGCAAATTACTTCCGAAACACAAAAAATCCTATGTTAACGTCTATGCAAGGAACAGATATTTGGAGTAGCGTTAAACAGGCAAACGATGCCGCTAACCAAGGTACCTTCTCCAATGAAGCTGGTGGATCAATAAAAGCATTTAATAATATCTTAGATGCATCTGTCGGAACTAACTCAATGCGTTTTGTAGCATATGCCGATCCAAATCCGTTGTACAATATTGCTGGTAAAATTAACTCCACGACAGATTTCGATGCCTATGTAGCTTTAACAAGAAACGAACAAGTGCCTTCAACAGTTAAATCTAGTGCTGGTGGAAACGTTTACAACAACTTCGATACAAATGTAGCAATAATGTACTCGTATACGCCAGATAGCCCACAAGATGCAAGAACTAATGTAATGCAATATGCTGGTCGTGTAAACGGTGGTGACTTTAAATTTACTTTTGATAATGCAGTAGATGACGCTTCATATACCGTAAATACACCATTAAAAAATGCATTAACAACATATAAAACTGCATTAAAAGCAATTCAAGGAGAACAAACAACGCCAACTAGCAGTCAAACATTAATTGCAACAACAAATAATACAAACCAAGACGTAACAGAAAACACTGCAATTCAATCAATTGTTTTAACTTGGGGAGGCGATGCAACTGATGTAACCGTAACTGGATTACCAGCATCTGGAATTAACGTAGCAAAGAACACTTCTGCAAGAACCATCACTATCTCAGGTACACCTTCTGCAAACGTATCCTATTCAGCTACTACAATTGGTGCTTCAGGAACGCCAGCAACATTAACTGGAAAAATAACAGTGTTACCTACAGGAACGGGAACAGGAACTCAAATACACAACTTTACAACTTCTATCAAAGAAAGTTCTTTCTACAACATAACAGGTAACATGAATTCTACAGCAGGATCTGTAACCTATTCTGGTTTAACATTAACTGCACGTTTAAAACTAGAAACAAACACAAATATAGTTTACACAACAACTAATGAGACTACATTGACATTAGTATTCGACAGCTCTTTCTCAGGAAAAGTAAAAATAAACGGTATTAACTATACTGCAAGTGCAGGAATAATTAACATCACGGTTCCAGCTGGAAACAATACAATTACGAAAGGTGACACAGCAAACTTATTCTATATAAGCACCGAATACAAAACTACATTACGAGTTGATAACAACAGTATTCAAACTAAAAAAATGATCTTGTATCCAAATCCAGTAACAGACTACTTGCATATAACGAATTCAGATCAAAATATTGAAAACGTAACAATTTACAATATGACAGGTTCACAAGTTAAAAGAACTGAAAAAGGGATTGAAACTATAGATATGAGTACGTTAACTTCTGGAACTTACTTAGTAAAAGTTCAAACAACTGAAGGTGTTACAAATCAAATAATCATCAAAAAATAACCTAATAATAATTAGCTACAATAAAGGCTTCCAATACAAGGAAGCCTTTATTTATTATATTAATCTTTGAGGATAATTATTTTAACACATAGTTCCAATAGCTATCGGAACATAACTTAACAAAACCTAAAAAAGACGTTTCACTTAAAATAAACCACATAAGCTATGTGAAAAAAAAATAATTTTTCTTAAATCTCCTTTGATTATTAATTCTACTCCGATTGCTATAAAAACAATGCCACTATGTGTTAAAATCAATTTTTACAACCCGAACAAAGCGAATTGACGAAGTAATTGCAACCAAAAGAATATTCTGAACAAGTCATAAAAAAAACCGCTTCTTCTAAACAAATTAGAAAAAACGGTTTCTATATAAAAACGTATTATTACAAATCAAATTTTATTCCTTGAGCCAATGGCAAACTTGTAGTGTAATTGATTGTGTTAGTTTGACGACGCATATAAATTTTCCAAGCATCTGAACCTGATTCACGACCACCTCCAGTTTCTTTCTCACCACCAAATGCACCACCAATTTCTGCACCAGAAGTTCCTATGTTAACATTTGCAATTCCGCAATCAGAACCTACAACAGATAAGAAATATTCTGCTTCACGTAAATTGTTTGTCATAATTGCTGAAGATAAACCTTGAGCAACACCATTCTGAATATCAACAGCATTTTCAACAGTTCCGCTATATTTTATCAAATATAAAACAGGCGCAAATGTCTCATGTTGAACAATTTCAAATGAATTTTCTGCTTCTGCAATAGCTGGTTTTACATAACAACCACTTTCATAACCTTCACCAGAAAGTACTCCACCTTCTACAAGAATTTTTCCACCTTCGGCAACAACTTTAGTTAAAGCATTCGCATACATTGCTACTGCATCTGTATCGATAAGTGGACCAACATGATTGTTTTCATCTAAAGGATTTCCGATACGTAACTGTTTGTAAGCCGAAACAATCGCATCTTTTACTTTGTCATAAATACTTTCGTGAATAATTAAACGACGAGTCGAAGTACAGCGCTGTCCTGCTGTCCCTACTGCACCAAAAACGGCACCAATAACAGTCATTTTGATGTCTGCATCTGGAGTAACAATAATAGCATTGTTTCCACCTAATTCTAATAATGATTTACCTAAACGTCCCGCAACTGCTTGTGCAACAATTTTACCCATACGAGTAGATCCTGTAGCCGAAATTAAAGGAATACGTTTATCATTCGTCATTAACTCCCCTACTTTGTAATCTCCGTTAATCAAACAAGAAATTCCTTCTGGAAGGTTGTTCTCTTTAATTACCTGAGCAATTATATTTTGGCAAGCTATTCCGCAAAGTGGTGTTTTCTCAGATGGTTTCCACACACAAACGTCTCCACAAATCCAAGCCAAAGCAGTATTCCAAGACCAAACTGCAACTGGAAAGTTAAATGCCGAAATAATTCCGACAACTCCCATTGGATGGTATTGCTCATACATACGATGTCCAGGACGCTCTGAATGCATTGTTAAACCGTGAAGCTGACGAGATAATCCAACTGCGAAATCGCAAATATCAATCATCTCTTGAACTTCTCCATATCCTTCTTGTAATGATTTCCCCATTTCATAAGAAACCAACTTACCTAAAGCTTCTTTATTCTGACGCAATTTTTCACCAAACTGACGCACAATTTCTCCACGTTGTGGTGCTGGCATTAGTCTAAATACTTTAAATGCATCTGTTGCTGTTTGCATTACTTTTTCATAATCTTCAGCTGTTGATGTTTTTACCGATGCAATTAATTTTCCGTCTACTGGCGAAAAACTATCTAAGGTGTCTCCTGAAGAAAAATGATTTATTCCAGTTGATGTCCCTTCGTTTACGGCTTTTATACCCAATTGCGCCAATGCGTCTTTCATTCCGAATTGCTCTGCTATTGTTATCATTGTAACTTTTTTGTTAAAAATTGTTATATTTTTTTATGTAAATATATCTGAATTAATTTATCTACAAAAATTTAATTGTTTTAGATTACATAATGTTTTTCTTTTTGAACCAAATATAAATAAAAACACACATGATAAACATAAAAAGAATTGCATACAAATAACCAAATTTCCATTCCAATTCTGGCATATATTTAAAGTTCATTCCATAAACCCCAACTAAGAAAGTTAAGGGCAAGAAAAAAGCAGAAAAAACAGTTAATAGTTTAACCACATCATTATTTTTCTGAGCAGTTACTGATAAAAATGTGTTCATTAAATTTATCGCATCCTCCATTGCCTCTTCGTAAGCTAATATAAGCTTAACAAGATTGTCTTTTACATCCTCTAGTGCTGATGAATTTTCTTCTGGTACATGAATTTTATTGATAACATTTTGTGTAAGCACTAATAATTTTTTGGTAATTCTCGTTTCTGCTTTCTGAAAATAAAGATCTTCTAAAGAGATTTTGTTTTGCTGTTTTAAGAAAATTGTTTTCTCTACTTCATCAATTTGATCTGTTTGCCATTGCGAAGGTCCACTGTAAGTTAAAACAATAGCTTTAAAAATGTGAATTAGCAATTCATAAACCGAATTACATTTTGATTCTGATTTAAAAATCTCTTCTAAGAAAGGAAAAGGAGTTCGATGAATTGTTATTAATTGCTCTTCATTATAGAAAAAAGCTACCTTATTAGAAAGTTCTTCTACGGTAGAATTATTATCATATTCATTTGCTGTATATGCCCTTAGAATAATGAAATTAAAATTCTTAATCTTTTCAATTTTAGGTAAATGCCCATGTTCAACCGAGTCCTTGACAGGAAAAACCTCTAAGTCAAACTTTTTGGCAATGTTTTCTAATTGCTCTTCTGTTGGACCTTTGATATCAAGCCAATTAAACGTTTCGAATGATTTTTCGGAGATATTTTTAGCCATTATACTTTTTAATTTTAATTTGAGGTTGCTTCTAAACCTATAAAGTTACGATTAAGGAATTGAAACAAGCAAAATGATTTGAGTTTCAAGCAACTATTAAAGAAGAAATATTAAGAAAGCAACGTAAAAGAAAATTTACATTGCTTTATATTGAATTTATGTATAACTAAAACGAATTAAAACATGTTCTTTTTCTTAAACAAGAAAACACCACAAATTGATATGACCAATGAAATCAATAAGATTATAACAAAACCATAATTGTTTTCCTGAAGGTTATTTGGAACGTTCATCCCATATAAACTTGCTACCAATGTTGGAATCATTAAAATTATAGATATTGAAGTCAATCTTTTCATAATAACATTTAAGTTATTCGAAATTACCGATGCATAAGCATCCATCATACCGGTTAAGATATTACTGTAAATATTAGTAGTTTCTTCAGCTTGTCTTAACTCGATTTCTACATCCTCTAGTAAAACGGGATCAAAATCTTCTTTATGGTTTTTCAGATTTTTAATTCTATGAAACAATACATCGTTGCCTTTTAATGAAGTAATAAAGAATACTAAACACTTTTCTATTTGAAGCAATGCTTGTAATTCTTCATTTTTGATTGACTTTTCGAGGTTATCCTCTGCCAGTCGAATACGTTGATTTATTTGTTTTAAGTATTTTAAGAACCAAATACTTGAAGATAAAAGCAATCTTAAAACTAAGTCGAAATGGTTCTTTACATCCGATTTTTTACGTTGCGTATATAATACAAAATCTGATAAAATTTCAACTTGATGGAAACATAGCGATACAAAAACATCATCTTTAAACATAAGCCCTAAAGGCGCTGTATTGAAAGGCAATTTGGCATCATTACTTTTAAAAGGAATTCGCAATATGATAAGAAACCAACCGTTTTCAATTTCGATACGAGGGCGCTCGTCAATATCTTCAATATCGTTATAAAATGCTTCAGGGATTTGTAACTCTTCGAGTAAAAACTTAGTTTCTTCCTGTGTTGGACAAACTACATTGGTCCATTTGTTTTTTTCACGGTTTTCTGTTGGAAACAAACCGTTGTTGTTTTTGTAAAAGGTAATCATAATGCAAAACGTTATTATAGGAATAGCGCATGCATGATGCAACAACTACTCCTGTTTATCTATCTTCTTCCTCGAATAATAATCGTCCATGTGGATAATTTATTTTTTTTGCAAAAGTATGCCTTTTATGTAAAAAACTCAGATTTATTTTTTAGCAACAAATCTTGGATCAGATTCCATTACAGTTCCACAATTTGTGCAGGTTCTCAAAACTTTAGAATTGTAGAAATGCTCAAAGTGAGGTAAGAAATCTTTCTCGATATTATGAAGTTCAAAAAACACTTCATACAATTTTTGATTACAAGTATCACAATACCAAAGCAATCCATCTTTAAGTCCTTTGCCAACTCGTTTTCTTTCGATTACCAAACCTATAGATCCTTCAGAACGTACCGGAGAATGAGGTACATGAGCAGGATGAAGATACATATCTCCGGCATGCAAATCCATTTCCTTACGTTCTCCATCTTCTTGAATAATAACTTTTATGCTACCTTCAAGTTGATAAAACAATTCTTCTGTTTCGTTATAATGATAATCTTTGCGGGCATTTGGTCCTGCAACAACCATTACGATATAATCGCCTGATTCGACATATAAATTCTTATTACCAACAGGTGGTTTTAGTAAGTGACGATTATCATCAATCCATTTAGTAAGATTGAAAGGTTTTGCTATAGCCATAATTATGGGGGTGCTAAGTTTTGAGGTGCTAAGTTACTAAAAAGTTCACAGTATCAATACCAGTTTACAGTCGCAGTTTACAATCTAAATACAGAAAAACGCGAATTATTTAACTTCTTTAATAAGGTAAATATAAACCGGTAAATGATCGCTAAAACCAACCTCATTCGATCCGTGACGCAACGGATATCCTTTGTATTTACCTGAATTTTGTATTAAAAATGATTTATTAAAGATTCCTGCTTTCCAAAATTGAAAGGAACTAAAATCGGATTTAATCAAAGATTGACTAACTAGAATCTGGTCAAAAATATCCCACCAATCGCGATACGCAATAGTTCCCATTCCTCTTTTAGCCATATTCTCAAATGGATTATATATTCCAAATTCATTAACCTCATTCTTATTTGCCTTAGCTCCAAGTGAAATTTTGATACTTTTGTTATAAGGCCCATCATTAAAATCTCCCATTGTAATAACTTTAGCATCAGAATTAATTCGCTGTAAGGAATCAATTATTTTACGATTCAAAGCTCCAGCCAATTCACGATATGGACTCGATCTTTGTTCTCCGCCTGAACGAGACGGCCAGTGATTTACTATAATACTTATTTCTTCTCCATCTAAAAACCCAGACACTAATAATTGATCTCGAGTAAATACACGTTTCTTTGAATTTATAACTGTATCGCTATTCTTTTCTGTGGGGTTTTTATAAATGATAAGTGGAATATTTGAATAGGTAATTGGCTTGAAATATTTTTTCTGATACAATAGAGCGACATCTATCCCTCGTTGGTCGGGCGAATCAAAATGAATAATTCCATATTCCTTATCTATTAATTTAGGTTGTTTTATTAAATCCTCAAGAACACCTCTATTTTCTATTTCGGCACATCCTATAAAAGTAGGTGCATTAGGATTTTCTGGCGTTCCAATTTCCGACAAAACTCTAGCAAGGTTCTCTAATTTTTTATTATATCTCTGAGATGTCCAATGTCGAGATCCTTTTGGTGTCCAATCATTATCACGAACATTAGCATTATTTATGGTATCAAAAAGATTTTCAACATTATAAAAAGCTGCAGTATGAATCGTATACTTTTTTGTTTGTGCACTAGATTGCACTATCAATAAGTTTAAAAAAACAAAGGCATAAAAGGCAGTCATTCGCATTGTCACATCTACTTAAAGCAATTAATTAAAAGAAAATTCTTTCAAATATAAGCTAATTCATTTAAATAAGAAGTTCAAAAATAGTTTGTATAATGGTTATCTTTGTTTTGTTTAATCTTATTTAGATTCTAAATACGGAATCTACACTGAAAACATTGCTATAAAATGAAATTTTCAACCACAGCTTTACTTCTCTTTATATTCAATTTTACTTTTGCTCAAACTATATTTAAAGTAGATCATTTCTCAAAAGAATATTTTGGAAAAATCTTCATCGCAGACACTTCCGAAGTATTTTCAAAAGGTTGGATTGCTATTCATGATGCTAAATCAAACAAACAAATCATAAAAGTTGAATCTGAAGAATTAGCATTGACTTTACATAACGGAAAAGCATTGGCAAACATAAAAGCATTGCCATACGGAGAACAAAGTTTAATCTTGTATGAAGATTACAATTTTGATGGAATAAAGGACTTTGCCATATCTGATGGACAAAATAGCTGCTACCACGGACCTTCTTTTAAAATATATTTAGCCACTAAAACAGGCTTTAAATTCAGCCCAGATTTTACAGCTCTTGCACAAGAATACTGCGGTATGTTTAATGTAGATTATAAAGAGAAGAAAATAAACGTGATGACTAAAAGTGGGTGTTGCTGGCATCAATTCTCTGAATTTATAGTTGAAAATAACAAACCTAAAGTAATCAAGATAGTCGAGGATAATCAAATGGACTTTCCATACAGCAATTATTCCGAACAAAATTGGGATGGTAAAAAAATGGTAGTAACATCTAAAAGAACAATTTCATTAGATGAGGGAGAAGGAATCAAAACTATATTGTCTTTTGAAGTTGATAAAAATCAAAAACAAGTTGTTCTATTTAATCACAATGACCGAGTACTAAACTATGTTTTGATTGACAAAAATGATGAAGTTGAATTTTCGTACCCAATAAATATTGTTTATCAAAATCCAGATTTTACCTTTGACAAAAAAAACAATTCTGTTACTTTTAAAAACAAAGATGTAGTTTATACGATCTATGATAACCAGAATAGTATTGGAATAACAATAACAACTGGCGGAAAAACATACAACTGGACTGGAAACATTGCTAGCAAAAAAGGAAAAATAAAAGATATAACTGCAACACCACTAGATAACGTTGTTGTAAACTAAAAATAGAAAAATGAATACGAACCCATTACGATACCTAAAGAAACATTTTGCTTTTTGTAAATTCACATTTCTTATTTTTGCTTTACAATCATTCACCTGTCAATCTCAACAAAACATGATAACACCTCCTTATTTACAAAAAGGCGATACAGTTGCCCTAGTAGCAACAGCAAGAAAAAACATCGATGATAATTTAAAGCCTACAATCGACTTACTTAAGAGTTGGGGAATAGAAGCTGTAATAGGAAGTACAATAGGGTTAGATACCAATCAGCTTGCAGGAACTGACGAGCAACGTGCAGCCGATTTTCAGCATCAAATGGACAATCCAAACATTAAAGCAATTTGGTGTGTTCGTGGTGGTTATGGTACAGTTCGAATGATTGACTTATTGGATTTCACAAAATTCAAACAACATCCTAAGTGGGTTATAGGTTTTAGTGATGTAACTGTTTTACACAATCATCTTAATACGATGGGCTACAAATCAATTCATGGTATAATGCCTGTTAGTATTCCTCGTGCTACTCCAGATGCAGTTGCAACTATGAAAATGGCTTTATTCGGTAATCCAATATCATATTCAATTTCGCCAGATCCAATGAACCGATTTGGTAAAGCTACTGGTGAACTAGTTGGAGGTAATTTATCTATATTGTATAGTTTATTAGGATCGAAATCATCTATTGATTGTCATGACAAAATACTTTTTATAGAAGATCTTGATGAATATCTTTATCATATTGATCGCATGATGATGAACTTAAAACGCAATGGCTGTATCGAAAATCTAAAAGGAATAATGATTGGAGCCATGACCAAAATGAAAGATAATGATATTCCTTGGGGAAAAAATGCATTGGAAATTATTGATGATGTTACCAAAAAATACAATATCCCAGTAATTTTTAATTTCCCAGCAGGACATATCCAAGACAATAGAGCTTTAGTAATGGGAAGCACAGTTACCATAGATGTAAACAAATCTGGAAGTACGGTTACTTTTGATAAATAATATTTTGTACTTATTTTGTAACGAATCCCATACGATGCAAAAATTAATCTCGAAAAGACGCAGAGAAACCAAATTTAAACTTTGCGACTTTGCGTCTTTGCGAGAAAACTATATGTTACCCCCTCACACAACAGTTAGCAAATAAGACTGTCATTCGCCCCCTCAGGATGATACTAATGAATACCGTGACTGTAATCTGTTATTTTGACTACGATTAGTACTCTGGCATAATACATTGTAATGGATACGCCACAAAAATAAATCTCGCAAAGACGCAGAGTCGCAAAGAAAACAAATGCAACCTTTGTGTCTATGTGTCATTTCGAGAAAACTATCTGTTACCCCCAACACACAACAGTTAACAAATAAGACTGTCCTTCAACTCCCCTCAGAAAGTACGGTTACTTTTGATAAATAATATTATATACTTATTTTGTATTAAATGTCATACGATGCAAAATTAATCTCGCAAAGACGCAACGTCGCAAAGAAAACAAATGCAAACTTTGCGTCTCTGTGTCTTTGCGAGAAACTATCTGTTAAGCCTAATACACAACAGTTAGAAACTGAGAATGCAAACAAATTTATGAAGAGCTACAAACGGAGTTTCTCGAAACCTGAAACCTGAAACTTGTAACTCAAACTGTAACTCAAACTGTGACTCAAACTGTGACTGAATACTGTGACTGAATACTGTGACTGAATACTGTGACTGAATACTGTGACTGAATACTGCGACTGAATACTGCGACTGAATACCGAGAATAAATACTAATTTCATAATACTCAAAAATGGCTGAACACAACGAACTAGGAAAAATAGGAGAAGAACTTGCAGTAGAATACCTTCAACAAAACGGTTATAAAATTCTTGATACCAATTGGACTTTTCAAAAAGCCGAAATTGATATTATAGCTACCAAAGAAAACATCTTGATTATTGTAGAAGTAAAAACAAGGTCAAGCCTCGAATTTGGCTTACCACAAGATTTTGTGAATCCAAAAAAAATTCAATTACTGGTAAAAGCCGTGAATGCCTACATAGACGATAGGAAAATAGACTTTGAAGTGCGCTTTGACATCGTTGCAATCCATAAAAACAAGGAATCCTTTGTTATAGAACATCTTATAGATGCTTTTTATCATTTTTAACACAATTTTTTATTGTTATATTTGTAACAAATTGTTTTTTATTTTATATTTGCAAAAAAATATAACACACAATTAACTAAACCAACCACACTAATTTAGTACAAAAACCAGAAAATTATGAAAACCGTTTCCTCCATCGTAGAAAATTACATCAAAACGAAGCCTTTTTTATTAAATGCATTATCTCTCGGTATTATTAATTTAACTTCATTATCTAGAAATATAATGACCGAATTAGAAAGCGAGTTTGGCAAAGAAGTAAAACAAGGAGCTGTAGTAATGTCGTTAAAACGATTAACGGAAGAATTAGACTTTAAGTTAAACCACAAGATTAATAAAGTAATCAAGAATATTGGCGAGATTACTGTTCGCTCAGAACTTACTGATTACACTTTTGCAGCATCTGAAACTGTTTTAAACAAACAAGCCGATTTAATTTCAGATATTAATACATTATCAGATATATTCTACACCTCATCACGTGGTGTTAATGAAACCAATATTGTTGTTAGTAGTAGCATAAATCAACTCGTTGAAAAACACTTTGCTCGTGAAAAATTAATTCAGAAATTGAGCAATTTAGCTTCAATTACTGTAAAATTACCAAAAGAAAATATCGTGGTTCCTGGTATATATTATTTCATTTTTCAACGTTTAGCGTGGGAAGGGATTATAATAAATGAGGTAATCTCTACATCAAATGAATTTACAATTCTAGTAAGTGAAGATCAAGTAGATATCGCTTTTAAGGTAATTAAAGATTTGAAAAACTAAAGATATTTAAATATTTAATGTGCTTAAAATTATATTCTAAAAGGAAAAATAAAAATGGCGTATGAGATTTCATACGCCATTTTTATTTTTAAGCTATTGCTTTTCAAACATCTCCATTAATTCTAAGGCTCTTCGAGTAGATTTAACATTATCAAAAGTTATCAAAAGGCGTAAACCTGCTGGTGTTTGTTTTTCTTTCATTACACAAATAGCACTATTTGTTTGTACAAACTGTATCACTTTATGGAAACGCTTAGAATGGTAATAATCTGATTGCTGATCGGAGACAAAATAACCAATCATCTTGCCTTTCTTGAGAACCAGTTTTTCGATTCCGATTCTGGTGGCAATCCATTTTATGCGGATGCTATTCATTAAAGCAATCGCTCTTGGTGGCATTGGTCCAAAACGGTCGATTAGTTTATTCTGAAAAACAACCAATTCTTCTTCGTTTTTGACTGCTCCTAACTCGTTGTACAAACTTAAACGCTCATTCACATTATTGATATATTCGTCAGAAAACAACAATTCGAAATCGGTATCCATTTGCAAGTCTTTTACATACTCCTTGGTTTCGATATTATTTTCTTCAGGATATAGATCTTTAAACTCATTTTCTTTTAATTCCTCGATGGCTTCGTTCATGATTTTCTGATAGGTATCAAATCCGATCTCATTAATAAAACCACTTTGTTCACCTCCTAACAAATCTCCTGCTCCACGAATCTCAAGATCTTTCATGGCAATATTAAAACCACTTCCTAGCTCACTAAATTGTTCTAGAGCCTGAATCCTTTTACGAGCATCTTCTGTCATTGATGAATATGGCGGACAGATGAAATAACAGAATGCTTTTTTATTACTTCTACCTACTCTACCACGCATTTGATGCAAATCAGACAATCCGAAGTTATTGGCATTATTAATAAAAATGGTATTTGCATTTGGCACATCCAAACCACTTTCAATAATCGTTGTGGCAACCAAAACATCAAAATCACCATTCATAAACGCCAACATTAATTCTTCAAGCTTAGCACCTTCCATTTGGCCGTGTCCAATTCCAACTCTGGCATTTGGAACCAAGCGCTGAATCATTCCTGCAACTTCTTTTATATTTTCAATTCGGTTATTGATAAAGAATACTTGCCCGTTACGCTGAATTTCATACGAAATCGCATCACGAATTAATTCTTCACTAAACCCAACTACATTAGTTTCTATAGGATAACGATTAGGCGGAGGCGTTGTAATAACTGATAAATCTCGCGCTGCCATTAAAGAGAATTGTAATGTTCTAGGAATTGGCGTTGCTGTCAATGTCAATGTATCAACATTCGCAGCAATCGTTTTAAGTTTATCTTTTACATTAACTCCAAACTTTTGTTCCTCATCAACAATTAGCAATCCTAAGTCTTTAAAAATGACATTTTTATTTACTAACTGATGTGTTCCAATTACAATATCAAGTTTTCCTTCGGCTAAATCTTTTAAGGTTTGTGCCTTTTGTTTTGCAGTTCTAAAACGGTTCAGATACCCAATAGAAACAGGCATTTCTTTTAATCGCTCCGAAAAAGTGCGATAGTGTTGGTAGGCTAGAATTGTTGTAGGTACCAAAACGGCTACTTGCTTACTATTATCTACTGCTTTGAAAGCGGCACGAATTGCAACCTCAGTTTTACCGAATCCAACATCACCACAAACCAAACGATCCATTGGTCGATCGCTTTCCATATCTGCTTTTACTTCCTGTGTTGACTTAGTCTGATCTGGCGTGTCTTCGTAGATAAACGAACTTTCTAATTCGTTTTGTAAATAACTATCTGGAGCAAACTGAAATCCTTTTTCCAATCTTCTTTTAGCATACAACTGAATAAGATTGAATGCAATGTGTTTGACACGTGCTTTAGTTTTTTGTTTTAATATCTTCCAAGCATTAGAGCCTAACTTATAAATTTTAGGTGGAGTTCCGTCTTTACCGTTGTATTTTGAAATTTTGTGAAGCGAGTGAATACTCACATACACGATATCATTATCCGCATAAACCAATTTGATGGCTTCTTGCGTTTTCCCTTCTACTTGAATTTTTTGTAAACCGCCAAATCTTCCAATTCCGTGATCAATATGCGTTACATAATCTCCAACCGATAAAGTGGTAAGTTCTTTAAGCGTAATATTCTGCTTTTTAGAATATCCGTTTTTAATGTTGAATTTATGGTAACGCTCAAAAATCTGATGATCGGTATAACAAGTAATCTGATTTTCATCATCGATAAAACCTTGATACAATGGTAAAACTACAGTATGATATTGCTTACGAATATTCTCAGAATTGGCTTCGTCTAAAGTTTCAAAAATATCATGAAATCGTTTTGCCTGTGCGTCATTCGAACAAAACAAGTAATTTTTGTATCCGTTAAAATGATTCTCACTTAAGTTATTCAGTAACAAATCAAACTGTTTATTGAATGATGGTTGTGGCTGAATATGGAAATCATATTTCTTTTTTGTTTTAAAAATTGGCTTACTGGCTAATTCTACAATCGAAAAATCCAATGCCTTTTTGATAAACGAACTCTGATTTAAGAATAACTGATCTGGCGTAGCATGCTTTATATCCTTTGATAATTTCTCATATGCTTCTTCTGCTCTTGCAAATTGCTTATCTAACTGACTTAAAAATCCATCTGTATTTTGGATAAAAAGCACTGTTTTTTCAGAAATATAATCTAGGAAACTCTCTCTATTTTCTTGAAAAATTTTATTCTCGACATTCGGGATAATCGTAATCTTTTTGTGTGTCTCGACAGATAATTGTGTCCCAACATCAAAGCTTCGAATACTATCGACTTCATTTCCAAAAAACTCAATTCGATACGGGTTATCATTCGAAAAAGAAAACACATCGACGATTCCACCACGAACAGAAAACTCTCCTGGTTCGGTAATGAAATCTACTCTTTTGAATTCATATTCGAATAAAACTTCGTTGATAAAATCGATCGATATTTTATCCCCAACTGATACTTTCAACGTATTCTTATCCAATTCTTTTCGAGTCACTACTTTTTCAAATAATGCTTCGGGATAAGAAACGATTATTGCCGGTTTTTTGCGCGAGTTAATTCGGTTGAGAACTTCTGCACGAAGCAAGACATTAGCATTGTCTGTATCCTCAATCTGATATGGTCTTCGATACGAACCTGGATAAAACAATACATCTTGCTCACCAACCATTTGCTCTAAATCATTCAAATAATAAGCTGCTTCTTCCTTATTATCTAAAATAATAAGAAAAGGCAATGCTGCTTTTTTAAACAAAGAACGAATTACAAATGAAACTGCCGAACCTAACAAACCGTTAAGATGCAGTTTTACTTCATTATTTTCTAATAACTGATCGGCAATTTGCTGTGTTTTTGGCAAATTATCATACGTAGTATATAAAGCACTCTTACTCAACTCTTGGGGTATTTGGATCTATGGGCGTACTGGGAATTGCTCTTGCAGTATCCTTTATCATTTTCATTAATTCTGATTCTCCTTCTTCTAATGGAATTTTATTCTTCTCAACTATTTTATCCATTTGTCTTTCTAAAGAGACCAACTCTTTATTGATATCTCCTATTAAAGCAACAACTTTTTGATCTGGAATTTTATCTAAATGAATATATAAATCCATCATTTTTATCTTAGTAATTAAGACAGAAATCCTACTTTTTATTTGTTGTTTATTGAATTGTTCCGGGATATTATTATTTAATGCAATTGCTTTTTGGGCAATAGCACTCGATTTTTTTTGAAAAGCACCAATTGTTTTTTTAGGTTTTCCCTTTAGCTCCTCCAGAAACTGGCGCCATTCGTTCCAACTTTTTATAGTTTCTTCTGAAACTGTATTGATTGGTGTATCATAAAAAACCCAGCCTTTATTGATATTATTAAAAATTAGTTCTTTCTTTTTAGCTTCTTTTTTATTTTCGGCAAGTCGCTTCTCATCTTGATTTTGACAAGAATTTAAAAGAAAAACAAAAAGAAGGAAAAGAGATATTCTATATTTCATCGGTTCAAACGTTAGACTACAAAGTTACAAAGTAAATTTACAATTACGAATTCCCATTTAAGAAGAAGTTATGATTTAATTGTTCTGTTTTTAATCTACTTACTAAAACAGCTATCGGTGAACAATCATGAGAAACAAACACTCTTTTTGAGAAGTTATTAAATAATAGATAGTCAATTAAAATATAATTGCGAAATCGTTACCTTTGCTAGACTAAACAAACTTAACATGAATCCTAAAATTTTAATCATTGGTGCTTGTGGCCAAATTGGAACGGAGCTTACACAAAAACTACGCAAATTATACGGAACTGAAAACGTAATTGCTTCAGACATTCGTAAACTAAATACAGATGTTGTTAATTCTGGTCCTTTTGAAGTTGTAAATGCCTTAGATTTCAATCAAATAGAGCACCTTGTAGAGGTTCATAAAATAACCGACATTTATTTAATGGCAGCTTTACTATCTGCTACAGCCGAAAAAAACCCTGCCTTTGCTTGGGATTTAAACATGAACTCTTTATTTCACGTTTTAAATTTAGCTAAAGCAAAAAAAATAAAAAAGGTTTTCTGGCCATCAAGTATTGCTGTTTTTGGACCAACTACTCCCAAAGAAAACACACCACAATATACCGTAATGGAACCTTCTACTGTTTATGGAATTAGCAAACAGGCTGGTGAAAGATGGTGCGAATACTACCATAATATCTATGGTGTAGATGTACGAAGCATTCGTTATCCAGGTCTAATCAGTTGGTCATCTCCTCCTGGTGGTGGAACAACAGATTATGCTGTTGATATTTTCTATAAGGCTATTGCTGATAAAAAATACGAGTGCTTTTTATCTTCTGAAACTAAAATGCCGATGATGTATATGGATGATGCAATCGATGCAACCATTAATATTATGAAAGCACCTATTGAGCAAATCAAAATTCATTCTTCATACAATTTAGCAGCAATGAGTTTTACACCAACAGAAATTGCAAACGAAATTAAAAAACATATTCCTGAATTTGAGATTACTTACAACCCTGATTTCCGTCAGAAAATCGCTGATAGCTGGCCTGCAAGTATCGACGACAGTTCTGCGCGAGAAGATTGGGATTGGAAACATACTTTTGATCTTGAAACAATGACAAAAGATATGTTAGAGCATTTAGGTGACAAAAAATAAGCAATCATTTTCACATTCTAAAAGTCCGTTTTTTTTAAAGTAATCTCTTTAAAAAAATGGACTTTTATCATTTACAAAATAGCCAAATTAATTAGTCTATATTATTTCTGTTTTTACAATTAACCACTGTGTAATTTTATTACTTTTAGTGCGTTTTTAACAAACACACTAACCAAAATAATTTAAAAAACCACAAATCAAGTTAATTATATGACAAAATCATTTCAGCCGATTCAAGAAGACAAGCGAACTCCAATCGTTGATATCCTAAGAGGATGGGCATTATTAGGAGTTGCAATTGGAAACTACGTAGATTATATTCATATCGGATTACCTACTAAAATAGTTAACAATACATTTTCCGATATTCTTCAAATTTTTAACCGTTATTTTTTTGCAGCAAAATCATGGACATTATTAACAGTCCTCTTTGGTTATGGCTTTGCAATTTTAATTACCAACATCAGCAACAAAGGCAAAAACCCAGTCGCTTTTTTTAGCTGGAGAATGATTTTACTTTTTGTATTAGCATTCATCAATTCGGCTTTTTGGCTTGGCGACATTTTAAAAGATTACGCCTTTTTGGGACTACTCTTGTTGCTCTTTTATAAAAGCTCAACAAAAACATTAACAGTTCTATGTAGCCTTCTTTTCATTTCAATTCCTTTTGTCGCTGCTTATGTAAACAGCATAAAAACAGAATATACCGCGATTACGACAAGCGTAGAATACCTCAAATTATATTATTCAGGAAACTGGCTAGATTTCTTTAATTTTAACTTATTAGCCTCCTATTATGAACAAATAATTATTCCAGGATATGCAATCACGGCTCACCTTGTAATGTTTACCTGCATGCTTTTTGGTTTTTTACTTCAAAAAGTAAACTTTTTTAGTCGTTTAAACGAAATGAGAAAACTTTTAAAATATACTCTTTTTATAAGTTTGTTTTTCTCAATAGTACTGGGAGTAATCTTTGAAATGGCTCGAATTAATAAAACTAATTACTTCGTCTTTTTTAATCCTTTTTATTGGATGATTTTAAGTACTATGCTGTTTATTGCAACGGGAATTTCTTTGTTATATATAAATAACAAACTAAAAACTATATTTAACTACTTTAAGTTTGGCGGTAAAATGACATTGACTAATTATATCTTTCAAAATATATTAGGTGCGTTTATTTTCTCTGGAATTGGTTTAGGAATAGGAAACACAATGCCTTATTGGTTTTACTTTTCATTAGCTGTTTTTGTTTTTATTGCTCAATTATTTATTAGCAAATGGTGGCTTTCAAAATATAATTACGGCCCAATAGAATGGCTCTGGAGATCTGCTAGTTATAGAGAGTTATTCCCTTTTAAAAAACCAGCACAAAATAATGTTCAGATAGAACAAAATACAAAAATTACGGAGTAAAATTCTATTATCAAAATAATTCTACATACAAAAAGCCCTTAAAAACAAATGTCTTTAAGGGCTTTTATGTTATAAAAGATGAAGATTATTTCACTTCATATACATTATTTGTTGCTTTCACATCTGCCATTAACCCGCTTGGATCGATAGTGATTTTCTTGATAGTGCTTTTACTTTTGTCAATTGTAAAATTATAAGTAGGCATTGCCCAAGCCCAATCATTTAAAACTGTTCTTTTTACAGAAGGATCAGGGTTCTCTTTTATAAAATTCATCATTCGCAACGGAATATAAAAGCTCTCTTTAGTTCCATCTGTATATTCTACAGTTAAATCAATAGGCATTGGCATTCTTCCAATTCTTTCAAGAGTTACAACTGTTTTATTACCACTATCGCTCACTTCTTTGATGCCGTAATCAATTGTATTTGTAGTTTGCGTCCAATCTATTAAATACCAATCTAATTGAGCTCCAGAAACACGTTCAGCAGTTCTTTTGATATCATTAGGTGACGGGTGCTTAAATTTAAAGTCGTTATAATATCTTTTTACCGTAGCATCTAAATTATCCTGACCAATTACATAAGCCAACTGCGAAAGAAAGATACTTCCTTTTACATAAGATGAGATACTATAGGGTCTATTTTCATCATAACGGTCACCGTGTGTAGTTTGTGGCTGCTCTTTACCAGATGCAACTAAATTGTAATACGCTGCATAATTTCCTTTAAATGGGTTTACTTCTTTTTTATCCCCCTCTAATTCATTCAACGCCATATCTTCTACATAAGTTGTAAAACCTTCATCCATCCATGGGTGCTTAGACTCATTTGAAGCCAAAACATGTTGAAACCAAGCATGTCCTAATTCATGTGTTGCTGTACCTAACATTCCTTTTAAAGTTCCGTTACCCAACATCAAAGTACACATTGCATACTCCATTCCTCCATCTCCACCTTGAATAAATGAATATTGTTTGTACGGATATGGTCCAATTTTATGATTATAAAAATCCATTACTTTAACCATTAATGGCTGTAGATTTTTCCAATTCTCAATAATTTTCGGATTGTTTTTGTAAAAGAAATGCAAATCAACATCATTTGGTCCTTTTACTATATCATGAATATATTCATTATCAGCAGCCCAAGTAAAATCATGTACCATTGGCGCTACAAAATGCCATGTAAGTGTTTTTGCCTTTTTAGGATAAACTACAGTAACTCCAGTGTCTTGATATCCGTGACCAATTTCGTTTTTGTTCTGTAAATATCCTGAACCACCTATTGTATAGTCCTTATCGATTGTAATTTTTACATCAAAATTCCCCCAAACACCATGAAATTCTCTTGCGATATATGGATCTGCATGCCAGCCCTCGAAATCAAATTCGGCTAATTTAGGATACCATTGCGACATTGACAAAGCAACACCTTCTGTATTATTTCTTCCTGCACGACGAATTTGTACTGGAACCTGTCCATCAAATTCTAATGTAAAAGTAGTTTTTGAGTTTGGTAAAATTGGTTTAGCCAAAGTAACTTCCATAATTGTCCCCGAAGTTCTTGTTACAGCTGTTACCCCATCTTGCTTGAAATTAGTGATATTAAGATACCCCATTTCATTAGGCTTTAAAGTTTTCATACGGCTTTCCTTAACATCCTTACCGTCAACTTTTATCTTATTTATCATTCTCCCATCTGGGTCTTTAATCGTTTGGACTCTTGCATCCATCTCGCTTCCAGGTTGAAACGCATTAAAAAACAAATGATAAAAAACTTTTCGCAACGTATCTGGCGAATTATTGGTGTATTCCAATTCTTGTTTTCCTTTGTATAAATAGTTTTTTACATCCATCGATACATCCATTTTATAATCAACATGTTGTTGCCAATAAGGAGCATTTTGGGCAACCAGAGAACCAAAACTAAGGCTCAAAAAAGAAAGTAATATAATTTTACGCATGGTCTATATAATAAAAAATGGAAGGGTTGCCACCCTTCCATCGGATTAATATTCTTTACAATTTATTTTTTTGACATTTTTTCTGCCATCAATAATGCATTATAAGCATTCACCATTCTACGTGTTTTAGATGATTCAGCCGAAGAAACCGCTACTGGTTTTTCTTCTGGGTTTGGATTTTCACCTAAAAACACCATCTCAGGAAGTAAAACCCCAGAATTCATTAAAATATGTTTTACCTGCGGAGCAGTTAATCCTGGGTAATACGAACGAATTAAAGCCGCAACCCCAGCTGCGTTTGGCGCTGCCATCGAAGTTCCTTGCAAATACTTGTATTTGTTATTTGGAATTGTTGCATAGATTTCTTCACCTGGCGCAAAAACATCAACGTTTATTTTTCCAAAGTTAGAAAAACTAGCAACTACCTTTTCTCCATATACTTTGTTTATTGCACCAATTGTAATTAAGTTATCTGCAAATTCTTTAATGTTGTCTTCAGAGTCATTTGGATAATTAATATTTTTCTCAATATCAATATTGTATCCATCATTTCCAGCTGCATGCACAATTAGAACATCTTTTTTAGCAGCATATTTTATAGCATCGTAAACCCATTGTTTATGAGGAGAAAAACTCTTTCCAAAACTTCCGTTGATTACTTTTGCTCCATTATCTACAGCATAACGAATTGCCAATGCAATATCTTTATCGTACTCATCTCCATCTGGAACAGCTCTCACTGCCAAAATCTCAACATTATTAGCAACACCATCTCCACCTAAATTATTATGACGCAATTGAGCTACAATACCTGCTACGTGAGTTCCGTGTAATGCTTTATCTTTAACTGGCCCAATAACATTATTATTACCGTAGCGAGTATCTTTAATATCCTCTGGATTATCTCCTACAATTTTACGCCCATCAAATTCTTTATTCAAATTAAAATTTAACTGATCGTAAACATATTCTCTATACTCCTCTAAGCCAGCTTCAAAGTCAGGACCTGCATTAGTTAAAATTTGAGCCATTACATTCTTACTATTAATTATAGCTCGATCAACTGAAGTAATAACACTAAGATCTTCAAGTGTATATTTATCTTTCTTTAAATAATCTTTTATCGATTTATTTGCATCCAGATAAAAATCAATCATTTGTTTCTCTTGCAATGCCTTTTCATACTTTTCATTGTACATCGCCAATGCATCTTTGTATTGAGGAGATCCATCATCACCTTTCTTTACAATACGAGTAAGTTCTAAATTCTCACTTACAGCATCACCAAGAAAGTTCCAACCATGAACATCATCGATATAACCATTTTTATCATCATCGATTCCATTACCAGGAATTTCTTTTGCATTAGTCCAGATTTTCCCTTGTAAATCCTCGTGTTCAATATCAACACCTGAATCAACAATTCCTACTATTACTTTTACTCCTTTTTTATCTTTTAACAATTCGGCATACGCCTTATCAACACTCATCCCCGGAATAGTATCTTTTACTAAATCCAGATGACTCCATCTTTTCAATTCATTCTCTGTAAGGGGAGCATTTTTTTTAATAATTGCAGGAGCAATTTCAACAACTGGAGGTGTTGTAATTGATGCTTGTTTTGTAGCGCCACAACCTGCTAAAACCATTAGCGCAAAAGCAGACATGTAAATAGGCTTGATACTATTCATTTATAATAAATTTAATAAAAGTTAAAATACGGGTCTAATTTATGATTTTTTGTTACAAAAAAAAGACAGATTAACACACTGTTAGGAATCTTCTTCAATCTTTTTTTATCAAACTAGAAACCGTTCAAATATAATCATTCTTTAGAAATGAAGATAAATGAATTTAATTGCTACCTGATAAATAAAAATTTAACAAGAAATAATTTGTATTTTCGTATCATTGCAAGTTCAAATCGTAAACTAAATCTATGAAAACAAAACTACTTTTATTGCTGTTATTGGCAAATTTTACAATTCATGCACAGACGAACTTAGTTCCCAATGGGAATTTCGAAACCTGGACTTCTTCCAATCAACCAAATAACTGGTACCCTTTCTTTAGTGGCTTTGTTTCACAAAGTACAATCGCACAAAACGGAAAATCAAGTACTAACATGATGGTTGCCAGCGGAACTTTCACGTATATTAATAGCGAATATTTTCCTATACAAGCAAACAAAACCTATCGTGTAACAGTATACCACAAAACTGTAAAAGGAACATTTTCTTCTATCGATTTAAGCCTGTATCACAAACCAGGCACTTTTAAGGAGAAAGTAACTCAAAAATCTGATGTTACTTTTTCTACCACAGAATGGAGAAAAATTGAGTTTGAATACACTTCAAAAATATCAGAAAACATAGAAGTAGATATCTGGACAACAGGAACACTTAATTCTGAAATTTTGGTTGACAATGTATCTGTTGTAGATATTGCAGATGTTCCCGTACAATACACTTTGATTCCAGACGTGAATTTCGAAAAAAAATTAATTTCCATGGGATTCGATTCTGGAGAAGTAGATGGAAAAGTATTGACTAGCGACATTAAATCATTAAGAACCTTATATATTTCAGGTAGCAACATTTCAGATCTTACAGGAATTCAAGATTTTACTGCATTAACTACACTGGAAGTTTCTTCAAATAAATTAACAAGCATAGATATCTCTAAAAATACAGCTTTAGAATCGCTTAATTGTGGCTGGAATTCTTTAGCTACTCTAGATATTTCAAACAATTTAGCATTAACCGACCTATCTTGCTACTATAATAATCTAAAAACTATCGATGTTAGTAAACAGATCAATTTAAGGTATTTAAGTTGTGGTGGAAATGGATTAACCTCTTTAGACATTAACAAAAACATTAACTTAGTCAATTTAAGTTGTTATACAAACAAACTGACCACAATAGACACCTCTAAAAACATTTATTTAGAAACAATTGACTGTATTCAAAATCAAATAACATACCTTGATCTTTCTAACAACACAAAGTTAAGACGTTTAGAATGCTATAGTAACGACCTAACGACTTTAAATTTATCTAAAAATCTAAATTTAATTTACTTAGAATGCCAATATAATGCTTTAGAAACACTAGACGTTTCCAAAAATATAGCATTAATACAATTTGACGCTAGTCATAATCCAACCTTAAAGGAAGTAAATTTGAAGAACGGGAAAAATACCCTTATAAAATCAGACAAGTTATCACTTACTGCAAACCCTAGTTTAACTTGTGTACTTGTTGATGATGTTGCTTATGCTAATACCAATTGGATAAAAAGAAAAGATCCTGTTGCGAAATTCTCTGAGTCAATTTGTTCAACACCTGAATACACATTAATTCCCGATGCAAATTTTGAGAAATCTTTAATTAAAAAAGGGATTGACGGAGTTGAAGACGGTAAAGTACTTACTCGTGCAATTAACACCATTACAACATTAGACCTAAGCGATTATTACACCAACTTAGAAATCAAAGACTTAACAGGAATACAAGATTTTATAGCTCTTGAAAATCTAAAATTACCTTACAATGGAAAAGGTAAGCTAACTAGTATTGATGTTTCTAAAAACCTAAAATTAAAAGTATTAAATTGTGAACAAAACGAATTAACAAGCTTAGATGTTTCTAAAAACCTAGCTTTAACAGAGCTAAATGTCTATTATAATAAATTAACAACTTTAGATATTTCTAAAAACTTAGCTTTAACAAAGGTAAATGTCTCTTATAACAAATTAACAAACATAGATGTTGCTAAAAACTTAGCTTTAACAGAGCTAAATGTCACTTATAATAAATTAACAACTTTAGATGTTACTAAAAATTTAGCCTTGACGAACTTACATTGTTCAGCGGCTGGTAGTAATAATGAAAATTCAAGTCAGAGTACACTAACAAGCTTGGATCTTTCAAAAAATATCGCATTAGAATATTTAAATGCTAGTCAAAATAAAAACATTAAAGGTTTTGATCTATCAAATAATATAAATTTAACCTCTATATCAGTAGGCTACAACAACCTAACAACGATTGATTTTACGGCAAACAAAAAACTAACATACCTTAACTGCGAAGCTAATTTACTAAAAACCTTAGACCTTACTAAACATCCTCAATTAGAAAAATTATTCTGTGGAAACAATGATATAAACTATTTAGAGACTAAGGCATTGCCAAATTTAAAGCAATTGCATGGTGAACGTATGAGCCTAACTAATATAGATTTCAGCAAGAATCCATTATTAGAAATCGCATATGTTTCTGATAATATGTTAACATCTTTAGACTTTTCAAGTAATCCTAATTTAAAACAACTTATTTGTAGTAGTAATGACTTAATGAAACTAAACATAAAGAATGGAGGCAATGCTAAATTTAATAATTCTTATTATAACAGTTTTGCCAACAACCCTAATTTATCTTGCATAACAGTTGATGACGTTACATACTCTAATAATACTTGGGCTAAATATAAAGACGCAAGCGCTAGTTATAACACTCAATGCGATTTTAGCCTTCCTTCAAATAACTATACTATTGAGTCAAAAGGAGAATCTTGCGTTAACGAAAACAACGGTGAAATTAGTATAACAGCAAATGCTAAGTTACCTTACACCGCTAGTATAAATGGAAAACCATACACTTTTACAAACAACACTTTAACTGCTTCTAACCTTAGCCCTGGAGCTTACAATATTATTATCTCAATAGCTGGAGAAAAATACGAACAAAGCTTTAATGTTAGTATCGCCAAGGCAACAACCATTTCTGGAACATCCAACATAACCGCTAGAAAAGTTGATGTTGAAATTACAGCAGGAACAGCGCCTTTCACCGTTTTTGTAGATGGTCAAGCGCAGTTTCAGACAACCGATCCTAATTTCTCTTTAGATTTAAACAAAGGTGGCTTAATAGAAGTAGCAACAGCTAAAGTTTGTGAAGGTGTATTTTCTAAAAGAATTACGTCATTGGATGCTATAAGAAGTTTAGCTGCTTATCCCAATCCAACATCTGGAAATTTTGAAATCGATGTCCCAACGAATAAAAAGGAAATCAAAATAGAAGTTTACAATTTCGGAGGTCAATTGGTTTCTACTAAAAATTATAACATCGAAGATGGAAAAGCATATTTAAATATCGAAAACCAAGCTTCTGGAATTTATGCTGTTAAAATCTATTTAGACACTCCAGAATACATTAAAATTATAAAAAAATAAAAATGAAAAATTTAATATACTTATCAATCATCAGTATTTTGTTTATTTCTTGCGGTGGCGGTGGTGAAGACGATCCTGTAACTCCAGGAGTTGTAAACGTAGCACCTACTGTACCAGCTTTAACTAGTCCTGCTGATAATAAATTGTGCGTAGACAATACCGTTTCTTTTAAATGGGACAAAGCTACAGATGCAAACAATGACGCTATAACCTATCAAATTCAAATTTCAAAAGACAATACTTTTGCTAAAATTGATAAAAATTTTGAAGGAGCCGATAATAACACCTCGCTTGTATTAGACAAAAACACAGCCTATTATTGGAGGATAAAAGCATTTGATAACAAAGGATTAGCAAGTGCTTATTCTACAGTTTACAAATTTTATACCGCGGGAGATGCTGTGGTAAATCATTTACCTTTTGCACCAAGTTTACTGCATCCAACCTTAAACAGCACTCTGAGCACTGCTACTGCTTCCTTAAAATGGGATGCAACAGATGTTGATGCAACAGATATTCTAACTTATGATGTCTATTTCGGAACTACAAACCCACCTACCAAAAAAATAGCTGAAAACATAGCAGCAAAGGTACTTGATGTAACATTAGAACCTACAAAAGAATATTTTTGGAGAGTTATTGTAAAAGACAATAAAGGAGGAGAAACTGTTGGTCAGGTATGGAAGTTTAAATCCAATTAATAAAAACAAAAAACATAATAAAAAAATCCCGTTTTCAAAGTTTGAAAACGGGATTTTTTTAATATTTAATAGTTACATTAAAAAATCTCTTCACAAATAAAAACATTCTTTAATCGAACTCCTTTTTCAGTATGCTCTACTGTTATTATCTGGTTATGTGCATCATGTTCTAGAAATAAATAGTAATTATTATCAGCTGCTGCGTTCAGAAATTTTGATTTTTCAGGCATCGTCAATAATGGTCTTGTATCATATCCCATAACATAGGGCAACGGAATATGTCCAGCTGTTGCCAATAAATCGGCACAAAAAACAATCGTTTTATCTTGATACTGGATGTGCGGAATCATTTGCTTTTCGGTATGTCCATCGGCAAAGAAAATTCCGAAACCAAGTTCAGACGTTGAAAGAAAATCTGTTTCGGGTCTTTTTATAAAATTCAATTGTCCACTTTCTTGCATTGGCAAAATATTTTCAGACAAAAAAGAAGCTTTCTCACGAGCATTCGGTTTTATTGCCCAATCCCAGTGACTGTCGTTACTCCAATATTTAGCATTTTTAAAAGCTGGTTCATAACCCGTTTTATCAGAATTCCACTGTACACTTCCACCGCAATGGTCAAAATGCAAATGAGTCATGAATATATCTGTTATATCATCACGATGAAAACCATATTTTGCCAACGATTTATCTATCGAATGATTTCCCCAAAGCGAATAATAGCCAAAAAACTTTTCTGACTGTTTATCTCCCATTCCTGTATCAATCAAAATAAGTCGGTCGCCATCTTCGATAAGCAAACATCTTGCAGCAATATCAATCAAATTATTTGCGTCGGCAGGATTCGTTTTATTCCAAATTGTTTTAGGCACAACACCAAACATGGCACCTCCATCTAATTTAAAATTTCCTGATTCTATTGGGTAAAGCTTCATTGTATATCAATTTATAAGATAAAACAAAGCTAGGAAATCAAAATCCCTTTTACTAAAAAACAGGGATCAAAATTATCCCAACACTATCGAAGCCGTTCCCACAAGTTCGTCTTTATCAAAAAAGTTAACAAAATAAACTCCTTTTTGAAACTTCCTGCCTCTTGTATTTAAAATTCCATAAACAGAAACAGGCTTGTGTTGAAAATCTACAGCAACTATAAAACTATAAACCAAAGCCGAATTCTCATCAAACTCAATTAGTTTATTCTCACCAAGAACAAAATTATCCTGATCTAAAACTTGAACATAAAAAACTTTCTTTCCTGTTTTAGCAATAGAATTTCCATTAATAGAGAAACTAGCTTTCAGCTTTTCGGCCTTGCTTCCTTTATTCGTTTCTAATTCTTCTCCTGATCTTTTATCTCTTAATGCTACAACCTTAAAATTACTTAAAGTTAATTTTGAAGCAGTTTTTAAAGTCGATTCAAGTTCTTTTTGTTTTGACACCAATGTATCGTATACTCGCTTATTCTTATCTATTCTAACATTTTGGCCTTCAATCTCTGTCAATAATTTTTTATTATGATTTTTAAGTTGATTGATTTCTAAAACTTTAGCATTCAACATACTTTTCAATCCCAAAAGTTGTTTCCTGTAAACTTCAATTTGAGAAGAAGAAGGTTTTTCTGAAGCCTTAACAATTTCCATTAAATTTTCGACATTTTTCCTCTCTAACTCTAATTGTTCTGATAATGCGGTTTTTTCTAAAATTGCAACATCATAATCTAATTTCAGAGAGGTTAAAGAATCTAATATGTTTTGTTTGTTGCTGTCTTTCTGATTTACCTTACCTACGTTTGTTGTATTCTCTAAAGCCTTTGTATCGTTTTCAGCAAGTTCATCCGAATCATTCTTGACAACAAAAGCAACACCCAAGCCAGAAATCAATACTATTACAAAAAATTTCAACCAATTATTTAGACCTTTTTCTCTCATGCTTACACCGTGTTTTTTTTTGCAAAAGTATCCTACTCCAATCATTAATTACTACGTATAAATACGTGTTTTTACTTAATAAATAAACAATACTAACTAGTGTTTTTAACTTAAAAATTAGAAAATCTATTTCTTAGCCTGAAACAATGTCTTACAAATTCACTATCCTAAATAAGTATTATCTATTTTAACATTTGTTATAATAATGTGAACCGCTATGGAAAAAGGTTTTTATATATTATCTTTGCGAACAATTTAGACAATAATCTATATAACAATGATAAAGGTTTCTGATTCTGCCAAAAAGAAAATTATCGACTTAATGAAAGACGATGGTTTTGATGCCGCACATGACTACGTAAGAGTAGGCGTGAAAAGTGGTGGGTGCTCCGGTTTATCATACGACTTAAAATTTGACAAAACCAAAGGGGACGACGATAAAATATTCATAGATAACGACATAACTATTGCTGTCGAAAAAAAATCATTTCTATATTTAGCTGGAACAATATTAGAGTTTTCAGGTGGATTAAACGGAAAAGGTTTTGTATTTAATAATCCAAACGCGAGTAGAACTTGTGGTTGTGGTGAATCTTTTTCTCTATAAATCAGTTAAAGAATTTTAAAATTAAATTATTTAAGGTTTACAAAATCGACAAATAATCTAAAACGAATTCTTTAAAAAACTGAAACACTTTATAGAAGGATTAAATTCGAAAATTCGAATCAAATAAATGATTAAAAAATTTCAAAAGCATTATTCAAAATTTGAGTTTTTCAATCTTTAAATTTATACAATGAGTAAATACACTGAAGACGATTTAAAAATCGAACTCGAAACTAAAGAATACGAATACGGATTTTATACAGATATAGAATCGGAAACGTTTCCTATTGGGCTAAACGAAGATATTGTTCGTGCCATTTCTCTAAAAAAAGAAGAACCACAATGGATGACCGACTGGCGTATTGAGGCTTTTCGTGCATGGCAAGAAATGATTGAACCAGAATGGGCAAATGTACATTATCAAAAACCCGATTTTCAGGCTATCTCTTACTACTCTGCTCCAAAACAAGTAGATCCAAATAAAACATTAGACGATGTCGATCCAGAACTTCTAGAAATGTACAAAAAGTTAGGAATCTCTGTCGACGAACAAAAAATGATGAACAATGTCGCTATGGATATCGTAGTTGACTCTGTTTCTGTTGCTACTACTTTCAAAAAGACATTAGGAGAAAAAGGAATTATTTTCTGTCCGATTTCTGAAGCAATAAAAGAACATCCTGAATTAGTTCGTAAATATCTCGGAACAGTTGTACCACAAAAAGATAATTTTTACGCAGCATTAAATTCTGCAGTTTTCTCTGATGGATCATTCTGTTATATTCCAAAAGGAGTTCGTTGTCCAATGGAACTTTCTACTTATTTCCGAATCAATCAAGCAGGAACTGGTCAATTCGAAAGAACATTAGTTATTGCTGACGAAGGAAGTTATGTATCTTACTTAGAAGGATGTACTGCACCAAGTCGTGATGAAAACCAATTACACGCTGCTGTTGTAGAGCTAATTGCTCTTGACGATGCAGAGATTAAATACTCAACAGTTCAAAATTGGTACCCAGGTAACAAAGAAGGAAAAGGTGGAGTTTTTAATTTCGTGACCAAAAGAGGTTTATGCGAAACTAACGCAAAAATTTCATGGACTCAAGTAGAAACTGGTTCTGCTGTAACTTGGAAATACCCTTCTTGTGTATTAAAAGGAGACAATTCAGTAGGTGAATTTTATTCAATTGCTGTTACCAATAACTTCCAACAAGCAGATACTGGAACTAAAATGATTCATTTAGGAAAAAACACTAAATCAACTATCATATCTAAAGGTATTTCGGCTGGAAAATCACAAAATAGCTACCGTGGATTAGTACAAATAAGTGCTCGTGCAGATAATGCAAGAAACTTTTCGCAATGTGATTCCCTTTTAATGGGGAACAATTGTGGCGCACATACTTTCCCTTATATCGAAAGCAAAAACCCTTCTGCAAAAATAGAACACGAAGCTACAACAAGTAAAATTGGTGAAGACCAAGTATTTTACTGTAACCAACGTGGAATTCCAACTGAAAAAGCAATTGCATTAATCGTAAACGGATTTAGTAAAGATGTTTTAAATAAATTGCCGATGGAATTTGCTGTAGAAGCACAAAAATTATTAGAAATTTCTTTGGAAGGTTCTGTGGGTTAAAACGTTTAAAGTTTCAGGTTTAAAGTCTACAAAACATACTTTTTACTTCATAATAGAAACTGTTCACTATAACCTAAATTGAAAATAAATAGTTTAAACAAGAAAAATTTTAAAGTAGCCATTCTTAATAAAACAAAGAACTTGGAACTTTAAATTTTAAACAAAAATAATATGTTAAGTATAAAAAACCTTCACGCCTCAATTGGTGACAAAGAAATCCTTAAAGGAATAAACATAGAAGTTAAAGCTGGCGAAGTACATGCCATCATGGGACCAAATGGTTCTGGAAAAAGTACTCTTTCAGCAGTAATTGCTGGAAACGAAAACTATGAAGTAACACAAGGTGACGTTTTCCTTGACGGAGAAGATTTAGCTGATTTAGCACCAGAAGAAAGAGCACACAAAGGTGTTTTTCTTTCATTTCAATATCCAGTAGAAATCCCAGGAGTTAGCGTAACTAACTTTATGAGAACTGCAATCAACGAAACTCGTAAAGCAAACGGTCAAGAAGAAATGCCGGCTAACGAAATGCTAAAAGTAATTCGTGAGAAATCAGAATTATTAGAAATCGATCGTAAATTTTTATCACGTTCTCTTAACGAAGGATTCTCAGGTGGAGAGAAAAAACGTAATGAAATTTTTCAAATGGCTATGTTGGAGCCAAAATTAGCAATCCTTGACGAAACTGACTCAGGTCTTGATATCGATGCATTAAGAATTGTTGCTAACGGTGTAAACAAACTAAAAAGCGACAAAAATGCAATTATAGTTATCACACACTACCAACGTTTATTAGATTATATCGTTCCTGATTTTGTTCACGTTCTTTACAATGGTAAAATTGTAAAATCGGGAGGAAAAGAACTTGCTTACGAGCTTGAAGAAAAAGGATACGACTGGATTAAAGCGGAGAACTAAATTAGTTTTTAAAGTCGAAAGTCATAAAGTCAAAAGAAGATTATGAGTAAATTTAACTCTTTCGAAGAAATTAATTCTTGGCAAAAATCAAGAATCCTCAACAAAAGAATTTACCAAATTACCGAAAACTCTAACTTCAAGAAAGACTTTGATTTTGTTAGACAAATTAGACGAGCAACAATCTCTATATCATCAAATATAGCATAAGGTTTTGAAAGAAATACAGACAAAGAGTTTGTCTATTTCTTATACGTAGCAAAAGCTTCAGCAGGAGAAGTTCGTTCTCAATTATATTTAGCTTTTGATTTAGAATACATTAAAAAAAAGAATTTGAAACTTTATTAGAGTCGGTAACCGAAATATCGAAATTATTAAGTGGTTTCATTAAATACTTAGAATCTAGCCGTAGAGTTTAAAAGTCAAAAATTACCATAAGGGCACTTGACATTAAGACTTTAAGACATGCGACTTTAAGACTAAAAATTAAAAATGGATTTAAAAGAAAAATTAGTATCGTCTTTTATGGCTTTTGAAGAACGTGTAGATGTCCATACAGACCTTCACGAAATCAGAACACAAGCGATAAAAAACTTCGAGAATAAAGGTTTTCCAACCAAAAAAGAAGAAGCTTGGAAATATACATCGTTAAATGCCATCTTAAAAAATGACTTTTCCGTATTTCCAAAACAAGAAAATGCAATCGAATTTAATCATGTAAAAAAATATTTTATACATGAAATAGACACCTATAAAGTAGTATTTATTGATGGTGTTTTTAGTTCGCATTTATCTTCTACAACTCATGATGGAATCGACGTTTGCTTAATGTCTTCGGCATTGACCAAACCTAAGTATAAAATGATAATTGATAAATACTTCAATCAAATTGCTAATACAGAAGATAGTTTAACTTCTCTAAATACAGCATTTGCTATTGAAGGAGCGTATATCAATATTCCAAAAAAGAAAGTTGCTGATAAACCTATCGAGATTATGTATTTCTCAACAGGAACTGAAACAGCACTAATGGTTCAACCAAGAAACTTAGTAATTGTAGGAGAGAATTCTCACGTACAAATTATTGAGCGTCACCAGAGCTTAAACGAAAATCCTGTTTTAACTAATTCAGTTACCGAGATTTTTGCTCAAAAACGTGCCATTATCGATTATTACAAAATCCAAAATGACAATAGCGAAGCTAATTTAATTGACAATACTTACGTTTCACAACAACAAGAAAGTCATGCATCGGTTCACACGTTTTCATTTGGTGGAAATTTAACTCGTAACAACTTGAATTTTTATCACTTTGGTGAAAGACTAACAAGTACATTAAACGGAATAACTATTATAGGTGAGAAACAACACGTAGATCACTATACATTAGTTAAACATTCTACTCCAAATTGCGAAAGCTTCCAAGATTACAAAGGAATCTTCACAGACCGTTCGGTAGGAGTTTTTAATGGAAAAGTATTGGTTGAAAAAATAGCTCAAAAAACAAATGCATTCCAAAAAAGTAACAATATCTTATTAAGTGATAAAGCAAGTATAAATGCTAAACCACAACTAGAGATTTTTGCAGATGATGTTAAATGTTCTCACGGTTGTACAATTGGACAACTAGATGAAACAGCTATGTTCTACATGCAATCACGTGGAATTCCTCAAAAAGAAGCAAAAGCTTTACTAATGTATGCATTCTCAAATGCCGTTATCGAAAGCATCAAAATACCAGAATTAAAAAAACGAATCACCACAATTATCGCTAGCAAATTAGGCGTGAAAATGGGTTTTGATTTATAATACATAATCGCAAAGTTCGCGAGGGTTACGCAAAGACCGCAAAGTTTATATGCTTTGCGGTCTTTTTTTTATAAAAAACTTAACCCTACAATGAGCTAGTAAATTAGGCGTGAAAAGGAGAATTGATTTATGAAAAATTTAACCGAAAGTCTTGTGAAAATTTAACCGCAAAGTTCGTGAGGGTTTTCGCAAAGTCCGCAAAGTTTATATGCTTTGCGGTCTTTTTTTTATAAAAAACTTAACCCTACAATGAGCTAGTAAATTAGGCGTGAAAAGGGGAATTGATTTATGAAAAATTTAACCGAAAGTCTTGTGAAAATTTGACCGCAAAGTTCGCGAGGGTTTTCGCAAAGTCCGCAAAGTTTATATGCTTTGCGGACTTTTTTTTATAAAAAACTTAACTACAACAATAAGTCAACTGGACTTAGCGCACTTTGCGATTTCTTCACTTTGCGAACTTTGCGGTAATTTCACATAAAACTTATCTATAATAATGACTCAGCCCTACTTAGCGAACTTTGCGATTAAATTTTTCATAAAACTTAACTACAACAACAAATCAACTGGACTTTGTGAACTTTGCGGTAATTTTCCATAAAAAACCAACATCGTCAATGAGTTAAATGAACTTTTCGATTAAATTATCTACTTAATAGAAGAAACTATCTCCTTCAAAAAAGTATTAAAATTAAAATCAAGATCATCCGTTAAACCCATTCTTACTATCACTAAATCTAGAGACGGAATAATAAACACTTTTTGTCCTTGAAATCCGCTACAATAAAACATATCCTTAGGAGCGTCTTTGTACTTACCGCCTGCATTAAGCCAAAATTGAGCACCATAATCCCCTTTTGAAGTATTGGTTGGAGTAGATACATATTTCACCCAACTTTCATCAAGAATTTGCTCTCCTTGCCAGTTACCTTTATGCAAATACAACAAACCGAATTTAGACCAATCTCTAGTAGTAGCCCAAGCATAAGAAGACCCCACATAATTCCCAACCATATCAGTTTCAATAACAGTAGAATTCATTCCGATTTTATCTATCAAAGCAGCATACCAAAAATCAAGATATTCCTGATGTGTCTTAAATTGCTTTCTCAAAATAGCGGACAACAAATTACTTGTGCCCGAAGAGTAATTCCAATGTGTATCAGGTTTAAACAAAGCCGGCTTTTCTAGTTGTACTTTTGCCATATCTTCTGATTCGAAAAGCATAATGGTTGCATCACAAATCGTATTGTAATTCTCTACCCATTCTAAACCAGAATTCATATGAAGCAAATCGTTAGTAGTTATTATTTTGCGTTCATCATTTTGCCATTCAGCAATTGGAGCAGGTTTATAAATATCAAATTTCTTTTGTTTTTGAAGCACACCAAACATTGTTCCTGTTATACTTTTGGTCATAGACCATCCGAGTAACTTGCTGTTTTTAGAAAATCCTGTATCATATTTTTCAGCTATCAGTTTGTCTTTATACAATACTAAAACAGATCTTGTTCTTTTATTTTTTTCACCCGCCACATCAAATGCATTTACAACCGCTTTTTCTAATTTGGCATAATCAACAGTAGCGAACACAGTATCTTTAGGTTCTTTATCTCCATAAGGAAAAGGCAAATCGTTAACCAATTTTGTTCTTTTGGGAACCAAGTACGGTTTAGATGTATCGAAATTATCATTAATTAAAGTAGCGCCAATCCCCTCTCTATAAATTGCTTTACGTTCTTTTAACCCATAAACATTAGATATTGCAAATTTCCCTTCTTCATTAATCTTACTAGTTGCCAAGTTAAGCAAAGGAATATCATTATCTCCTTGTTCTATTGATTCCAGAGTCCGATTATCTATAAAATGACACGAAGCAATACTTTTTGAGGTGAAGCCAGAAATTAAATCAAGTTTGGGATAAGTAGTAAATCTGAAATAAATAATTATGACAACCAGAAGAAGAACAAGTAATTTTAAGATTTTTTTCATATTAGTACCGATTTATATACACTGCAATATAACCATAATTTTTTCACAAATTAACTTTTAAAACACTCAAAATCAAAGACAAGAAGCATAAAAATATCAAATATGCAAAACAATATAGTTTTTTATAGGATTATCTAAAAGGAAAAAGGAAATTTATCAATTACTGGATAAACCAATTTAGTTTTAGTACTTTTGTACGTAGAATTTTTCTAAATAAGATATGCTAGATATTCATAAAATAAGAGCAGAGTTTCCGATACTTTCAGAAAAAGTAAATGGGAAACCTTTGGTATATTTTGACAATGGAGCTACATCACAAAAACCACAAGTTGTGATTGATGCTATTTCAAAATATTACCAAGAAATTAATGCAAACATACACCGAGGAGTACACACTTTAAGCCAGTTAGCAACAGATGCTTACGAAATTTCAAGAGTAAAAATCCAACATCATATAAATGCCAAACATTTACACGAAGTATTATTTACTTCAGGTACAACGCACGGAATCAATTTAGTTGCAAACGGTTTTGCTGCTATATTAAAACCAGGAGACGAAGTAATCGTTTCAGCATTAGAGCATCATAGTAATATTGTGCCTTGGCAAATGTTATGTGAGAAAACAGGCGCTATTCTGAAAGTGATTCCTATGAATCAAGACGGAGAGCTTATCATAAGCGAATACGAATCGTTGTTATCAGAAAAAACAAAAATCGTTACTGTAAATCATATTTCTAATGCATTGGGAACCATCAATCCTATAAAACATATGATTGAGAAAGCGCATGCTGTAGGCGCAGCCGTTTTAATTGACGGCGCACAAGCCGTACCACATTTAAAACCAGACGTATTGGATTTAGATTGTGACTTTTATGCTTTTTCAGGCCACAAAATGTGTGGACCAACAGGAACAGGTATTTTATACGGAAAAGAAAGCTGGTTAAACAAATTACCTCCTTATCAAGGTGGTGGTGAAATGATAAAAGAAGTTACTTTCGAAAAAACCACTTATGCTGATTTACCACACAAGTTTGAAGCAGGAACTCCAAATATAGCGGGGGGAATTGTGCTAGGAACTGCGGTAGACTACATGAATAGTATAGGTTTTGAGAACATTCAACAACAAGAAAAAGAATTACTAGCACATGCTACTAAACAATTACTTGAAATTGAAGGTTTAAAAATCTACGGAACTGGTAAAGAAAAAGCTTCAGTTATATCATTTAATATCAATGGAATTCATCCTTTTGACATTGGTTCAATAATTGATAAATTAGGAATTGCAGTACGTACTGGTCACCATTGTACACAACCAATAATGAATTATTTTGGAATCCCTGGAACTGTAAGAGCTTCTTTTTCTTTTTACAATACAAAAGAAGAAATTGATTTAATGGTCGAAGCAGTTAAAAAAGCCAAAACAATGTTATCTTAATCTAACCAAAACTATGAAAATACTATCATTATTATTTCTGACACTTTTTATTGGAAGCAGTTGTGCAAGCCAGAAAAATGTAGACATGAACACTGTAGAGATAGTATATTCTGCTGTTTCTCGTGGTTATTACCAAAAGGTAGTAGTTAAAAATCAGATGGTATCGATTACCAAAGCCAGAGGTGAGGAAGCTGTTACAAACAAAATCAGTGGAGCACATTGGGCAAGAATCGTCTCTGAATTAAAAAAAATAAATTTAGAAAGCATTCCGCAACTTAAAGCACCAACCGAAAAGCGCTTTTATGACGGAGCTGCCGTTGCGAATTTAAGAATAATAAAAAATGGAAAAAAATACGAAACCAATGGTTTTGACGATGGTTTTCCTCCAGCAGAAATAGAAAAACTAGTGACTTTATTAGTTGCTTTTACTCAAGAATAAAACATGACAATAAAAGAAATACAAAACGAAATAGTCGAAGAATTCTCAATGTTCGATGACTGGATGCAACGTTACGAGTATATAATCGAACTAGGAAAAAATCTACCATTAATAAAAGAAGAATACAAAACTGAAGAGAACTTGATTAAAGGTTGTCAGTCTAAAGTATGGCTTCAAGGAGAACAGAATGGTGACAAGATTGTTTTTACAGCCGATAGCGATGCTATTTTAACCAAAGGAATCATTGCAATCTTAATTAGAGCTTTCTCTAATCAAAAAGCAGAAGATATCTTAAAAGCGGATGTAGATTTTATTGATGAAATTGGCTTGAAAGAACATTTATCTGCAACTCGTGCAAACGGCTTAGTCTCGATGATAAAAAACATTAAAATGTACGCCTTAGCATTCGATACAAAAAACAAAAAATAAACAAAAACAACTCATATAATACAATTTAAGATTTTATTTATATTTTCTTAAAACAACTATATGACTAAAGAGATAACACTATATTATGGAACAAGAAATAGATACTAACGAATTAGGAGAATCAATCGTAAAAATCTTAAAAACAATTTACGACCCTGAGATTCCTGTAGATATATACGAATTAGGATTAATATATGACGTAATGGTAAACACTGATTACGAAGTAAAAATCTTAATGACATTAACATCGCCAAACTGCCCAGTAGCAGAAAGTTTACCAAGGGAAGTTGAAGAAAAAGTAAAATCTATAGACAACGTAAAAGATGCTGAAGTAGAGATAACTTTTGATCCACCTTGGAGCAAAGATTTAATGAGCGAAGAAGCTAAATTAGAATTAGGAATGCTTTAAAAAGTATACAGTATTCAGTCTCAGTCATTACAATTTTACTGAGACTAAATACTGCAAACAAAATATAATGGAAGAAATAATCAATAAAGTTGCCAATAGCGCCTTAGAAGTTTTTGACCTTGAGGATTATTATCCAAAAGGACTTCGTGCTCAGATTGACATTTCACAATGGCTTCTCGAAGGATTTCTTTTGAAAGAAAAGGACTTTCGCGAGCACCTTAAAAATCATAATTGGTCACAATACCAAGACGCTTATGTCGCTATTAATTGTAGTACCGATGCAATAGTTCCTGCTTGGGCTTCTATACTCGTAGCTGTACAATTAGCACCATTTGCAAAAAAAATTGTCGATGGCACACTAGAAGATCTAGACTCTAGCCTTTACGAAGAAATTCTACGTAATATCGATTTTTCAGTATACAAAAGTAAACCTGTAATCATAAAAGGCTGTTCTAAAAAACCAGTTCCTACACGTGCTTATATTTTGGCTGCTCATTATTTACAGCCTTTTGCCAGAAGTATAATGTATGGAGAAGCATGTTCTGCCGTGCCTTTATACAAAGAGAGCAAGAAATAATTTACAATTAAAATTAGGATTTTTTTAACAACTTCATGGTTTTTAGTATATTTGTGTTAATCAACACTAAACAAGGAACGTATGAAAAATTGTCTTCAAGTCCTTTTAATCTTTCTAGCAAGCTTTTCGCTAGTACAGGCACAAAACACCGAAAAAGAATTAGTAAAGAACACCGAAAAAGCTGTTAAATTCATATCCGATACTACAGCAAATGGATGGAAAAGTACAGGGAATATTTCATTCCTTTTTAATCAGTCAAATTTCAACAATTGGATTGCAGGAGGAGAGAATAACATCTCAGGGAATTTAGGCCTTAACTACAACATCAATTACAAGAAAGACGACATTAGTTGGGATAACAAAATTCTAGCTTCATATGGTATTTTACAAACGGAGAATTCAGACTTTGAGAAAAAAACCGATGACCGATTAGAGATTAATTCTATTTATGGGAAAAGAGCATTTGGTAATTGGTACTATTCCTTCTTTGTAAATTTCAGAACACAATTCACTAAAGGATACGTATATGGTAAAGATGTAAATGGTGCCGAAATACGAACTGAAAACACCAATTTCTTGTCTCCAGGGTATCTCACCTTTGGTCCTGGTATTTTCTGGAAGAAGCACGACAATTTAAAACTAAATTTCGCCCCTCTAACCTCTAAAATGACTTTTGTAGACAAATACTACACTTCTCAAATTGGATACGTAGACGAGTCTTATTTTGGTGTTAAAGCAAACAAAACGATGCGTTACGAATTAGGTTTTTATGCTTCGGCATATTATAAGCTGGATATCATGACAAATGTTTCTGCAGAGAACATTTTAAACTTATATTCAAATTATCTCGAAGACCCACAAAATGTCGATATTGACTACTCCTTAAATATTGTAATGAAAATAAATAAATTCTTGTCGACTAACTTATCATTTCAAGCAATTTATGACGACAATGCATTTCAAGGTTTTCAAACCAGAGAAGTTTTTGGTTTAGGTATAAATTACATATTTTAAAACATAAAAAAAAGCGCTTTAAAGCGCTTTTTTTTATTCTTCATCTTCTTTTTCAACTGCATCCTTATAATCAGGATACAAAAATTTATTATAAGGAAATCTTGTAATATGAATTTGTCTAACCGACTCATATACTCGCTCTCTAAATTCTTCGAAATTCTCTTTGTTTGTTGCCGAAATAAACAAAGCGTTTTGCTCACCTAATCGATGCATCCAAGTTGACTTCCACTCCTCTAACGTGTAATGTCTAGGTGTTTTCTCGGTAATTAAATCATCCTCATCAATCGTTAAATGCTTGTAAGCATCTATTTTATTAAAAACCATAATAACCGGCTTATCATTAGCCTTAATATCTAATAAGGTTTGATTGACAGATGCAATATGATCTTCAAAATCTGGGTGAGAGATATCTACAATATGTAATAACAAATCTGCTTCACGAACCTCATCAAGTGTACTCTTAAACGAATCAACTAATTGAGTTGGTAGCTTACGTATAAAACCAACTGTATCAGAGAGTAAGAAAGGTAAATTTTTAATTACTACTTTACGAACTGTTGTATCTAATGTAGCAAACAGCTTATTTTCTACAAAAACATCGCTTTTTCCAATAGCATTCATTAATGTTGATTTCCCAACATTTGTGTATCCTACTAAAGCCACACGAACCATTGCACCACGATTACTTCGTTGCACACCCATTTGCTTATCGATAGTTTTTATTTTCTCTTTCAATAAAGCAATACGGTCACGAACGATACGTCTATCTGTCTCGATTTCAGTCTCTCCAGGCCCACGCATTCCGATACCCCCTTTTTGACGCTCAAGGTGAGTCCACATTCCAGAAAGTCTAGGTAATAGATATTGGCATTGTGCCAATTCAACCTGAGTTCTTGCATAAGAAGTTTCAGCTCTTTGAGCAAAAATATCAAGAATTAAGTGCGTTCTATCTAGGATTTTACAATCTATAATTTTAGAGATATTCTTTTGTTGCGAAGGAGACAATTCATCATCAAAGATCAAAGTCGAAACACCGTGCTCTTTTACAAAAAGATTGATCTCGTCTATTTTACCAGTTCCAACAAAAGTTTTAGGATTCGGACGTTCCATCTTTTGCGTGAAGCGTTTTATAACTTCTCCGCCAGCAGTATAAGTCAGAAACTCTAACTCGTCCAGATATTCATTTAACTTCTCTTCACTTTGATTTTGAGTTACAATCCCAACAATGGCTGTTTTCTCAAAATTTAGTACTTCTTTTTCTAACATAACTTTAAATAAGCTACAAATTTAGTGATTTGCAAGGTACTAAAGCCAATTGATGTATTTTTTTAAATACAAAATCAAAGACTTTAGTTACTATTCGGTAATAATTCCTATTCGTAAATATACGTTTTATCAATTTTCACAATTCCATTTTGCTCTAAAAAAGAAGATGATATAGGATAATTTAGTACATTATACTTGTATTTTCCTGATACTCCAGTGTAATTTGTTATAGAAGGAGCAAATGCCAATTCATTATTATAAGAGATAGATTCAAAACTAAATTCATCTTCGTGAAAAGAAATTAAAGGTACAATTACTTTGTAATTAGGACCAAATAAGTTTTGTACAATCAATAAATCAACCGATTTTTTGTCATCAAAAGTAAAACTATTAATCATTTTTTCACCCAGCACTCCTTTGTGACGCACTACATTATCATTAAAATATGCATATTCAATTTTATTGAAAATCTGCTGATTTCTATCTCTAGAAGAACGTCTTATGACAAGTCCTTTTTCAACTACATACTCAATGTCCTCAAGTACGGTATGTATATTACTTTTTTTGGTTATTACTTTTATTCTTGCTCCTTCATAAGCCATAGTTACTGTCTTAGTTACAGTCTCACCATTTTCATCGTACTTCTTCATGAACTTAGTAATTCTATCGTCTTTGTCGTAACTATATTTTACAACTTCTTTCCAGTTACTACCTACTCTCTCTTTTACAGTCATATCCAAAAGTCCTTTTGGATTGTAAAAAAAACTATGCACAACATCGGATGTTTTTATAGTCAGAAGTTTACCGTCCTGAAACAAAACAGTTTTATTTTCTATCTCTCCACTTTTGGAATCGCGGTAATTTGTCTTAACGACATTTATTTGTTTTAACTTAACTGGTTGATCTTGACTATGGATCAAACATGAAAAAGCCATTGTAAAAATGGCGATGAAGTAATTTTTCGTCATGGTATTTTATATCAATTTGGGATGGCCAAAATACAAAAAACATAGAAAGAATATTATTTTCTTGACCATAAAACTAAACCGAATCATATACATTCAACAAAAACAGCAACATATCAATTGAATACCAAGAACTTACACTTAACATAAAAATCACACCAGATACACCATCCTTACTTATCTCCTACAATAACAACATCATCTACCATAAAGGCACCGTTAAGAACTTTATCTTTTCCCGATCCCACATACTTAAACGCAATATAAATATCACCTGAATACGAAGACAAATCGATTCGATCTGAACTTATAAATTGACGAACTGGAGTTGATAATGTAGGGAATGTAGCTTCTAGTTTAGTCCATTTTGCTTTAGCTACGTTAGAACCATCAAAATTATCCGACACATAAACCTCTAGAGAATTCAATGGAGAATCAACTTTTAAATCATGTTGTGCACTTCTAAAAGACAATACTGCATTTTTATAATCATTTAAATTTATTTTGGGAGATACCAACCATGCTACAATTTCAGTAGCAGTTGTAGCTGTTGTATTAAATTCAGCATAACCATTACCCGCATAAACAATACTCTTCCATAGTTTGGTTCCTTTCTCTACGATATTGCTCCAACCTGGGAGACTGAAATTCACATTGTTCTGCATCAATTGGAAATCTTCTGAGAAGAAAGGAACAGTACGTTTTCCATCCATTATTATATCTTTCTCTGATCGAACCATAATTTGATAATCTGAACCGTATTTAGTTAAAATCCCACGAACTCTTCCACTGCCTTTCGGCACAAAACTTGTTGCGAATTTGGCGTAACTACTGGTTCTAAAAATTACCTGATTCCCATCTTTATCACGCAAATTCCAATTGGTAGCACCGCCAATCTTATTTGTTTCTTCAAAATAATGCCTTCCCATAGCTGCATCTGAAAATTGAACATCAGACAATTCAACCAAAGTATTTATATTGTCATCATTTAATAATTCTGAGATTGAAAGTGAGCGGACCAACTTACTCTCATCAATAACTTCACAAGAAGCATGGAGCACATTAAAATAATCATTTTGTGCAATGCGACCAACTGAAGCATCCCCATAAGCATTTACAAACAAGCTTCCTATTCGTAAACTCCCAAAATTAATATCTGTAAATTGATTCTTTAATCTAACAAATACCTTTCTCCCAACTTTATAACTCACATATGTATTAGAGGCATCAATTCCGACACTAAATCCTTGTGCTGCAACAGTATCGGTAGGAAGTGTTTGAAAAGATATTGTTTTAAAAAAATTTCCCGATTCATCACTTGAGACTACATACCCTACGATAATATCATCATACAAATACTTAGTAGGAACAGGCTTAATATTATTACGAACCTCAACGGCCGATGTATTTACAACTAAATCGGTCTGATTACACTTCAATTCCGGTATCGCTGTTTCCTCTCCAACACAGCCTAAAAGAACAAGAGTTATTATAAAAAAAACTAAAGAGCTATATCTGATTTTCATCATTATTACTTTTTTAAAATTCATAGGTTAATTGCTAAATTCCCAAAATAAGTTCTACCATATCCGTAAAAATATTTTGGTCCAAATGAAGGCGTACCACTTGCTTCTTGCTGATCTAATCGGCGAAAATTGGCATTTCTTGCCTGTTCAAAACCACCAGTTTTATACGTTTTATTCAATGCATTATTAATACTTACAAATAGGGATACATATTTTCCCGGATACGCCAAGATTTGCCTCCTGTAATATTTAATAAAGAAATAGGACTAAACTTTTCTTGTTTTAATAACACCTTAGCTCTTTCTTTTGATGCTTCAGGAAAAGGAAAACTGTTTTTAGGGTTAATATAAAACTGTGCTGTTCTAGAAATAGGAGAAACATCTATATAAGAATTTGAAAGATAATTTATATTGCTTCCGAGCCACCAATACTTAGGATTTCGATATTCAACTCCAAACGAATAAGCTTGTTGAGGCATTCCTGGCTGTTTATAATTCTTTAATATCGCAGTCCCAAAATTAAAAACGGGATTACTATTTTCTACAGAAGCTCTTGCATCATTTGTAATTATAACATTGGGATTACTATCATATGTATATTGCCCGTAAGCTACAGACAGAATTGTTTTTAAAATTGGCGAAATTTGATACTCAAAACTCAATTCTCCACCAATGTTTTTTTTATTAAAATGGGTTAATATCTGGCTTACAAAGGCGTTGGCATTACTAGAACCTGCACCCATATCAAAAATACCCTCAGCATAAAAGAAAGAAGTCTGCGTTGCATTTTTTATCAAAGAATAATATCCTGTTAGTCGCGCTTTGATCTTAGGTGAGCGAAAAATATAATTCCCCTCAACGCTACTAACATTAGTACTCTCTATGCCGTCGACGATGCTATTATTGAGTCGAGCATTAGGAAATGTATTTCTAATTGTAGGTGCTTGAGTTAAATAGACCCCATTAAAAAATAACCATTGTTTTCCTGATATTTTATAAGTCAAACCTCCTTTGAAAGCAAAGTTTTCGAAATTCACTTTCTTGCTTTTCCCAAAAGAATTATTAGCATAAATTCCGTTTTGATACAAACCTTCTCTTTGATAGGTTGAACTAGAGAAAGCTTGAGCAAGATGAAAGTCGACTTTACGATACGCAAATTTAAATTGTGTAAAAAAGTCAATTGTATTAGCAAGAAAATTATAATTATATCGGTAAAAATCTCCAACTCCAACCTTCCTATTCGGATTAATTAAATCAGATTGCGACTGATCTCCTTTGTAAAACAAATCGACATCCTCATAATACAAACCCCCTAATAAATCCGTGAGTAACTGGTAATTATGTGATTTTAATTTTCTAAAAGTAAATCCACCGTTAAAAATTATATTTTCTGTTAATTGAGAATTTATATTTGAATTAAAAGCAATCGTTATGTCATCGGTTCTACCTTCATATAAAACATAATGACTTTTTGCAGGACTATAATTAGCACCCATACCACTAGAATTTGGTAATAGCGTTTGATTTGTCCGATATAATTCATTCCAATCTATTTGCGAATTTTCTAGAAAAAGCAATTTATTATTCTTGGAATTTTCATAATCTGGAGTAAAATCGCCTGAGTGTTCTCCCTTGTCTTTTGTATAAATTGAACTATAAAAACTCGGTAATTTACGATAATGAATTGGGTCGGGACTATTCGCATTTTGATAATCTATATTACTATTGCTTACTTTACCAAACTGATATGCTACACTAGAATTCAGTGTTATTTTATCATCTATTTTAAAAAAATGATTCAAGATTAAAATAGGTTCTTCTACTTTTTTAATTCTCGCATTCCTTTTCTTTCCATTTTGCCACCCCCAATAAGAATTATATTTCTCACTAGTAAGTTGTGTGACCTCAGCTGTATTTGGTGAATTCTTCCCTTTTGAATTTGGCGTATAGAATCCTGTAAAATTGAAAGAATGCTGCGTATTTATTTTTTTTTCAATACTCATAAAAAAAGAATCAGCGTCGTAGTTAGTTCCTTCAAAGAAACCTTCATTTGCCTTTCTTTTAGCTGCTGAAATAACATAAGACCATCCCGTAGACATTAAACCTGTGGCATAAGTTCCCATTACGCGATGGCTATAGTTTGTATTACTACTCGAAAATGTAATTCGAGAACTTGCTCTATAGATTGAAGCTCGTGTATTAATTTGTTGCGCTCCTAAAATACCTCCAAAAGTATAATCTGAAGTGGCTCCCCCTACTGAGAATTCTTGATTTCGCGTAGCATCATTTAGACCTCCCCAATTTCCCCATTGTGGTCGTCCATCATACATTTTATTCATTGTGATTCCATTGATAGTCAACTTAGCATGCTCACTATCTAATCCTCGCATCCTAAAACGTGCTTGCCCCCAATTAAAAGCCGATGCTTGCATAAAAGCATCTCGTGAGGATTGCAAAAGTCCTGAGGTACTATCGGAACTAGAATTATCCTCTGTTAAATCACTTTCTGACAATGCAATTACAGAAGCTTCTGATCCAATTTGATGATCTTCTTCTAAAACTAAAACACCTAAATCTATCATTTCACCAGAAACTACTTTGACCGGAAACAATAAATCTTTATATCCCTGACTGTGTAGTAATAACAATTGATTTCCTTCTGATTGTAAAACTAACTTAAATGTCCCATCACTTGAGGTTAGTTGCAGAATTGTAGAATTCTGAATACTAACCACAACATATTGAAGCGCATTTTGTGTTTTAGAATCAATAATTTTTCCTCGGAAACCAGTCTCATTTTGCGCAAAAGCAATCCCAGCTTGTGATATGAGTAAAATTATAGTTGCATACTTTTTTATAAAACAGAATATCATTTTTAACTTTCTAAGATTCTTAACTATGAAATCTTAGGATTAAAATTTGACTTTGTTATAATTTGAAATAATGAATTATAAACTCACAACAACAATCAAAAAGATGTTTCTGAAAAAGCGTTTTAATAAAAGTGGTACTTTAAAACAAGGTAAAGTAAGAATTACACTATACTTGAATGCATCAAATATAGACAAGAAAAACAAAATATGCTATTTTTCTTATATTAATTTAAAACAAAAAGAGAAGACACTCTAGAACAACAATGGTATTAAAAAAAGTCTAGTCTATAGCTTTTATCCTAGAAACCATAAAAGCAATTAAAAATCCGAAGATTCCAATAAATGCAAAAGAAAAACGAAGCCCAAAAGCTTCAGCGATATAGCCAATAACAGGAGGGCCCATTAAGAAACCTAAGAAACTCACACTCGAAACTATCGTTAAAGCTTCTCCTGCAGGAACAGTAGGATTTTTTCCTGCTACGCTATACAATGTTGGTACAACTGTAGAAACACCAAGTCCTACAAACATAAAAGCGATCGTACAAGGAATTATATATGGAAACAATACTGAGGTAAAAAGTCCAATTGATATAACCAATCCGCTTACTTGTAATACTCTCTTTCTTCCAAATTTAAGAATGAATCCATCACCAAGAAAACGACCTCCGGCCATCATAATCATAAACGATGTATATCCTAAAATGACCAATGCTCCAGGAGCTTTTACAACATCTTTAAAGTAAACGCCACTCCAGTCAAACATAACACCTTCACTTGCCATACAGCAAAAACCAATTACTCCCAACCAAATCAATGAACTATCGGGTTTTGTAAATAATTTCTTTTTCTTCTCTTCGGTTATAACTTTACTTTTTTCTTTGGCTTTTATCAAGAATTTATAATTAAAAGCAATCATAACCAATACTATTGCGGCTACAATTACAAAATGATAATACGGTGTAAGATTTAAAGCAAGCATTCCTAATCCAACTATTGCACCAGAAAAACCTGCAAAACTCCACATACCATGAAAGGAAGACATTATTGTTTTCTTAAAAAGAACTTCGGTATAAACTCCTTGAGTATTTACAGCAATATTGGCTAAGTTCCCAAATATTCCAAATACAAACAACGCAAGCGATAATTGCCATGACGCAGTAGCTAAACCAAGATTGGTTAAACTAAAGGCATAAAATAATAATGAAAGAATAAGAATTCTGTGACTTCCGAATTTAGTCACAAGTTTACCTGAAAAAGGCATAACAACCAATTGCCCTAATGGCAATGCAAACAAAATAGACCCTAATTGTCCTTCACTTAAACTTAAAGCCGTTTTAATATCTGGAATTCGGCTTGCCCAAGTAGCAAAACACAAACCCATTGCAAAATAAAACATACCTACTGCAAAGCGAATTCGATTTAAATACGATGCTTTTACATTTTTATACGTTTTTTTGAATTTTGCTTTGGTCTTAAATCTGCCAAGGAAGTTTAAATCTATCAAAATGAATTATTTAGGGTTTGATTGGGCAAAATTACGAAAATCATTCATTCGATTAATTCAACCCAATCAATTCCTATAAATTATAACGTTATTGTTTATAAATTGACAACTTCACGCTGCGCACTACTCACAATAGCAGCTTCGATTATTTTCATTGTTTTTACACCATCTTCTGCCGTTACGGGCGCTATTGTATTATTAATAATCGATGAGTAAACTCCATCAAAAAAATCATAATAATTACCCTGAAATGTTGGAATTTTTTCTTTCACGATTTTACCCTCAATTTCGGTATGCAAAATCCCCTTTAAATCTTCGGACTCTGTTCCCCAACAATCTAAATTTGGAATTTTACCCTCTTTTAAATCATCTTCCTGAACATCACCACGAGGCTTTAAAAATGATCCTTTCTTTCCATGAACTACATAAGCTGGATTAGCTTCTCTAACAAAGAAACTCGCTTTCAATCGAACTCTAAAATCATCGTAATATAAAAGCAAGTCTATATAATCATCTACTAATGAATTCTCACGTGTAGTTCTGATATCTGCAAAAACCGATTTTGGAAAGCCAAACAAATGCAACGCTTGATCTATTAAATGTGGCCCTAAATCTTTTAGAATTCCAGCTCCAGAATTGGCTGTTTCTTTATGAGTTTTAATACTCAATAAAGGATTATAGCGATCAAAGTGAAATTCGGCTTCAACTAAATCTCCTAGAATTCCATCTTTAACAACTTTTTGAATGGTTTTAAAATCACTATCCCATCTTCTGTTTTGAAAAACAGCTAATTTTAATCCTTTTGCTTTAGCTAAATCAGCTAATTCTTGTGCCTGAGCTACTGTGGTTGTAAATGCTTTTTCGACTATGGCATGTTTTCCAGCTTCCAAAACTTTTTTAGCATATTCATAATGTGTTTCAACGGGCGTATTTACAATTACCAAATCAACATCATCAGTAAGAACATCTTCTAGAGTTGGATAACTTTTAACTGTTGGATAATCTTCTTGTATTAATTTCTTACTTCTCTCCCAAGAACCTACAAGTTCAAATCCGGGATGAATGGCTATAAATGGTGCGTGAAAAACTTTTCCCGACATTCCGTATGATAATAGTGCTGTTTTTATTTTTTGCATTGTATTTGTTTTTTTTACTGTTAAGCGAGCAAACTACTATCCTCAAACGGTATAATTTATTTTTGATTCTTGTGACTTATCAGATTTTTGCTCTTTCGTATTGTTTCGGCCATTGAATATCTGAGTTTAAGTCCGATGCAAAATGCAATCCTAAATTTGGATCACGAAGAGATTCACGAGCAAACAAAATCAAATCAGCTTGACCTGAATTTAAAATAGCTTCAGCTTGAGTTGCTTCTGTAATTAAACCAACTGCACCTGTTAAGACTCCTGTTTCTTTTTTAATTCTTTCTGCAAAAGGAACTTGATAATTGGGACCTAATGTAATTTTTTGGTGAGAAACCAAACCCCCTGAAGAAACATCTACAACATCTACTCCTTTATCTTTTAGAATCTTCGAAAGTTGAACTGATTCTTCGACACTCCATCCTCCTTCTGCCCAATCGGTTGCCGAAATACGAACAAACAAAGGCAAATCAGCAGGCCATTCTAATTGAACTGCATCTACAATTTCAAGAGTAAGTCGGATTCTGTTTTCAAAACTCCCTCCATATTCGTCTGTTCTAAAATTAGACAATGGTGACAAAAATTGATGTAACAAATACCCATGTGCTCCATGAATTTCTAAAACCTGATATCCTGCTACAACAGCTCTTTTGGTAGTAGCTTTAAAATCACTAATTACTTTTTGAATCCCAGCTTTATCCAATGCTACTGGTGCTGTTTCGTTATCGTGATAACCAACGGTACTTGGTGCAACTGTTTGCCATCCGCCTTGAGCGATGTCTAGCTTTTTATTTCCTTCCCAAGGAGGAGAAACACTTGCTTTTCTTCCTGCGTGCGCAATCTGAATTCCTGGAATTGCATTTTGAGAAACTATAAACTGATTAATTACTTTTAATTTTTCAATTTGCTCATCATTCCACAACCCTAAATCTGCAGGTGAGATTCTTGCTTCGGGCGAAACCGCAGTTGCCTCCTGGATGATTAGTCCCGAACCACCAGTGGCACGAGCTCCTAAATGTACCAAATGCCAATCATTAGCAAAGCCATCAACAGCTGAGTATTGACACATGGGCGAAATAACGATTCTGTTCTTTAAAGTGATTTTTTTTATAGTAAGTGGAGAAAATAATACTGATGCCATAAGATGTAACTTTTAATGGTTTTTACACTATAAATACTTTTCATAGCGTTCGAAAAAGTAAAGTTACAGTATCTTGACAAAACAAGAAATTCAAATGTTTATTAATTAACAAACATTTAAAAACTGACAACTTTTGCCGTGGCAAACACTGAAATCAATTTTGCTTATTGGGTCTGAACTGAATAATTTTGGTTTCTATAAAAATAAACTATATTTAATTTAATCAAAACTAGTTTAAACAATGCATTTAAAACGAATGACATTATTTAATTCTAGGTCTTTAAAAAATAAAATAGAGTAATTGGTAAATTGTATAAAGAATGCAAAAAAAAGCCCCAAATAAAACCGTTTTTCATTCTAAAATATGCTACAAAAAAAGACAAAGTAATTTGTGGTAAGACAAATATAGGAGCAAGATACACTAAATTCACAGGCACAATTTTGTAAAAGTTTACAATGTGTATTAACCCAAAAGAAATCGTAAATAAGTAAAAAATAGTTTTAAAATACTTCTTATTGATGGATTCTAGTAATGAATCTTTAATACATGTATAGAAAAGGATAATTATAAAAACAATTGGAACTATTTTAATCCAAGTATACAAGCTGAAAACATTAATATCTACCACTTTATCTCCGACAAAATAAATAGACAAAAAAGACAATGATAAAACAATGTTTCTCTTTTTAAATCTTAGGGGCAATCTAAAAATTATTTCCTCCATAAAAGGCCCCAAAAAGACAATAAAAAAGACAGGTAATTTATTGAAATTTAAATCTTGTAGCTTTTTTACACTCTTAAAAAAAGAAAAATTAGATTGCTGAAAAATGATTAAATCTATAAAATTTATTAAAAATACGATAAGAAGAATTACAAGCATCATTTTAAGATAAACTAATAACAATTCCTTAATTTTAGAGATGAAGTAACTTATATTCTCTAAGTTAATCTCTAAGTAATTTGAAAAAGAGTTCTTCAAAATTGACATTATAAAGCAATTGAGATTGCATAAATTCCGAATGTTATAAGAAAACAGACCGCATCAATTGTAATTTTGTATAACATAATTATATTTTTAATTAATATGCTGTTCAAAAGTAAATTCCCCTATCTAAGATTTACTGAACTACAAGTTTCGAAAACCACTAACTTCTATTGAATGATATGATCTTATCTAAAATTTATTATCCTTTTATTTAATCGCTTAAAGGCTTTTTAAAAGACAATAAATTAAGAATCTTTCTTCAGAATATTGATTTTTGATTGAATTTCAAATGAGTACACTAGAGACAGCTTCTCATAACCACGATATAGTTCAATTATTTTTTCAGATTGTTGCAACCATTTTGGTTTATCATGTTCAAGTGAGAAATTAAAAAACAATAAATCCGCAAAATCTTTAATATCTTCCAGATTATTGCTTCCTACTATTTCTAATATTTCAGCCGTTTCTTTCTCTAAAAGAGATTCTGTAGAAAGATTAAAAGTTTCTATGTTGAATTCATTAATATAATCAACAATGTTTTCTATTTCTGATGGCTTTTGCTTTGTCAATACCATTAAAAAATCTGAAAGTTTTTTAATATTCCTAAGAATTAAGTCCTTATTAGTTTGCATTGGTTGGTTTTATAATTAATATCTAAATAATCAACTATTTATCTATTGCCATTAATTAATAAAATGATATAGATATTCTCCTGATATTTTCCCAAGGAAATAAACAAAAAAAAGATATGCTATTGACAATAACACTATGAATAATAGTTTTTTATCTCTGTTCCCAAGGACTATCTTCTCTAAACTATTTTGCTTTTTCATGTTTTTATACTATTTCTAAGTTTAAAAGGTAATTTTTAAATTTCAACAACGTAATTATTTCAAGGACTTTGTTCTCATTACAAACTTATCATACTTACGCCCGCTAAAATTGGACAGAAATAATATCATCCAAATATGAATTATGATTCATCACTCTACATGCTCCGACTTTTTCTTAAGATTTGGAATGATTAAATCAAAAACAATTAGAGCACCTATTAAAAAGTAAAGAACAGGTTTCTTGTATACAAAGTCTATATGAAAAAATGCAATTGATAATCCATAGACAATAGTAATTATGTACAGTATGATTCGGATTTTTTTCATTTTATGTAGCGTTTTATTATTTATAAGATTTCCTTCAAACAAGCATCAATAGAAACTATTAACCGTAAATATATACTATTTTAATTACAAAACAAGTCCATTTGATAGGTTTCGTTTCTTAAATTAGATTTATCCTGACTTTTACAATTTCATGTAGCCTTCTGGCTAAACCAGTATTCGAGACGTATTTTTCGTACCAGTAAAACAAGAATAAAAAGAACCGGAAAAACAGAAATTATAAAATCAAACAAATAAAGACGATTAAATAATCGATAATATTTAATCGCAAGTTCATCTCCTTCATCAAATAGATAGACCCAGTAATTGTTTAATGAAAACAATGTACTTGTCGTTATTACAAAAGCAGGAGCAATAGCCCCAAACAAAACAAGTGTTTTTCTTAAGTTTAAACTAATAAACCAATCTTTCATTTTAGATTTAGATTTATCAAAAAAATACAAACTGATATACTCTTTCAGACTAGATGTGTTTATAGAAAATAAAGACCTATTTTGGGAATAATACAAATAAAGTAACGCAAGAAAAAATGCTAAAACAGTTTCTAAAATAAAAAATGTTACCATACTCATAGAAGTCATTTTTACAATTATATTTTGTTCTTGCATTTCAAAATTCTTTAAAGCTAATTTTGTTGTGACCAAGTCAATCATCCTAAAAACAAAGATTATCACACTTACTACTATCGCTTTTACATTCATTTAAAAACTTTAAAACATAAGGATACTAACAAGTCCCTTAAAATTAATATCTATTTCCGTTTTGTGCTGAATTATTGTTGATTTAGAAGTTGCACAACCTTCAAAAAGGAAACATGTTCTAACATATTCACCCTTAATCTCTATTACTTCTTAAGCGTTAAGCTCTAGTAAATTTGACTTTGGAAAATTCAGAATTATAATTTTAAAAATGCTAACTGATAAATTTAAAAAATATCATGATAAGCCATATCTCGCTTTAAGATTGAACAAAAGCAAAGAACACTACGAGAAATCAATGGCTATTAACAAATAGATAAAAAAACCACAACTAAATTGTAATAGAGTTTAGAATAGATTTTGCTTGTTCCATAGATTATAATACTCGCCTTTTGATTCTAATAAGCTGTTGTGATTTCCTGATTCAACAATAATTCCGTCTTTCATAACTAGAATTGTATTGGCATTAGCAATCGTACTTAATCTATGAGCAATCACAATAACTATTTTTCCTTGTGATTTAAAATCATTAATAACATGTTGTACAATTTTTTCAGAGTTAGTATCTAATGATGACGTTGCTTCATCCATTAATAAAATTTCTGGATTTTTATATAAAGCTCTTGCAATGGCAATGCGCTGTTTCTGTCCGCCGGAAAGCATAGTCCCATTTTCACCTATTTGAGTTTCAAAACCATTGGGTAATTTTTCTACAAATTCTGTTATTCCTAGTTGTTTCGCTAAATCTATAACACGCTGAATGTTTGGAAAAGAATCTCCTAGGGCAATGTTTTCTATGATATTTCCAGAAAACAAATTAAGCTGTTGTGGAATTACACCTACATAATTTCTCAAACTTTGATAATGGATAAATTGTGTGTCATATTCTCCAATATAAATTTTCCCTTCTTTTATAGGATACAAATTTTGGAGCAAGGAGATTAATGTAGTTTTGCCACTTCCACTTTCACCAACAATGGCAGTTGTTTCATTTTGTTTGAATACAGCATTAAAGTTTTTAAAAACTTCAACTCGAGACCCATAGCGAAAAGAAACATTTTCGAATTTTACATCTCCTATATTTTCTCTTTGTAACTCAATTTTATTTTCTGTTTCTTCACGTTCTAAATCCATTATCTCAAAAAGTCTATCGGCTACAATCATAGCATTTTGAGCCGTTTTGTTCATGCCTATCAAAGAAGCAACAGGCGATGTAAAATATCCAATTAAAGCATAAAACGAGAATAACTCCCCTGGAGTAATAGCTCTATCTATGACATAGCCTGAGCCAATCCACATAAGAATAACAGTAAATATAGAAGCCAAAAATTGGGTAGAAGTATTTGCAAAAATGCTATTCAATCCTGATTTATATGTTGTGAACAGTAATTTTACAAATTTGTTCTCCGTTTTTAAATTTGAAAATTCTTCAATACCAAATTCTTTAACGGTTCTTATATGGGTAACACTCTCAACTAATTGCGTTTGTAGTTCAGCACCATTTTCCATAATATTCCGTTCTACTTTTTTATTGAATTTGTTTAGAACAAAATAGATTGCTACATAAAAAGGAATTACAAGTAAAATAACTAGAGCCAATTTCCAGTAATACGTGAACATTAGTGCAAATGAAAAAATTACTATAAAAATATTTACAATCATTTCGATAGCAACATCATTTATAAACGACCGGATTTTCACAGCATCATTTATTCTTGATGTAATTTCGCCAATTTGCATAGTATCAAAAAAGCGCTGTGGCAGATGAAACAAATGTTTATAATATCCAAGTATTAATTTAGCATCTATTAATTGCCCTGTTTTCATTACAAAGACACTTTTCTTCGAACCAATGTAGGCTTGCAATACTATTATTGCAATCATAGAGATACTTAATAAATTGAGTAAATTTCTATTACCATCCACTAAAACATAATCAGTTATTTTTTGAATGTAAATAGACATTGCTAATCCTAAAACTGTAAATAAAATTGCACCAACTAATGCTTGTATTAAAATCGTTTTGTGTGGCTGTATTAATTGCCAAAAACGTATTATAGGAGAAGTCTTTTCATTGTACGTTTTGAAATCGTCATTAGGAGCAAAAAGAATTAATACTCCCGACCATGTTTCTTTAAAGTCTTCTAAAGTATAACTTTCCATTTTTCCTAAGCCAGGATCCATAACAGTTATTTTTAACTTTTCAACTTTATAAATAACTACATAATGATGCAATTGTTCTTTTGTAATTACATGAGCAATAGTAGGAAGTGGTATTTTGTCTAAAGAATCCATACCGCCTTTAACTCCTTTGGCAGTAAAACCCATTTTTTCAGCAGCTTCAATAATACCTAATACATTTGTACCTCTTTTATCGGTATTTGCATACTGACGAATTCTGGCTATAGGAAGATTGACTTTGAAATGATTTCCTATAGAAGCCAAACAAGCCGCACCACAATCTTTAATATCATGTTGCTTTATTTTAATTGAAGACATATTAATTACTATTTTCTAATTGTTTTGGATTAAGCCAATCATCGATTTTATCAAATAGTAAATCGAATAGACTACGGCGTGTAATGATATACCTTGTTGTTAATGTCATTCCTTTCGAAACATTGGTTTTATAACCAGATTGTAATTGCATAGCTGTCGAGTTCAATGCGCAACGTACTTTAAAAAAGGCTTGCTCGCCTTGCATTGTTATATTTCGATCGATATCAATTACTTTTCCTTCTAATAATCCCCACTGATTGTAATTAAAGGCGTCTAATTGAAATTTTACTTTTTGATTTTTTTGTATAAGTCCGATGTCATTTGGTGAAACGTTATTCTCTACAATAAGAAAATCAATTGCCGAGATTGATGCGATGGACTGAGAAGCATTAATATAAGAACCTACCTGAATACCAGAAAAATTTTCGACAGTACCTGAAATAGGAGCTAAAACAAAATAATTAGTTGACTCTATATTTATTTTATCAACTGTGCCATTCAAGTTTTTTAATCGTTCTTCTAAATCTCTTTTTTGATTTTCCCAAGTTGCTTTTTGTTGGGTTATGTAACTTTGTAATGCTTGATTGGCAAAACGCAATTCATATTCGTATTTTTCATATTCGCCTTTTGCAATAATATCTTTATCATACAAGTTTATGTTTCGAGTATGATTAATTTCCGCTTGTGAGACTTTACTTTGTAACTCATTTTTGCGTGCTTGAAATTTAAATAGATCTTCTCGAGCAGTAGATGTTAGTATATGAGAGGATTTGTTTTGCAATAGATAAGTGATATCTTTAAGTAGTACCAAAACGGAGCTGGATAAGGTATCCTGCGTTTTTTTATCACTTTCCAGTTTTTGCTTGGATATTTTAATAAGTGTGTCACCTTTTTGTACAACAGTATTATTTTTTAAAGCCAACCAAGTAACCCGACCACTTACAATTGTTGCAACAGGTACATTATCGGTTTTACTACGTATGATACCACGACTCTGACTGCTAATATCAACTTTTATAATGGGTAGCAAAACTAAAAAAACAATAATTGCCAAAACGAGTATTAAGTATATGGATATACTTTTGGTTTTGTTTCTTGCAATGAGATTTTCAAGGGTATTTATTGGATCTGAACTGAAGTTCATGTGCAAAAATTTAATTGATTTTTTTCAAAAGAAAAGTTTTCTCTTTAGCCAGCTATATCACACAATTTATAGAACACGAATAGGCGTTATAAAAAATGGATAATTTTATACTGTTTTAAAATAAATCATCGGTTCTTAAATATTTTTTTTTCAAGTAAAATAGGGTTGTAATAAACATTCAACTACTTCTGCATATTCATATTTTAATATTATAAAAAAACACATAGGCTTCGTGTTTATCAAATAACGAAATTTCACAATAAACAACACATTACAAGCAACATAATATTCTTTTGACAATAACATTGACATATTAAATAAGCATCATTGTTGTATAAGATAAATACAGTACTACCAATTTAAGTTGTTTTTCAAAATCTGACAGATTCTATTTTAAGAGACTACAAGTCATTATAACTTAAATATTTCATCTTTAACTTTTTAAACAGGAGAAACAATAACAACGTTGGAGGAACAATAAATATAATCACATCAAAAAAATAAAAATCATCCAATAAAACATAATATTCAAAAGCGATATTATTATTTATATTTAAATACACCCAAAAATTATTAAGACAAAACAGCAAACTAGTAGAAATAACAAAAACAGGAATAATTGAACCATATAAAACAATACAATTCCTCAAAAGTAACGGATGGAAATAATCATTAAACCGCAAATTTATTTTGTTAAATAAAAAACACTTGATGTAATCGTTAAGATTTCGGGATTTAATTATGAATTTGTCCTCGTTTGCAATTGAAAACAAATAAACAAGGATAAGAATAATTGCCAATACTATTTCTATCATAAAAAACATATCCTGATTTAAATCGAAAATTTTAACTATTAAATTTTGCTCTTGCTCCTTAAAATTGGTGACAGCTAAATCTGTTGTATATAAGTCCATAATTCTAACAAAAAGTAACAACACACTTTTACTAATAATACTATATCTGTTTTTCAAAATGATTAATAATTTTTATTGAATTAAATTTTACCCCAATTTCTCGGGGTAAAATTTAGACTTCTTAGCGTGGTCTTCTATCTTTTGCAGCTGCACAACCACAACCGCTAAGCACTAGACAAGCCGCAAGGAGCAATAACGGTAAAGAAAACCTTCTATTTCTTGAGTTTTAAACTTAAGCTCATCCTCCAAAATCTTTTATCCAAACTTTTAAAATACCTGCTAAATCTCATATTTTTTATTTTAATTCTATGTTAAAAAAAGTGTGTTTCATCATTTAGAGACACACTCTTTTTTATTCTAACGTGCCAAAGCTTTACCAAAAAACACCCCTTTTTCAAAGATATAAATACTAAACAATATGAAAATTACTAATGCATATAATAGGATGCAATATTTTTTTTTAGTTTCCATTTGGCATTATATATTAGTTAGATAGCCATAGCTAACACCTAAAGACCATATACCAACAATGGCATAATACATTGGTCCAAAACCTCCCTCAATTTCAATTAATTCCTTTTGACTCAACTCTTTTAATTCGATTGTTTTCATAATAATAAAATTAATGATTATTTTCCCGCTAAATATTTACCATAAGCTTCTCCTTTATCGAAAACCCATGCAGCACCTGCGCCACACATTCCTATTATAGTTAAGGCATATGCAAAATTCCCTCCTTCAAATTCCTGTACTTCTTGAGCATTCAGCTCTACTAAATTCAAATTTTCTAAATTCATAACTTTAATTTTAAAACATTGATTAATAAGTCTTTACAAAATATTTGTCTCGAGAACTTTTTTGTTATTACAAAACTATCATAGTTGCGTCCAATAAAATTGGATTAAAATATGATCCATCAAAAATTTCTTTTGTCTCTCCCTCAATAATTATCTTAAGCGAGTAATTTAATTCTATATCAAAAAAGGTTTCATAATAATAATTGTTATCGGGATTCGGGAATATCGATACTATTTTCAGGAATTGTAATACAATAGTAATTGCAAAAAAAATTATATGTCAATTAAGGGAACTGGATTGTATGTATTATAGCTAGAAGGATTTTTTAAACAAGTTAGTAACATAGACTAGCCAAGATTATTTAGATGTATTACCCTAAGAGAAACAAGATACTTGGGTGCTTTTTATTGATATATATAGGAAAATTTAAACTACAAATAAATAGCTATTTAAAATGGCAATAATTAAATAACTAATAAACTTAATTAGTGTAGAATAAACACTTTTGTTTTTCATTCTTTCCTTTTTAAGAAAGCTGATTGTTACTTGTAACAATCAGCTTAACTCTAAAAATTAAATTCCTTGACGACTGTGTGATTTCAAATTAGGATGTGAATTAAAGAAATCGTTTACAGAATTCCACGCTTCGTGCGCAGCAACCCCCATGTCATAAAAAAAGCCTCCCCCAGTAATTTCTTCTAATTCTAAATTACTTAATTCTTCTAAATTTATTTCAATTTTTTTCATAATAATGATTTTAATAATTAAATAATAATGCTAATGACAAAATAAAAAAATTATAGAATGAATGAAAGATAATCGAATTCAAAAAACATGTTTGTAACCTTATTTTAGTTATTATCAAACCTATAACAAATTGAGGAAGAAAAAGCATTAAAAGATCTAAACTACCTAAAGCTCTTAATTCGTTCTCGTTGTAATTATCAAAATGCACGCACAAAAATGTGAGTACAGACAAGACAATAGCAATATCTTTAATTAGATTCGTTTTATTATTAAATTGATGCAAAATTGTAATCCCAATGTATAGTAAACAAATAATTTTTGTTACCATAAAATTAGTTGATAAGAGAAACACCAAACAAAAAACAATACTTAACCAATAATGTTTATTTCTTTTTAATGAAAGCCTAAAACCGACTTCTTCTATTATTGGACTTAAAATTACAGCACTAAAAAAAGCAAAAGTAAAATTAGACAGAAAAGCATCTTTTAGCTTATTACTATCAGGATCTTTAATATCTAGCAAATACCTCACTAATTCTATTCCTAATATAAATACTAAGGCTAAAATTAAATATATAAATAGGTATGCAATATTTTTTTTTGATAAAACTTCCGATTTATAAATCATTTCATTCTGTTAGTTTCTGACTTTAAATTACCAGCTTCCTTGAGCTCCTCGTTGTGTGGATGGAACAGAATTCCATCCTTCTTTAAAATCACTAACTGCATCATAAATTGATGCAAACTCAAGTAAGTATTGTACAGCTCGAAAAATATTACCTCCTTCAACTTCTTGTACTTCTTGAGCATTTAACTCTACTAAATTTAAATTTTCTAAATTCATAATCTCTAAATTTTTAAAATATTAATAAATTCTAACAAAATCTTTGTCTCGAGAACTTTTTTGTTATTACAAAATTATCATAGTTGCGTCCAATAAAATTGGATCGAAATGTGATCCACCAAAAATTTTCTTTGTCTCCTCCACTATAATTATCTTAAGTGAGTAATTTAATTCTATATCAAAAAAGGTTTCATAATAATAACTCTCCCTCTTTTTGCAGTATTTAATAGGAGCATCAAAATCTTTAATCAAATCTAATTCATTATACAGCTGACTTCTGCTCAAGCCTAATTTTCTCGCAAAAGCACTTGGAGTTCCTGTTTTTTCAGTAGTAATTAATCGATGCATTTTTTTGATACGCTCTATATGTTTAATAAAATTCATAACTAGTATTAAATAAAGATAATAGACATTGAAATTTTTAAAATAATATTCCGATTTTTATATTAAAACTAAATTCTATAAAATTTTACAATAAACCGATTGTGATAAATTTAAAAAATATCATGATAAGCCATATCTCGCTTTAAGATTGAACAAAAGCAAAGAACACTACGAGAAATCAATGGCTATTAACCTTTTTCTTCGCAGAAACACTATTAATTAAGCCTAAAACAAATAAGACCAAATTATTAACAAATATTTAAAAACTTAATAGATTATCTTGCGCTACGAATTAAAATAGAAAACGTTACTTTTGTGCGTTATTTAAGAACAAAAACTAAACAATGGATATAGTTATCAAGCTTTCTCAATTTTTATTGAGTTTATCATTACTTATTATTCTTCACGAATTAGGGCATTTTATCCCTGCAAAACTATTTAAAACAAGAGTCGAAAAATTCTATTTGTTTTTTGATGTGAAATTTTCTCTTCTAAAAAAGAAAATCGGAGATACCGAATACGGAATCGGATGGTTACCTCTAGGTGGTTATGTAAAAATCTCTGGAATGATCGACGAAAGTATGGACAAGGAACAAATGGCTTTACCGCCACAACCTTGGGAGTTCCGCTCTAAACCAGCTTGGCAACGTTTAATCATTATGCTTGGTGGAGTTACTGTAAACTTTATCCTTGCATTCATTATATATATAGGAATGGCTTTTGTTTATGGCGAAACCTATGTTGCTAATGCCGATATAAAAGACGGTCTTTTGATTGAAAACCCAGTTATGGTTAAAGCTGGTTTTAAAACAGGCGACAAAATCATTGCTATCGATGGTAAAAAAGTAGAGAACTTTGACAATGAGCTAAACATGAACTTAGTTATGTCAAAACAAGTACTTATTGAAAGAAATGGAGCTGAACAAACTATCAATATGCCTAATGATCTTGTTGACCAATTATCGAAACATGAAAAAAGTCCGCTTGTTTCTATAAGAATGCCATTTGTAATTGGAGCTGTTATAGCTGAGTCTGAAAATACTGCTTTGCAACCAAAAGATTTAATTATTTCTATCAATGGACAACCGGTAAAATATTATGATGAAGTAAGAGCCATCCTAGAAAACAACAAAGGAAAAACTGTTCCTGCAACTGTTTTAAGAAATCAAAAAGAAATTCCAGTTAACCTTATTGTATCTAAAGATGGTAAACTCGGTGTAAATACTGGTGGATTAGGAATGGACTCATTAGAGAAATTAGGTTACTATAAAGTAAGTACTAAAGAATTTAGTTTCCTTGAATCGATTCCTGTTGGAATTGAAAAAGGGAAAGATCAATTAGTAGGTTATGGTAAACAATTAAAAATGATTTTTAATCCAGAAACAAAAGCATACAAACAAGTAGGAGGTTTTGCTGCTATTTACAACATTTTTCCTAGTACTTGGAGTTGGGAAGTGTTCTGGTCTATCACTGCACTTTTATCAATTATGCTTGGAGTTATGAATTTATTACCTATTCCGGCACTAGATGGTGGCCATGTGATGTTTTTATTATACGAAATCATTAGTGGCAAAAAACCAAGCGATAAATTCCTTGAAAATGCACAAATGGTTGGGTTTGTTTTACTTATAACATTGCTTTTGTTTGCTAACGGTAACGATATTTATAAAGCAATTGTTGGGAAGTAAAAATAAATAAAAAAAAGTGCTAAAAAGTTTTTTATAAAGCAAAAAACCTTCTATATTTGCACTCGCTAAAAAGAACAACATCTTCCTCCTTAGCTCAGTTGGTTAGAGCATCTGACTGTTAATCAGAGGGTCCTTGGTTCGAGCCCAAGAGGGGGAGCAACTTTTTTTTAGCAAACATATTTACCTTTAAGGTGATTCCTTCTTAGCTCAGTTGGTTAGAGCATCTGACTGTTAATCAGAGGGTCCTTGGTTCGAGCCCAAGAGAGGGAGCAAAAAAGACTATCAGAAATGATGGTCTTTTTTTTTCACCCACAATCCTTGTCACTCTGAGGAACGAAGAGTCTCCACAAGAAACTAACACAAAGCATTTCTAAAAAGCTTGTATTTTACAACGCATGTAATTTCTCAAAAATTTTAAATATCTTTGAACTATGAGCACAGCAACAAAACCAAAACATATTGGAAGAAACATAAGCCGAATCAGAGAGCTTAAAGGAATGAAACAAGAAGCACTTGCAATAGCAATTGGCACAACGCAACAATCTGTTTCTAATATTGAAGGAAGCGAAATGGTAGATGATGAAAAACTACAAGCAATTGCAGAAGCATTAGGTGTATCTGCAGAAGCTATTAAAAACTTTTCAGAAGAAGCAGTTTTAAATATTATCGGAAACACATTAAATGACAACAGCGTTATTAATGGAAACGCATATAACTGTAATTTCAACCCGCTTGATAAAGTAATAGAGCTTTACGAACGTTTGGTTTTGGCCGAAAAAGAAAAAAATGAATACTTGGAAAAACTATTAAAAAAGAAATAACCAAGAAAAGAAGCAAAAGACTATCAGAAATGATGGTCTTTTTTTTTGCACCCCAATATTACCCCAATATTGTCACTATGAGGAACGAAGAGCCTCCACAAGAAACTAACACAAAGCATTTATAGATTGTCGAGCCACCAACGGAGACTCTTCGTTCCTCATAGTGACAAGACTAGGATTGTTTAACGCGTAAAAAAAACCAATACAAAGCATTTATAGATTGTCGAGCTACTAACAAAGAGTCTTCGTTCCTCAGAGAAACAAGCTTGCGATTGTTTAACATACAAAACAAGAGCTGTAAAGGCATATTCAAACTTTATAACTCAAATGGATAAAACCAAAAAAAAAGCGCTACAAATTAATTGTAGCGCTTTTTCAATATATCTAAAGTGGCAATAAACTTAAACCCCTAATTTTTTAGCGATTTCAGATGGGATTCCACCTTTGTTTACCAACAGTGCAGTAGTTTTATACTTCACGAAATTTTTAGTCACAAACAAGAAGCCTTTGTAGTCGTTTGTTTCTCCCCATGAGTTTTTCACGATATAATATTCTTTACCAGATTGATCTTTTGCTAAACCAATAATGTGCATTCCGTGATCATCTGTTGTTGTATAATTATCAAAAGCAGTCTGACGCATTTCAGCAGTTATTTCTGGCTCCTCTTTTGGTCCGTTAAACATGTTTGCTTTTTCATCTGCAGACATATCATCGAATTTTTTATTTGGTACATAAGCAACTCCGTTTTTCCAACTGAAGCTTTTTTCACTTACATCTGTAGCCCAAGCAACTGTATATCCTTTTTTCAAAGCATTGTCAATAACATCTGTCATATCATTTACTTTTACATTATAAACTTGATCTAATGACCAGTTGTCAGGAACCATCATGGTTGTTTTTTGGTAATATGGAGAAGTTGTAAACGAAGACATTTCTATATATTCATCAGGATTAATTCCTACTACCTCTTTTGCAAAAGATTGTGGTGTATAATTTTTCCCTTTGTAAGCAAAGTTTTCTGGTACTTTTCCTAAGTAAGAATCAATAACTGCAGCATAGGCTTTTTGCCAGTTTGGTGTTAATTCTCCGTTTGGATTCTTAACCACAGCTGTTAAAACTGCTTCGATAAGCGCTCCCATTTCTCCAAATTTATTTTTATCTGTACCGTAGTTTAATCCTGTATAAACTTCTCTAGGTACAGTTCCGTATTTTTTGTACATATTAATTACATCATGCAAAGCACCACCATCACCTAAAGTAATTGCTCCGTGCATACGAACGTAATTCACTCCTTTATCTACATATACATTTCTTGCAGAAAAAATTTGAGACAATTCTACTGGCTGCTTTCCTAAACGAATCATTTCTGACTCAAGAAACGAGTTTGTAGAATAACTCCAACATGTTCCAGATGAACCTTGAGCTTTTACTGATGTTGTTCCTAAGTTAATTACTTCGGTAAATTTAAAGTTCTCTTTGCTTTTTTCGCTAGCGTTTAATTTAAGTGAATTTACTAATACGTCTTGCGCAAAACAGCCACTCACTCCTACCATAAAGGCAGATGCAGCGAATACTGATTTCATTGAAAATTTATACATAATGCTTATTTAATGATTTTAATAAATTAGTAGTGATAATTTATTTTTGTTACAAATCAATTAAATATAAAACAGATTCTTTGGAATTAAACCGTTAATATTTCTATAATTTTTTCATTAAGGAGTAAAAGATTACAAAAGAAAAAGGCTATCCAAAAATTACTTTCCGGACAGCCTTGGGTTTACAACGCTTTTTCTTTAACCAATTATTTAACAACTAATCCTGGAGGGAATCCAGCTAAGATTTTCTTAACAGAAGAGTTTATAAACTCAACTGGGTTATCAGGTCTTTTATCAAGTGCGGTATTACCTATTCCTTGCCAAACTAATTTTTGTGTTTTTGAAGATACAATATCTATGATCAAAGATCCATCTACGTAATCATATGTATTATATGTTGTTGAACCAGATGCCATACCACCTCCCCAAAATCCATAAGGACGATACAAGCCACCATATCCATAGTAGTCGGTATTTGATGTAACCTGTTGTTTATCTTTTAAAATTGTAACTGCATTAACTTTCAAATCAGGATTACTAGTCACTTCTTTAAACCCTTTGTTAATCATTTCTACACGAATTGCATTTGTAACTCGATCTGCATTTAACTGACTCATTTGCCCTTCTAGTGCTTTTAGATCATAAACCGCAAATGTTTTGTATTGTGAAAAATTAACTGAATGATCATAATCAGTTGTCACTTTTACAGTTGGACCGCAGCTGTAAAGTAAACCCAATATCATTATTGGGAGTATAAATAAGGCTTTTCTTCTTGTATTCATTTTATTAAATTTTAAAGTGATTATTAAAAAATTAGTAAGCAATTAAATTCTTAAATAAATGACCAAACTTATAATGGAGGGGATTCCTGCTAATAACACCTGTTTTGTAGGTATAAACATTTACAGATTTACGCGGTATTTTGATTAAAGGTAGCTTTTTTTCTTTAATCAGTAAGACTAAAACGAAATAAATATTTACCATAAAAAACTAAATCGGGACTGATTAGCCTAAAAAAGAAAGTTCCACGAAACGAATGTCATGGAACTTTCTTTATTTTGAATCTATACTATCTGCTTCCTAATAAAAGAAGCTCGGTTATAACCACCTCGGTTATAAATCGTTTTTCTCCATTTTTATCATCATAGCTTCGGTGGGTTAATTTTCCTTCGATAGCTACTTCTTTTCCCTTAACAACATATCTCTCGATAATTTCGGCAGTTTTACCCCAAGCCACAAGACGATGCCATTCTGTTTGCTCTACCTTTTCGCCTTTGTCATTGGTAAACCTATCATTTGTAGCAATTACTAAATTGACTAATTTTTTACCTCCTTCAAATTCTCTAACTTCTGGATCGTTTCCTACGTTTCCAACTAACTGTACTTTGTTTCTTAATGAACTCATGGCTTATACTCTTTAAATGGTTATATATATTGTTGAAATCTCTTTGAAATCAACAGGGCAAAGATGCGACATGAAGCAATCCTTATTCGGTTAGTAACTGCTTACTTTCGACTGTAACTACTTGTAAGCGTTTGTAAATGGATATAATTCATTATATTTGAGGAAAATCGCACATTATGCAGGCAAAAATCAATAAAGTAGAATTACGAAATTTAGAACTTGAAGACTATAAGCAACTCAAGAATTCTATGGTGGAATCTTACCCTGCAATGGTCGACTCGTATTGGAGGATTGAACATATTGAGAAATTACTTGATGTTTTCCCCGAAGGTCAGTTGGTGATTCTAGTAGACGGAATCGTTGTTGGATCGGCATTATCGCTGATTGTAGATGAAAAACTAGTAGACAAAAAACACAACTATCTCCAAATAGTAGGCAACTACACCTTTTCGACTCACAATAAAAACGGTGAAATTTTATACGGCATCGATGTTTTTATACATCCAAATTATCGTGGCTTACGCTTGGGCAGACGTTTATACGATGCTAGAAAAGAATTGTGCGAACAACTGAATTTAAAAGCAATTGTTTTTGCTGGCAGAATTCCAAATTATGCGCAACATGCTAAGAAACTGTCTCCCAAAAATTATATTGATAAGGTAAAACATAAAGAACTGCATGATCCTGTGCTTTCGTTTCAGTTAAGCAATGATTTTCACGTTATCCGAATCATGAAAAATTATTTGGAAGGAGATGAAGATTCTATGGAATTTGCTGTTTTGCTAGAATGGAATAATGTTTATTATGATGAAAGTCCGAAGTTAATAAATCTAGACAAAAGCATTATCCGACTTGGATTAATACAATGGCAAATGCGCCAATTGAATAATGTAGAAGCTCTTTTTGAGCAATCGGAATTTTTTATAGATGTGGTTTCTGGTTACGGAAGTGATTTTGCTTTGTTTCCAGAACTTTTCATTGCCCCGCTAATGGCCGATTACAATCATCTGTCTGAAGCCGAAGCGATACGCGAATTAGCAAGATATTCTGAACCCATTCGTAAACGTTTTCAGGAATTTGCTATTTCTTATAATATCAACATTATTACCGGAAGTATGCCTTATTTAGAAAACGGCAATTTATACAATGTTGGTTTCTTGTGTAAACGTGATGGAACATCCGAAATGTACAGCAAAATACACATAACTCCCAACGAGGTGCAACATTGGGGAATGAAAGGAGGCTCTGAAATTAAAACCTTTGATACTGATTGTGGCAAAATTGGAATTTTGATTTGTTATGATGTCGAATTCCCAGAGGTTTCGAGAATCATGTCTGATGAAGGTATGAATATCTTATTCGTTCCTTTTTTGACTGATACTCAAAATGCTTATGTTAGAGTAAAACATTGTGCTCAGGCCAGAGCTATCGAAAACGAATGCTATGTAGCAATTGCTGGTTGTGTTGGTAACTTGCCAAAGGTAAACAATATGGATATTCAGTATGCTCAGGCGGCTGTTTTTACCCCTTCGGATTTTGCATTTCCTAGCAACGGAATAAAAGCCGAAGCAACGCCTAATACTGAAATGACTTTGATTGTTGATGTTGATTTAAATTTATTGAAGGATATTCACGAACATGGTAGTGTTCGAATTTTAAAAGATCGTCGACATGATTTATATGAAATTAAAAAACTAAAATCTTGATACTATCAGGATGTTACAAACAAAAAAACTATTAACCCTCATTAGCCCTGATAGAGCCGGCATCCTCGCAACCTAGTGGAGAGATAAAGGCGAAAGCAGGAACAATGTCAACAAATAAAAAACTATTAATTCGCTCCAAATAACAAAATAAATTGAGCTGAATTACTATCAAAAAAAAGTAAATCCATGAGAACATGCTTGGAATGCGCTGAAAAAATTGTAGGTCGAGAGGATAAGAAATTCTGCTCGGACAACTGCCGTAATGCTTATAATAACAAAATAAACAAAGACAGTACCAATTTTATGCGCAACGTAAACAACAAGTTGCGAAAGAATTACCGCATATTAGCGGAACTTAATCCCGAAGGAAAAGCAAATACTACAAGAAGTAAGTTGCTAAGTAAAGGATTTGATTTTGAATTTTTTACTAATATCCTGGAAACCAAAACCGGAAACACCTACTATTTTTTATATGATCAAGGATACCGTTCTTTGGAGAACGATTATTTTATGCTTGTTAAGAAAGAACTTTAGCCACCAAATACCACATGAAAAAAAACATCCATTCCGTCTTATCTATTCTAGTCATTATTGCTGTACTAGCTTTTATTTATATAACTCTCAAACCACAATGGGTTTCTAAGGGAGAAGAAGCGCTTGCCGAGTTTTCGACCGACAGGGCTTTGTCTCATGTAAAAGAAATTGCTCAAAAACCCCATTATGTGGGTTCGGCTAATCATGAAGTAGTTGCACAATATCTTGAATCAGAATTAAAGGAACTTGGACTTGAAACTTCTGTTCAAGAAGGTTTCACGATGAGCGACTGGGGAAATCTGGTAAAATCTAAAAATATTATGGCACGTATTAAAGGGTCTAATAACACCAAAGCGTTATTATTACTATCACACTATGATAGCGCGCCTCACTCTTCTTCGCATGGTGCGAGTGATGACGCATCGGGAGTAGCAACGATTCTAGAAGGTGTTCGTGCTTTTTTATACAGCAAGGAAAAACATAAAAATGATATTATTATTCTTTTTACTGATGCCGAAGAATTAGGTCTAAACGGTGCTGCGCTTTTTGTAACAGAACATCAATGGGCTAAAGATGTTGGTTTGGTAATCAACTTTGAAGCACGCGGTACATCGGGCCCTAGCTATATGCTTATGGAAACCAATAGCGGAAACGCCGAACTAGTTAAAGAATTTGCTAATGCTAAAACTACCTATCCTGTATCAAACTCACTTATGTACAGCATTTACAAGATGTTGCCTAACGATACCGATTTGACTGTTTTTAGAGAACAAGGCGACATCCAAGGTTTTAATTTCGCTTTTATAGACGATCATTTTAATTATCATACCCAACAAGATGATCTTGCTCATTTAAATAAAACTAGCCTTACGCATCAGGGAAGCTACTTGATGCCACTGATGAAATATTTTTCGAATACTAACTTAAAGGAAGCTCCAACTAAAGAAGACTTTGTTTATTTTACTGTTCCGTTTACATTTATAAACTATCCTTTTGCATGGGTTCTACCAATGACTCTCATTGCATTAGGTCTTTTTATAGTACTGATTTTTATCGGAAAGGCTAAGAGAATTATCACTTTCAGCGAAATATTCCGAGGGTTTGTTCCTTTACTTGGAGCTATTGTAATTGGTGGTCTTGTTACTTTTTTAGGATGGAAGATTATTTTACAAGTTTATCCTCAGTACAATGACTTACTAAACGGTTTTACCTACAACGGACATGTCTATATTGCCGCTTTTGTATTATTGACAATCGCTATTTGCTTTGCATTTTACAACAGTTTCTCTGATGCAAAATTGACGATGAATCATTTTGTTGCGCCTCTATTTTTATGGATAATCATTAATGCAATTGTTGCATATAGCTTAAGAGGTGCTGGTTTCTTGATTATCCCTGTTTACTTTGGACTGTTTTTATTTGCTATTTATGTAGTTACACAAAAGGCAAATCTAATAATTAGTCTTTTGTTTGGTATCCCTACTTTACTTATTATTGCTCCATTTATTCATATGTTTCCAATTGGTTTGGGACTGAAAGTACTTTTTGGAAGTGCTATTCTAACTGTTCTAGCCTTTGGATTACTACTTCCTGTTTTTGGTTCATTCCTAAAAAAGGGAATTTGGGCTCTAATCTTTTTTGTGGCTTCTATAACATGTTTTGCATGGGGAGGTTATACTTCTGGTTATGAGAACGGAAAAGCAAAATCGAATAGCTTGTTATACGTCTATAATGCAGACAATAACACTTACAAATGGGCAACCTATGATGTTAACTTAGACGAATGGACTAAAAAATATTTAGGTCAGGAGCCAAAAGATGCCATTGCCTTAAATGATCTTCCGCTATTTAGTAAATACAGTTCTGGATTTAGCTACAGCGCCGATGCTCCAAAAATAACTCTAGCTAAACCTACAATTGCCTTTCTTCAAGATAGTATTAGAGGGAATACGAGGTTTTTAAAAATTAAAATTACACCTAACAGAAATGTGAATCGTTACGATATTTTTGGCGATACAAAAATGGATTTCAATAACTTTAAAGCAAACGGAGTAGCGCCCCTTGGACAAAAAGGAAGTCAATTGAAACGTAAAGGAGCTAAAATTTTAAGCTATTATGTTATTAATAACGAACCGCTTATAATGCAATTTAGTATCGATGCTAAAACTGTTTTTGACATGAGTTTGATAGAAAGTTCTTTTGATTTATTGAGTAACACAGCACTTAATGTTCAGAAAAGGGCTTCTTGGATGATGCCAACTCCTTTTGTTTTAAATGATGCTGTTGTTATTAGAGAAAAAATAAAACCTACGAAAGTAGTTTTAGATTCTACTCCAACCGCAAGTGTTGCTCAAGACAGCTTGAATGTAGCAAACGATAGTTTGAAACCAAGCACAATTGTAGTACCATAAAGTATATAAAAATTTAAATAAACAAGAAATCCCATTCTATCAAATTAATAGTTTGGGATTTTTTATTAACTACAAGCTAATGTTCCTTTCTTTATTGTAATCTCTTTTTCTTTCTTTTTATAATTGATAATAAAAACTCCCAAAATAATTAGCGCAGTTGCAATAATAAAATCAACTGTAATTACTTCATCTAGCAATATCCAACCCAAAAACACAGCAATTATAGTATTGATGTAAGACAAAATCGAAATTTGAACTGCCGTTATTCGCTTTATCGCATAATGGTAAGAGAGAAAAGCAATGACCGATCCAAAAACTGACAAATATAAAGCTGCAAAAAAGCTTCTTAAACTCCATGAATTCAAATCTGGATTGGGAGAAAAAAGAAAAGCCAAAACTAACTGAACTACCGTTGCAATAGCAAATTGATAAAATAAATTCAGTACGATAGCATTAGATTTATGAGCCTGTTTTTTGGTATAAAGTGTTCCAAATGCCCATCCAAAAATTGCTAAACTTATAAATATAAGTCCATGTTGATAATTTGAATCCAAAAATGCCCCAAGTCCATCTTTAAATATAAAAACAACTCCCGAAAAGCCAATCACAACCCCAAGAAATCCTCTTATACTTGCTTTTTGCAAACCTATCAGAACGCTACCAATAAAAATAAGTATAGGCGATAATGCAGTCATTATAGAAGCTAACCCACTTGGCAAAGTTTGTTCGGCTATTGTCGTAAATCCATTTGCAATAACAATCATTAATAAAGCTGGAATTAACTGATGTTTGAAACTTGTCCAGCCAATCCATTTTAGTTCTTTTTTAAACAACAGAATGACCAATACTATTAGTCCTGCAAAACCTTGCCGAATAGATGTAACAAACCAAGGAGGAATTGTCTCTACCGCAACTTTAATTCCTAAGAAGGTTGTCCCCCATACAATTCCTACTGTCGCTAAACAGAAAAATAATTTGTAATCTATACGCTGTTTCATTGTAATGAAATTATGTTTTTAAATAAATATTTAGTGTGATTTTCTCCCTAAGACGCAAAGTATATTACGTGTATATGTTTTTCTCTTATGTTAAACGTTTATTAGGTAAAGCGTTGTAGAATATTAATATGCCCACTTTTTATAGGTGCTACCTATTTAAAAATCAATTATTCACTAACAAGCACACTCAAATTTCAATCCCGTTTGTTTTCCATTTATCCCTTCGGTAGCATAACCGTCAAATTTCCACCATTCAATTCCACCAATTAATTCTTTTACTTTAAAACCCAATCTGGTCATATTAAGAGCTCCTTTTGTCGAGGCATTACAACCAATCCCATCACAATAGATTACATATAAAACAGCTACATCGAGATGTTTTGTACTTTCAATAGTCATTTCACGATGCGGAATATTAATTGCACTTGGTATATGTTCGGCTTCGTATCCAAAAAATTTTCTCGCATCCAATGCGATTACTTTTTCTCCATTATTTAAAGCATCGAATAAGTCTGAAGGATCCATTTCGAATGCTAGTTTATTTTCATAATGCTTAATTTGCGTTTCCATTTATAGTATTGTTTTAATTATTAACGATTCAAAATTAGGATAACTGCAACTCCAATAAAAACGAAAAGAATTCATCTATTCCATTACTTTTTTTCATGCAAATTCAAGTATAATTTTTTGTTTCTTTGTGTAAACAAGGCTCAAGAAATGGAAATAAGACATTTACGATTAATAAAAGCAATTGTCGAAGAAGGGAGTATTACCAAAGCAATTGATAAATTACATCTCACTCAATCGGCATTAAGCCACCAACTAAAAGAAGCAGAATATCAATTGGGTACCAAAATATTTTTGAGAGCTAACAAAAAACTGCTTTTAACCAAAGCTGGTGAAAAATTATATGGGATTTCTAATGAAATTCTGAACAAAATATCAAATACAGAACAAGAAATTAAACAAATGGTTTTTGGCGAATATGGCGAAATCCGTATTAGTACCGAATGTTTCTCCAGTTATCATTGGTTACCTTCGGTCTTAAAGCAATTCCATTTTTTATATCCAAATATTGAACTCAAAATTGTAACCGAAGCCACGCAACAACCAATTAGAAAATTACTTGATAATGTAATAGATATCGGCATTGTAAGTGACAACATACAAGATGACAAAATAAAATACCTTGAGCTTTTTCAGGATGAAATGGTGATGGTTGTCTCTGAAAATCATTCATGGGCAGATAAAAAATATGTTGTAGCCGAAGATTTTATCAATGAACATTTAATTATTCATTCCCTACCGATGGAAAGTGTTACAATTCATCAAATGGTTTTGGCTCCTGCTAAAGTATTTCCGAGAAAAGTAACTCCGTTGCCCCTTACCGAGGCCTCTCTTGAGATGATTAAAGCAGATATGGGAGTAATGTCGATGGCAAAATGGGCTTTGCAACCGTATTTAAAAACTAGTCCTTTAAAAGCTGTAAAAATTGGTAGAAACGGTTTAAAAAGAAAACATTTCATCGCTATCCGTCAAAGCAAAGAATATCCAGATTATTTCAATCATTTTATAACTTTTTTGCAAACTGAAATTCACCTTCAATGGAATATATAATACGAGATTGCGAAACTAATGACTTAACGACATTAGTCAAATTATGCCAGAAACATGCCGAATATGAGCAAGCAACTTATAATCAGGATGAAAAAAAGGAACGTTTAACACAGGCTTTATTTTCTAAAAATCCAAAATTATATTGTCTGATCGTAGAAGTAAACACAGCAATTATTGGTTATGCCACTTATACCATCGATTACTCTACTTGGGATGCCGCCGATTTTATGTACATGGATTGTTTATATCTTGAAGATACTGCTCGCGGATTTGGAATTGGCGAAGCAATTATAGAGAAACTAAAACAAATTGCAATTGAGAAAAACTGCATCAACATACAATGGCAAACGCCTACATTCAATACAAGAGCTGTAAAATTTTATAACCGTATCGGCGCGAGCGGAAAAGATAAAGTTCGTTTTTCTTTGACTTTATAATATTTATTATTCTTTTTGGCAAAAACACATAAACAAGGCAAAATCAACTTAAAAAACAAATATAAACTTATTACAAGAAACAATTAATGACAAAAATTAGCATTTTAGGTTGTGGATGGCTTGGATTTCCTTTAGCAAAAGCAATGATAGCAAAAGGATTTTCAATTAACGGTTCTACAACCTCAACAGAGAAAATCTCGATATTAAAAGATTCTGGGATTAATCCGTTTTTAATAAACATCAGTCTCAATGATTCTGATTCGCCTTTCGGCAAAAGTACATCTGCCGAGATTGAAGCTTTTTTAAATGGAAGTTCTGTTTTAATTATCGATATCCCACCCAAATTGCGCGGCGAAAACACGGAAAGTTTTGTAGATAAAATCGCTTTTTTAATTCCGTTTATCGAAAAATCAACTATCGAAAAAGTGCTTTTTATAAGTTCTACTTCTGTTTATGGTGAAAATAATTCACTAATTACTGAAGAAACTAAACCAAATCCTGAAACAGAAAGTGGCAAACAACTATTAATTACCGAAGCTCTTTTGCAAGAAAACAGCAATTTTAAGACTACAATTCTACGTTTCGGCGGTTTAATTGGTGAGGACCGAAATCCTATAAAGTTTCTTGCCGGTAAAGTAAATATTCAGAATCCTGAAGCACCTATTAACTTCATCCATCTAGAAGACTGCATGGCTATCATCCTAAAAATAATAGAATCTAATTCATGGAATGAAACCTATAATGCCGTTGCTCCTTTTCATCCTTCTCGCGAAGAATATTACACTCTAAAGGCTAGAGAAAACAATTTGCCTTTACCTAAATTCAATCACGAAAACACAAGCACAAAAAAGGTAATATCAAGTGATAAAATTGAAAACATATTGGGATATACTTTTACCAGGAAACCGTAGTATTTAGTTTTCAGTCTCGGTTTGCAGTCGCAGGCTTAGTTGCGGTATTCAGTTTGCAGTCTCGGTTTGCAGTCACAGGCTCAGTTTGCGGTATTCAGTTTGCAGTCTCGGTTTACAGTCGCAGGCTCAGTTTGTGGTTATAAATTGCAGTCGCAGTTTGCAGTCGCAGGCTCAGTTTGTGGTATTCAGTTTGTGGTATTCAGTTTGCAGTCTCGGTTTGCAGTCACAGGCTCAGTTTGTGGTTATAAATTGCAGTCGCAGTTTGAAGTCGCAAGCTCAGTTTGCAGTCATAGGCTCAGTTTGTGATTACAAATAACAATAATCAGCAGTGTCATCCTGAGCGAAGTCGAAGGACAGACTCAGTTTTGGTTTTTGAGCAAAAAAAAATAGGCTGCTCACTATGTGAACAGCCTATTTTTATAATATTTGATATTACCAGATTTTTACTCTTTTCTCTGGTTCTACATACATTTTATCTCCTTTTTTAATAGAGAATGCTTCATAAAATGTATCCATGTTTTGAACTGGTACATAAGCACGATACATTCCTGGAGAGTGTGGATCTGTTTTCACCTGATTTTTTAAAGCTTCATCACGGCTTTTGGTTCTCCAAACTGTTGCCCATGATATAAAGAAACGTTGCTCTGGAGTAAATCCGTCGATTAATCCTGGATTCCCGTTTGCTTTTAAATACAATTGTAATCCGTCGTAAGCAGCATTTACACCACCTAAATCTCCTATGTTTTCACCTAATGTAAATTTACCATCTACATGAACTCCCGGAAGTGGTTCTAATGCGCTATATTGAGCTGCAAGTGCGTCTCCTAATTTTGTGAATTCTTTCAAATCATTTTCTGTCCACCAGTCAACAAGATTTCCTTCTGCGTTATAACGCGCTCCAGAATCATCAAAACCATGAGAAATCTCATGTCCAATTACCGCACCGATTCCACCATAATTTACAGCTTCATCTGCTTCATAATTATAAAATGGTGGTTGTAGTATTGCAGCTGGAAATACAATTTCGTTATACGATGGATTGTAATATGCATTTACTGTTTGTGGTGACATTCCCCATTCAGTTTTATCTACTGGTTTATTCAAATCTGAAAGTCCTTTTTCAAAACTCCATTTAGAATAACTTCTCATGTCATCAAAATAAGTTCCTCCTTCTGGAAGACTTTTAACTTGTAAAGCCGAATAATCTATCCATTTGTCTGGATAACCAATTTTTACTGTAATCTTATTTAATTTCTCGATTGCTTTAACTTTAGTATCAGCAGACATCCAAGTTAAATTGTTTATTCTGTTTTGGTACGCTAAGATTACATTTTGAATCATTTTCTGCGCTTTTACTTTCGCTTCAGCTGGAAATAATTTCTCTACATATAACTTTCCTAATGCTTCTCCAATTGTTTGGTTTACTACTTGAAGGGCTCTTTCTTCACGTGGACGTTGTTTAATTGCTCCAGTTAAAGTTTTTCCGTAAAAATCAAAGTTTGCTTTTTCAATTTCTGTAGACAATTGCGATGCTGTTGCGCTCAACAATGACCATTTCATATATTCTTTCCAATCTGCTACTTTGTTTTCTTTAAAAATAGTTTCTAAAGCTTTCATGTATCTTGGTTGTAATACGATAACAGTATCAACTTTTGCCATTCCGATTCCTGAAAGATAATTTTTCCAGTTTATGGTAGGTGTCATTTTTTGCAAATCAGCAATAGCAGTCGGATTGTATTGCAATCTGCTATCTCTACGTTCTACTCTATCTAATCTTGGTTTAGACATTTCGATTTCTAATGCTAATATTTTTGCAGCATTTTGTTTGGCAACTGCAGGAGTTTCACCCACAAATTGCAACATTCTAGCTACATGAAGTACATATTTTTCACGTTTTTCTTTAGAGTCTTTATCCTCTGCTGTGTAATAATCTTTATCTGGCAAACCTAATCCACCTAAACCAAGACTAACCGAATTTTTGGTACTGTTTTTATCATCAGCACTTACATATACCCCGAAAAAACCAATTCCGCCGATAGGTTCCATTTCAATTAAGAACTTCTCTAAATCAGCAACATTTTTTATAGCATCAATCTTTTTAAGATATGGTTTTAATGGCGCTATCCCTTGCTTATTTCTTCCAACAGTATCTAGTATTGCATTAAAAAGATTAATTGCTTTTCCTTGATCTGTATTTGATTTGTATTTAGGATTCTTTGATGCTTCTTTTAAAATAGCTAATGAATTTGCATCGGTTTTCTTCAGCAACTCATTGAAACTTCCCCATGTTGTCCTGTCACTAGGAATTTCAGTTTTAGCCAACCAAGTTCCATTTACATAACGGAAAAAATCTTCGCTTGGCTTAACGTTCTTATCCATTAAAGATACGTCAATACCTGATACTGAAGGTGTCTGACTTTGTGCCTGACACATTGCAAATCCTAACATTGCAGGAATTACAAATAGCAAATTCTTACTATTGTGTTTTTTCATTTTTAAATAAGGTTTTATAGTTCCACAAACTTATTGTTATTATTTTTAATCAAATGCTGTTTTTTGTTAGATTTAAGCTTGCAATTAGATTGGTCTAAATTTAAAAAAAATGTTACATATTTAGAATAAAACTTATAATCAAAGCGATTTGTTTGATTTTTAGACTGCTTAGATCTTTGGATTTTTGGATTTTTAGATCACTCATTTTTTTTTTTGATTTTAAGCACAACAATACTTAATACTTAATACTTAATACTTAATACTTAATACTTAATACTTAATACTTAATACTTAATACTTAATACTTAATACTTAATACTTAAAAAAATGGCTGTCTTAAATAAGACAGCCATTTTTGCATTTATATTTTACCAAATTTTAACTCGTTTAGATGGTTCTATATACATTCCATCACCTGGTTTAATTGAGAAAGCTTCGTAAAAAGCATCTACATTTTGTAACGGTACATAAGCACGGTACATTCCTGGAGCGTGTGGATCTGTTTTAACTTGACTTTTTATAGCTTCATCACGGCTTTTGGTTCTCCAAACAGTAGCCCACGATATAAAGAAACGTTGTTCAGGAGTATATCCATCTATTAATCCAGGGCTTCCATTTGCTTTTAAATATAATTGTAATCCGTCATAAGCAGCATTTATACCACCTAAGTCACCAATGTTTTCTCCTAATGTAAATTTACCATCTACATGAATTCCCGGCAAAGGCTCTAATGCGCTATATTGATTTGCCAATGCAGTTCCTAAAGCTGTAAATTGTTTCAAGTCGTCTGCTGTCCACCAATCAACAAGATTTCCATCTGCGTTGTAACGCGCTCCAGAATCATCAAATCCATGAGAAATTTCATGTCCAATTACAGCTCCAATTCCACCGTAATTTACAGCTTCATCTGCTTGGTAATTATAGAACGGAGGTTGCAAGATAGCTGCTGGAAAAACTATCTCATTATAAGATGGGCTATAGTATGCATTTACCGTTTGTGGCGACATTCCCCATACGGTCTTATCAACAGGCTTTTTGTATTTAGAAATATTATCATTGTAACTCCATTTCGCTAGGTTAAGACTATTATCAAAATAGCTACCACCCTCTTGTACATCTTTAATAACTAAAGCACTATAATCTTTCCATTTATCAGGATAACCAATTTTTATGGCAATTTTATTAAGTTTTTCAACTGCTTTCACTTTAGTTTCGGCAGACATCCATGTCAAATTGTTAATACGGTTTTGGAAAGCCAAAACAATATTTTGGATCATTTTTTCCGCTTTTACTTTTGCTTCAGCAGGAAACATTTTTTCAACATACAATTTACCCAAAGACTCTCCAATAACTTGGTTTATCACCTGAAGCGCTCTTTCTTCACTTGGGCGCTGTTTGATTGCTCCCGTTAATGTTTTTCCGTAGAAATCAAAACTAGCATCTTCTATTTCTGTCGTTAATTGCGAAGTTGCTCTATTTAAAGCACACCATTTTAAATATTCTTTCCAAGCTGGAACTTTATTTTCGGTAAGGATTGTTTGCAATGCTTTCATGTAACGAGGTTGTGTTACAATAATTGTATCTGCTTTTGCCAATCCAATACCTGCAAGATATTTATCCCACTGAATTGCTGGTGTCATCTTTTTAAGATCAGTAACTGCAGTTGGGTTGTATTGTAATCTTCCATCTCTACGTTCAACACGATCTAATCTTGGTGCCGACATAGCTGTTTCTAATGCTAGAACTTGTGCAGCGCTCTCTTTTGCTTTTTGAGGAGATTCGCCTATAAACTGCAACATTCTTGCAATATGAAGTTCATACTTTGCGCGCTTCTCCTTAGAATCCTTATCTTCAGATACATAATAATCTTTATCAGACAATCCTAATCTACCAACACCTAAGCTAAGCGTATTAATATTACTGTTCTTTTTATCGGCGCTAACATAAATACCGAAAAAACCAGCCCCACCTAAAGGTTCCATTTCTATTAAAAAATTCTGTAAATCTGCTACGTTTTTGATAGCGTCAATTTTAGTCAAATAAGGTTTTAGTGGTTTAATTCCCTGCTTGTTTCTTCCAATAGTATCTAGAATTGTATTAAAAAGCGCAATTGCTTTTCCTTGCTCTGTAGTTGAATTATATTTTTTACTTTTTGAAGCTTCCTTTAAAATTGCCAAAGCATCATTATCAGTCTTCTGACGTAGTTCATTAAAACTTCCCCATGCATTTCTATCGCTAGGAATTTCTGTTTTATCTACCCAAGTTCCGTTTACATAACGAAAAAAATCTTGGCTTGGTTTAACGCTTTTGTCCATTAAAGAAACATCAATACCCGATGTCTTAGAAGACATAGTTTGAGCTTGACCCATTGAAAATCCTAACACTGCAGGAATAGCAAACAACAAATGCTTATTAATTTGTCTTTTCATAATTAATTTTGGTTTAGTATTCACAAACTTATTGTTATTATTTTGAATATAATGTTAAGCACAACAAGATTTTTCATTTCAAAACTCAAAAAACTCAAAGATTCTTAAAAAACAAAACAGCCAAATACCTACAACAGAAAAGCATATCCTATAATTTGGTTAAAAAAAACAATGTTACCTTATTTAAAAAGAGGTTTTGTACTTTTGCACCAAATTATTTTTATGAAATCTTTACTTTACAAATACAGGAAATTTTTCTTGGTACTATTCGTATTTTCTGCAATTACAATTTCCTTGTTTTATTCTGCATTAAAACCTAGTAAGACTTTACCAATTTATAATCCAGCCGATGTAAATCCAGAACTGGTTGATAGCACGATGCAATACAAAAGCAAATACCATACAATTGCTGATTTTGCTTTTGTAAATCAAAACGGAGATACGATTACTCAAAAAGATTATGATGGAAAAATATACGTTGCCGATTTCTTTTTTACAACTTGTGGTTCTATCTGTCCTAAAATGACAGCTAATCTTGCCGAAGTTCAAAAAGCAGTTTTAAACAACCCAAAAGTAAAATTACTTTCACATACTGTATTTCCTGAAACGGATAGTGTTCCTGTTCTAAAAGCATATGCTATAAAAAACGGCGTTGTAGACAGCAAGTGGAATCTTGTTACGGGTGACAAAAAAGAGATTTACACCATGGCTCGAAAATCATATTTGGCTGTAAAACTAGGAAGACCTGATCAATTATACGATATGGTGCATACGGAGAACTTTATTTTAGTGGATCAAAAAAGACGCGTTCGTGGTTTTTATGACGGAACTAAAAAGGAAGATATGCAAAAACTAATTGAAGACATTAACTTTTTATGTACGGAATAACTTATCTGTTTTAAAATTCCACGTAAAATAGTTAATTCCATGAATAAACAGTTTTCATTTAACTTTTGAGGAATCTCATTTCATATGTGAATTATATCTTAAAACATTGAAACCGTAGTATAAAAGGGCTTTTAATAAATATTAAATGACTAATATTGCAATATTAATTCAATCTAAATAAACTTGAAACATTCTATCCACTCCCTTAAAAAAGGCGAAAAAGCCACTATCAAAGAATTTGATATTGATCTAGTTCCGTTGAAATTATTAGAAATGGGTTGCTTACCAGGTAACATGGTCGAATTGCTTCAAATTGCTCCTTTTGGAGGTCCTTTATATTTGAATATTAATGGTTCACATGTAGCTATTCGAATAGAAACAGCACGTGTAATTGAAGTAGAAATAATCAAATAGAATTTGCAATGAGTATTCAAAATATAAATGTAGCCTTAATAGGTAATCCAAATACGGGAAAAACTTCAGTTTTTAATCAATTAACAGGTCTTAACCAACAAGTAGGAAACTATCCAGGAATTACTGTTGAAAAAAAGATGGGCTTCTGTAAATTGCCAAACAATATCAAAGCCAACATTCTTGACTTACCAGGAACATACAGTTTAAATGCCAGCTCTATTGATGAGAATATGGTTATTGAACTTTTGCTGAATAAAAACGACAAATTATATCCAGATGTAGCACTTGTTGTTACCGATGTTGAGAATCTAAAACGAAACTTACTTCTTTATACTCAAATAAAAGACCTTGAAATTCCAACGATATTAGTTATTAATATGGCTGATAGAATGGAGTCTAAAGGAATCACTCTAGACATTCCTTATTTGGAAGAACACTTAAAGACAAAAATTGCTTTAATCAGTTCTCGTAAAGGACAGGGAATCGAAGAGCTTAAAAATATAATAGTTGACTACAAAAACATTCCAACTGAACCGTGTTTAAACGCATCGGTTATTGATCCAGAATATTTTAAAAGTTTACAACATGCTTTTCCTAATCAACTATTGTATAAATTATGGTTGGTTATCACTCAAGATGTTAACTTTTTGAATCTTGACAGAAATGAAGTCAGAAGTACGTTTACAAAATCGCACTCTGAATTAAAACGTCTGCAACAGAAAGAAACAATAAAGAGATATCAATTTATAAATGATGTTTTAAAAGAAGGATTAAAAGTAGACCATACAATAGCTACCGATTTCCGTGCAAAACTAGACCAAATATTAACTCATAAAGTATGGGGTTATGCTGTGTTTTTTGCTATATTATTTATTATATTTCAAGCAATATTCCAATGGGCCGCTGTTCCAATGGATTTTATAGATAGTTCATTTGCAACGCTAAGTTCATTAGCATCTGAAAAATTACCAAGTGGTATCTTAACCGATTTAATTTCTCAAGGAATTATCCCAGGAATTGGAGGAATCTTAATATTTATTCCGCAAATTGCCTTCTTGTTCCTATTCATATCTGTACTTGAAGAAAGTGGTTACATGAGCCGTGTTGTTTTCCTTATGGATAAAATAATGCGCAAATTTGGTTTATCAGGAAAGAGTGTTGTCCCTTTAATTTCGGGAACAGCGTGTGCCATTCCAGCAATTATGGCAACACGTAATATCGAAAACTGGAAAGAGCGTTTAATCACTATTTTGGTAACACCATTTACTACCTGTTCGGCTAGATTACCAGTTTATACGATTATCATTGCACTGGTTATTCCAGATGAACGCCTTTTCGGATTCCTTAACCTACAAGGTTTAACCTTGATGTTATTGTATCTTTTAGGTTTTGGAATGGCTATTTTATCGGCTTATGTTTTAAATAAAATTCTAAAAATCAAGAACAAAACATATTTCGTAGTTGAAATGCCAAGCTACAAAACACCATTGTTCAAGAACGTTTTTATTAATGTAGTCGAAAAAACAAAAGCATTTGTTTTGGGTGCAGGAAAAATAATATTAGCAATATCTGTTGTTTTATGGTTTTTAGCCTCGTACGGTCCTGGAGAGAAATTTAATGAAGCGGAAGCTATTGTAACAGAAAGGCACAAAGACAAACCTCTAAGTGAGTTTGAATATGAAGAAGCTGTTGCTTCACAAAAAATAGAGAACTCTTACATTGGAATAATGGGTAAAACTATTGAACCTGTTATTTCACCTTTAGGATACGATTGGAAAATTGGTATTGCAATTATAAGTTCATTCGCTGCTAGAGAAGTTTTTGTTGGTACATTAGCAACCATTTACAGTGTAGGTGGCACAGATGACGAGTCTACTATAAAAAGCAAAATGCAAGAAGAAATTAACCCTCAGACTGGTGAAAAAATCTTCAATTTGGCTTCAGGAATCTCATTGTTACTATTTTATGCGTTTGCTTTACAATGTGCAAGTACAATTGCAATTACCAAAAAGGAAACAAACTCATGGAAATGGCCAATGGTTCAGCTCGTATTAATGAGCGGATTGGCTTATGTCACAGCTTTAGTAGCTTATCAATTCTTAAAATAATGCATTATGGTACAAGAAATTATAGCTTTTGCAATTTTAGCAATAGCAATTGCCTTCTTAATTCGTAAGTTTTTTTGGAAGCCTAAAAACAAGAAAAATTGCGGAGACAATGACTGTGGTTGTCATTAAGAAAAGGCACTGAGGTACTAAGATAAAAAGAAACAAAGGTTCAAAAGTTGCTCCGTTTATTTATAAACTGGACAACCTTTGAACCTTTTAAATTTATATTGAAATTGAAATCTCAGTAATCGAGCCACTACTCTAGACTAAAATAACAAGGCTTGAGAAGTTTTTTCTTAAAAACTGAGAACATACTCAATTACATCCGTTTTCAGGCTTTAATTAAGCTTCTGTGCGTTTCCTAAAGCAACTTGACGAATAAGTTTGAAGCTATTTTATTCGAAATAGTAAGTTCTTGTTCGTTTACTTTAATTTTTAGAGACAAATCGAAGCTTTCTTTTGATAGACATTCTATTTTAGAACCTAAAGCAATTCCTTGTTTATCCAAATATTGTAAAAACTCAGATGAAGTATCTTTTACACCAACACACACTCCAGTTTGTTTTTCACTAAGTTCTGAAAGCAGTTGCTTTTCAACTTTAATAATTCGTCCTTGAGCATCTGGAATTGGATCTCCGTGCGGATCTTCTGTTGGATTACCTAGAAAATCATCCAGCTTATTAATTAATTGTTCCGATTTAATATGTTCCAATTGTTCGGCAATATCATGAACCTCATCCCAAGAGAAATCAAGTTTATCTACTAAAAAAACTTCCCATAAACGGTGTTTTCGAACAATCATTTTGGCAGCTAACTTTCCGTTTTCTGTAAGCGAAACTCCTTGGTATTTTTTATAATTAATCAAATCCTTTTCGGATAATTTCTTAAGCATATCGGTAACCGATGATGCTTTTGTTTCCATCATTTCGGCAATAGCATTGGTACTAACCTCAGCTTCAGAAGAAGTGGTTAAATGATAAATAGCTTTTAGGTAGTTTTCTTCTGAGAAGGTCATTTGTGTATTTTTCAGGTTCAAAGCTTTAAAGATTCTGTGTTTTAAGTTGAAAATCTAGCAACTTAAAACCGCAACAATTATTTTTTAACGATAAACAAAGGTATCGAAATTTTATGACGCAATTTATCGACTGTTGTTCCAAAAACTAAATCTTTAAAGCCAGTATGTCCGTGCGTTCCCATAACCAAAATATCAAAACCTCCTTTGTTTACAATAATCGGAATAATATTGTTTGGCTTACCAAATCCAAGTTCTGTCTCGATCTTAAATCCTTTTGCCGTAAGCATCTCTTTGTATTCTAATAACAGTTTTTCATCGATTGTTGTTTCATGGTCATCAACATTTTGACCATACATAAGTGCGCCAACTGTCTCAACCACATGAATTAAAGTGTAGTTACCATCAATTCCTCCTAATTCGAATGCACTGTTAATAGCTGCTTCATCGGCATTAGAGAAATCTACAGAAATAGCAATGTTCTTTTTACTATATCCTTCTTTTACAGAAAAGCGCAAAGCAAGGCTATGAGGGGAATGATTTTGTATATCAGATTTTGCTCGAGCAATAAATGGTTTAAAAACGATATAAAGTAATAAAACTAAAGCAGCTATTGCCAGAGGAACAACAGTAACCCATAACACAATTGGATTCTCAGAAGCATCTAACCAACCCGTTATTTCATCATACACTAATTTTCCGTTAAGCGATACAATAATCAAAGCAATAACCCATGCTGTAACCTGAGTTAATCTGCTAATATGAAACCCTTTCATCTTTGTTTTATCACTCACAAAATGTATCAATGGTATAATTGCAAATCCTAATTGCAAACTCAGGATTACCTGACTCAGAATAAGCAGTTTTCCTGTGACACTTTCGCCATAAATCATAATAACTACTACGGCGGGAACAATAGCAATTAAACGTGTTATTATTCGACGAACCCAAGGTTGGATTCTTAAATTTAAATACCCTTCCATAACGATTTGCCCCGCTAAAGTTCCAGTAATTGTGGAGCTCTGACCTGCTGCGATTAAAGCAACTGCAAAGAGCACAGGTGCCCACTTGGTTCCTAAAAGCGGTTCTAAAAACTTATGCGCATCCTGAATTTCAGCAACTTCAAACATTCCATTTCGATGAAAGGTTGCAGCAGCAAGAATTAAGATAGCGGCGTTTACAAAAAAGGCGAGATTAAGAGCAATCGTTGAATCTATCAGATTGTATTTTAATGCCTGTTTGATTCCTGCAGGACTTCTATCAAATTTTCTGGTTTGTACCAAAGAAGAGTGCAGATACAAATTATGAGGCATTACTGTTGCTCCGATAATACCGATTGCAATGTATAAAGCTGCAGAATTAGGAAGTGATGGAATCAATCCATACATTACCTTATCTAGTTCAGGTTCAGCAAAAATCATTTCAAAAACAAAAGAAAACCCAATAATAGCAACTAAGACAATAATGAAAGCTTCCATTTTTCGAATGCCTTTATTAATCAAGAAAAGCAATAAAAAAGTATCTAATACAGTAATTAAGACACCCTCAATCAGCGGAATATCAAATAATAAATTAATACCAATTGCCATTCCCAGTACCTCAGCAAGATCACAAGCAGCAATGGCGACTTCGGCAAGAATGTATAATATATAATTGATGAATTTAGAATAGGTTTCTCTTGATGCTTGTGCTAAATCACGTTGGGTTACAATTCCTAATCTAGCACTAAGACTTTGCAATAACAAAGCCATTAAGTTACTCATTAACAAAACCCAAAGTAAAGCATACCCAAATTGGCTTCCACCCGCAATATCTGTCGCCCAGTTTCCTGGATCCATGTATCCAACGCTCACTAAATAAGCAGGACCAAGAAAAGCTAATATTTTTCTAAAAACAGATTTTTTATTTTGCGTTTGAACCGATTGGTTAACTTCTTCTAGAGATTTAGTCATTTCATAAAAATTATTAAAGCAAATATATACAAAAATTGCATTGCTCAAACATTATTTTTAGCCTTGTCTAAATGTTAAAGGAAATTATAAACAATTCGGACACAATCCCGAAAGAGTAAAATTTACATCGTTAACCTTGTAATTACGGGGAATTATATAGCTTGGTTGCACGTTTTCCATGCAAGTAACTTTCAAACATTTTTCGCAACTAAAGTGTACATGATTATGAATATGCACATGATTTGCATGATGACATTTAGCATATTTAATAGTTCCATCAAGATTTACAATTTTATGAATGACATCTTCATTGACCAAACGGTCTAAAATTCTATAAATCGTAACACGATCACATAAATCCTGAGTTAATTTATGAATCTCAGAATGTGACAATGCCGAATCTGAATTAGTAATTAAATCTAGAATGGCTCCTTTGGCCACAGTATTACGGGTAACTTTCATGAATAAAATATTTACGCAACATTGTTGCGTTTAGAATAATTTTCTATATTTGCAACATTATTGCATTAAGCTAATATACACATTATGAAGACAAAAACAACTTTTAATTGGGACATTTTAGGAATTTCAAGCGCAACAATATGCCTCGTGCATTGTTTGGTGTTGCCTATATTAACAATAGTTCCACTTGGTATAACCCATAATCCTATAATCGATTTACTTTTTGCATCCATCGGATTTTTTGCAGTTATAAAAATAGTAAAAAAAGCGACTCTACTTGTAAGTAGTATTCTGCTTTTATCAATAACCCTAATTTTTATAAGCATAATTATAGAAATAATACTAGATGTACACACCGTCCTAATCTTTATTGGTGGAATTGGGATGATAATTGGTCATATTCTAAATTACCTAATTCACAAAAAAATAGATACTAACAAAAAGCTACTCCAAACTAAAAACACTTTGTAACGCTTAAAAACAAAAATCATGAAAAAAAGTAACGAATACGATGTTATAATAATTGGTGGCAGTTATGCCGGCTTTTCAGCAGCCATGGCATTAGGACGTTCGATGCGAAAAGTGTTAATTATAGATAGCGGCAATCCATGCAATCAACAAACTCCATACTCACACAATTTCATAACTCAAGATGGTAAAAAACCGTCCGATATAAATGCTACCGCAAAAAACCAAGTATTAAAGTACCCGACTATAAGTTTTATTGAAGATAAAGCAGTTAAAGCATCTAAAAAAGAAAGTGATTTTGAAATACTAACAGAAAGAAAAGAAGTCTTTATAGCAAGAAAATTAATTTTTGCAACAGGATTGAAAGATATATTTCCAGAAATAAATGGATTCGCAGCATGTTGGGGAATTTCGATATTACATTGTCCTTATTGTCACGGCTACGAAGTAAAAAACGAAAGAACTGGCATTATCGCAAACGGTGATATCGGATATGATTTTACAAAAATGATTTCAAATTGGACAAAAGACCTTACGCTATTTACAAATGGAAAATCATCATTGACCGAAGATCAAACTGCTACACTAAAAAAGAACAACATCGCAACTTTAGAAAATGAAATAGATTATTTCCAACACAATGATGGTAAAATTATAAATATTGTTTTTAAGGACGGAACAAAAACAGCGATTAAAGCACTTTATGCTAGACCTCCTTTTGAGCAACATTCGCATTTACCACAAGAATTGGGCTGCGAAATGACAGAACAAGGCTTAATAAAAGTAGATTCTTATCAGAAAACAACAATCAAAGGAATATATGCTGCAGGTGACAATTCCACATTTGGTCGTTCAGTAGCACTAGCGGTTTCATCAGGATCAGTAGCAGGTGCTTTCATAAATAAGGAACTCATAGAAGAAGATTTCTAGCAGTCGGAAACATAATATATAATCGTATCATTTTATGTTAGTGTAATTGTTTGGTTTACGGTTAAAAACGTAAGCGGTTCATAATAAACCATGAACCGCTTTTTTAATGTAAAAAATACTATTTTTTGAGAAAGAATTTTGTTTGTCGAATATAATTTTTAGATTTGTCTAAAATATAATTTATACAAAATGAAATATTTATTTACAATGCTACTGTTTTCAATACTTCAGGTTGGTTTTTCACAAAATACCTCATCAATTTCAGGAAGAGTATTTATTGAAAATCAAGAAAAGCAACAAGCAAATGTTCAAATACTGAAAACTAATTATAAAACCCAAACGGATAGTTTAGGCTTTTATAAATTAGAAGCTATTCCGTTAGGCAATTATAAAATTCAAGTTTCATCACTTGGTCAAAAGACAATAACAAAAAACATTGTTTTTAAAGAAAATGAGCCTTTGACTTTAGATTTTCAATTAACAAATAATGAAAACGAACTTAACGAAGTCGTAATATCTGGAACATTAAAAGCTGTAAAACGCTTAGAAAGTGCGGTTCCTGTAGAAGTTTACACGCCAGTATTCTTTAAAAAAAATCCAACGGCTAATATTTATGAGGCTTTACAAAATGTGAATGGAGTACGACCTCAACTAAATTGTGGCGTTTGTAACACTGGTGACATTCATATAAATGGTCTCGAAGGCCCTTATACGGCTGTCATGATTGATGGAATGCCAATTGTAAGCAGTTTATCTACAGTTTATGGATTATCAGGAATTCCGAACTCACTTGTAGAAAGAATAGAAATTGTAAAAGGTCCTGCATCTTCTCTTTATGGAAGTGAGGCTGTAGGAGGATTAATAAATATTATAACAAAAAGTGCTACCAATGCACCTGTTTTCTCTGCTGATGTATTTACAACCAGCTGGCTAGAGACAAATGTAGATTTGGGAGTGAAATTAAATGCTGGCAAAAATGCAACAGCTTTACTAGGCGTTAATTATTTTAATTACAACCAAAGAATTGACAATGACAATGATGGCTTTACAGATGTGACGCTTCAGGATCGGGTATCAGTATTTCAAAAATGGTCGTTTAAAAGAAAAGAAAATAGAATATTTACTCTCGCAGGACGCGGTATGTATGAAGATCGTTGGGGTGGCGATATACGCTGGGAAAAAAAATACAGAGGTGGCGATAAAATCTACGGAGAAAGTGTTTACACCAAACGTGCCGAACTTATAGGAAGTTACCAATTACCAACAGATGAAAAACTGATATTTTCTTTCTCTGGGAATGTACATTATCAAGACAGTCGTTATGGAACTACTTCCTATATAGCTAATCAAAAAATTGGGTTTGCTCAACTTACTTGGGACAAAAAAATCAAAAACAATGACTTGCTAGCAGGAATAGCCTCTCGTTATACTTATTACGATGACAATACAACATCGACACAAATACAAGGAAAAAACAATCCAGATAAAACATGGTTACCAGGTATATTTTTGCAAGATGAAATAACATTAACAGAAAAACACAAAATACTTCTAGGGCTACGATACGATTATAACTCTATCCACGGAAATATTGTAACTCCAAGATTTGCCTATAAATTAAAATTTAATGATAACAACATCCTTCGTTTTAATGCCGGAACAGGTTATAGAGTGGTAAATTTATTCACAGAAGACCACGCCGCTTTAACTGGATCTAGAGAAGTTGTTATTGCTAATAATCTGAATCCAGAAAAATCAATCAATGCTAATTTAAACTACATCAAGAAAATATACTTTAACAACGGGACATTTATTGGTATCGAAACTACCGCTTTTCATACCCGATTTAGCAATAAGATAATAGCAGATTATGATACCGACCCGAACAAAATCATTTATGACAACATTGATGGTCACGCTGTAAGTCAGGGAATCAGCACAAACATAGACGTAAACTTCAATAACGGATTAAAACTAATTGCAGGCGCAACAATTATGGATGTTTCGAATATTGAAAACGGAACTCGTGAAAGACCGTATCTAACAGAGAAATTTACAGCAACTTGGAGCGCTTCGTATAAAATTAATCCAATTAATTTAGCAATTGATTATACCGGAAATTTATACAGTCCGATGAAATTACCTCTATTAGGTGATAACGACCCTAGAGACCCAAACTCCCCTTGGTATAGTTTACAAAACATTCAGTTTACTTACACAGGTTGGAAGAATTTTGATTTATACGCTGGAATCAAAAACCTACTTAACTTTACTCCTAAACGAAATAACCCATTCCTTATTTCGAGAACTAACGATCCTTTTGACAAAAATGTTGACTACGATTCAAACGATAAAGTACTTGTAACTCCAAGTAATCCATACGGAATGACATTTGACACAACCTATGTTTATGCGCCAAACCAAGGAATTCGCAGTTTCTTTGGATTACGTTATAATCTGAGATAAATAAAATTTAGTTAAGCCACAGATTTATAAACAACCCTTTAATCTGTGGCAAAAAAAAGTAACAAATGAAAAGTCTACTCATAATATTACTCTTCCTAGGCCTTACTTCAACAGGGTTTTGCCAACTAAAAAGCATTCCGTTTGAAGCTATTGACAGCTTACAGCAAATTCAGAAAAGGAAAGTCATTATTTTTATCCACACCGATTGGTGCAAGTATTGTCAAGCAATGAAGAATTCAACCTTTAAAAACAAAAAAATAATAGAACAACTCAATAACCAATTCTATTTTGTTGATTTTCATGCTGAAGAAAAAAGAACAATTCGGTTTAATAATAAAACATTCAACTACACAACAACCGGAAATAAAACTGGCGTTAATGAATTAGCGATACAATTAGGAACAGTTAATAATCAACTAACCTACCCCATTATTTGTATTTTAAATTCAAAAAATGAAATCCTATTTCAAGATACAAATTATCACAATGCAAAGGATTTTGAAATCATTTTGAACAAACTAATTGATTGAGTGTTTACTCTATATTACTTTTAATACAATCACAACATTGTCAGACTAACACGTAGTCGAAGTCGTTTTAAACAAAAACTATATATTCTTAAATAATTTGATTCCGTGAACCCAACGAATTAAAATTACTATTTTTGATGAAAATAGTATCTCCGAAACATGAAACACTACGATTACATTTTTACAGGAACTGGTTTATCTGCTATGATGACAGTTTACAAGATGATTGTATCTGAGAACTTTATTGGAAAATCTGTTTTGTTAATTGATGAAGATACCAAGAAAACCAATGACAGAACTTGGTGTTTTTGGCAAGAAGGTCCATCAATATGGGAAAGTGTTATTTCAAAAAAATGGGATACTGCTTTATTTGCCAATGAAAACTTCAAGAGAGACTTAGATCTAAACCCCTATAAGTACAACCAAATTCGAAGTTTAGACTTTTACAATTTTGTTTTAAAACTCATTAAGAAACAACAAAACATTACTTTTCTCAATGATAAAGTAACCGACATTAACGAACTCGACACTCATGTTTTTGTAGCGACTTCAACCAATACTTTCACTTGTAACCAACTCTTAAACAGCATTTACAACAAAGGATTAGTAGAGAACCAACAGCGTTATCCTGTTTTACAACAGCATTTTATTGGATGGTTTATTAAAAGTAAAGAGAATGTTCTTAACCCAGAGCAGGTTACTTTCATGGATTTTTCGGTTGCCCAAAAAGGCAATACCCGATTCATGTACGCTTTACCAATATCCAAAAAAGAAGCTTTAATAGAATACACCTTGTTTTCGCATACGCTCTTAGAAAAACAAGAATACGAATCGGAGATTAAAAACTATATTCAGAAATTAGGGATTCAAGATTATGAAATAGTAGAAAAAGAACAAGGTAGCATTCCGATGACCTGCTTTCCCTTTTGGAAAAGGAATACAAAACGCGTACTTAATATTGGTACCGCTGGTGGTTGGACAAAAGCAAGTACAGGATACACTTTTAAAAAATCAGATAAAAAATCAACCCAATTAGTAACGTTTCTACAAACTCAAAACAACAAACCTTCGACACCAATTAAAATGTCCTCGTTCTATAAAAAAAACAAGTTCTGGTTTTATGATTTACTCTTACTAGATATACTCGACAGAAATAACGAGCTAGGAAGTAGCATTTTCTCAGATATGTTTCAAAAAGGAAACCCTGCATTGATTTTTAAGTTCTTAGACGAAGAAACAACCTTTATTGAAGATGTTAAAGTTATTTTAAAATGTCCTAAAACACCATTTATAAAAGCGTTATTTAGAGTGATTTTTCTTCCAAAGAAAACATAACTCTAAACAGTAACCATTGAAAAAAATCATTTTAGGTTTCAGCTTTTTAATTTCCTTTTTCACATTTGCTCAAGTCCCAAAAAACAAGACGCAAGATGCTATTATCAAACAAGCTCTAGATAGTTGTGCTTATAAATACAATTATACTTTTCAAATGCAAGAGTGGCAAAATTGCATTGATGAAGGTTTAAAAAAAGACAGTACAATAGCTTATTTATGGCAACAAAAAGCAATGCCTTATTTTAAATGCAAAAAGTACGAGGTTGGAATGTCATTTTTAGACAAAGCTGTTTTATACAACAAACAAGAATGGCTTCCCTATAGAGGTTTTATAAAATGTATTTTCTCAAAATCATATAAAGATGCCATTACTGATTTAGAAGAATGCATTAAACTTTATGGGAATGGCTATATAATGGATCATACCTACAGTTTTTATATCGGACTTTGCTACTTACAATTGAACGAATATGACAAGGCAGAAAAGGTTCTTGACGATTATGTAACTGACATTTACAAAAACAGGCAACAATTGGAACATCCTACAACATACTTCTATCAGGCGATTGCCAAATATGAACTAAAAAAATACGATGAGGCAATTTCAATTTTAGATAAAGCATTGAAAATATACCCTCAATTCTCGGATGCAAAATACTACAAAGCAATTTGTTGGTTTAAAATAGGTAAACCTAAGGATGAAATTTCAGCTTTAGGGACAGAAGCTAGAAGTGATGCAACAAAAGGTTTTAAGCTAAATGAGGATAATACTATTTACGAAACCTATCCTTATCAAATAAGGTTCACGAAATAACGATTAAACTATAACAAAACTTTATACCTGAATTAAAGTTCTTGTTTTTAAACTTTGTAACTTTGCAAATCGAAAAAGTTAAACTAAAAAAATAAAAATATGTATCCAGAAGAAATGGTAAAACCAATGCAAGCTGAATTAACAACTGCAGGTTTTCAAGATTTACATAGTGCATCAGAAGTTGATAACGCAATCAAATCAGAAGGAACAACACTAGTAGTTGTAAATTCAGTATGTGGATGTGCAGCAAGAAACGCACGCCCAGGAGCAAAAATGAGCTTAGAAGGTGCTAAAAAACCAGACCATTTAATCACTGTTTTTGCAGGAGTTGATAAAGAAGCTGTTGATGCAGCAAGACAACATATGTTCCCTTTTCCTCCATCTTCTCCAAGTATGGCATTATTCAAAAACGGAGAATTAGTTCATATGCTTGAGCGTCACCACATCGAAGGTCGCCCAGCTGAATTAATCGCAGAAAACTTAAAAGACGCTTTCAACGAGTTTTGCTAATATTTAAGGTTCTGAGCTTATAAGGTTCAGAGTTGCAAAGGCACAAAGATTTAAAAAGCACTAAAGTTAATTTAGTGCTTTTTTTGTTTTGAGTCACAGTCTCAGTCTCATTGTTAGCCTACAGTTTATAGTCGAAGTAATCAGCAGTGTCATCCTGAGCGTAGTCGAAGGACAGTCTCAGTTTCTCAGCACCTTAGGACCTAAGAACCTCTTCCCTAAATAGTCTTTACTCTCTCTTCTTTCTTCTCCAATCTTACGAAACCTTTGCCCCTCCGAAACTTTAAAACTCTGCTCCTTTGAACCTTTGTACATCTAGTTATTGGGTTCTCGCAAAGACGCTAAAACGCAAAGCTTTCTTTCTTCTATAATCTTCAATCTTTAAAAACCTTTGCAACTTTGAACCTCTGAACCTCTTTCTAAAATAGTCTTTACTCTCTCTTCTTTCTTCTCCAATCTTACGAAACCTTTGCCCCTCCGAAACTTTAAAACTCTGCTCCTTTGAACCTTTGTACATCTAGTTATTGGGTTCTCGCAAAGACGCTAAAACGCAAAGCTTTCTTTCTTCTATAATCTTCAATCTTTAAAAACCTTTGCAACTTTGAACCTCTGAACCTCTTTCTAAAATAGTCTTTGCTCTCTCTTCTTTCTTCTCCAATCTTACGAAACCTTTGCCCCTCCGAAACTTTAAAACTCTGCTCCTTTGAACCTCTAGTTATTGGGTTCTCGCAAAGACGCTAAAACGCAAAGCTTTTCTTTCTTCTCAAATCTTCAATCTTTAAAAACCTTTGCAACTTTGAACCTCTGAACCTCTTTCTAAAATAGTCTTTACTCTCTCTTCTTTCTTCTCCAATCTTACGAAACCTTTGCCCCTCCGAAACTTTAAAACTCTGCTCCTTTGAACCTTTGTACATCTAGTTATTGGGTTCTCGCAAAGACGCTAAAACGCAAAGCTTTTCTTTCTTCTCAAATCTTTCTTCTCAAATCTTACGAAACCTCTGAACCTTTACATCCAGTCTCAGTCTCTCAGAACCTTAGTAACTCAGTACCTCTAAAAAACCTTTGCAACTCTGAACCTTAGTGCCTCTTTGTTTCTTAAAACCTTTTTCCTACCTTTGCACCTCAAAAATATTCCTCAACTTAAAACTGTTTATAGCATGCAACTGTATAACACTTTGAGCGCAGAAGAAAGAGCCATCATGATTGATGATGCAGGTAAACAACGTCTTACGTTGTCTTTCTATGCGTATGCAAAAATTCAAGATCCCAAAAAATTTCGCGATGATTTATTTCTAGCCTGGAACGCACTCGATGCTTTAGGTCGAATTTACGTTGCCAACGAAGGAATAAATGCTCAAATGAGTATTCCGGAAGAAAATTTAGAAACTTTCAGAGAAACTTTAGAAGTCTATGACTTCATGAAAGACTTACGCTTGAATATTGCTGTTGAGCATGACGATCACTCCTTTTTAAAACTAACCATCAAAGTACGCGATAAGATTGTTGCTGACGGTCTTAATGACGAAACCTTTGATGTTACAGACATAGGCGTTCACCTGAAAGCCAAAGAATTCAATGATATACTTGAAGATCCAAATACAATTGTAGTTGATTTTAGAAATCACTATGAAAGTGAAGTTGGTCATTTTAAAGGAGCCATAACTCCCGATGTTGAAACTTTTAGAGAAAGTTTACCGATAATTAACGAGCAACTTCAAAATCATAAAGAAGATAAAAACCTAGTAATGTATTGTACAGGTGGAATTCGTTGTGAGAAAGCAAGTGCTTACTTCAAACATCAAGGATTTAAGAATGTATATCAGCTGGAAGGCGGTATCATCAATTACAAAAAACAACTTGAAGAAGAAGGTCTAGAAAGTAAATTCATTGGTAAAAACTTTGTATTTGATAATCGTCTAGGCGAAAGAATCACAGATGATATTATTTCACAATGCCACCAATGCGGAAAACCTTGTGATAATCATACCAATTGTGAGAATGACGGATGCCATTTGTTGTTTATTCAATGTGATGAATGTAAATCGGCAATGGAAAACTGTTGCTCTACAGAATGCCTTGAAGTAATACACATGCCATTGGTAGATCAGGTAAGAATGAGAACTGGAAAGCAAGTTGGAAACAAAGTGTTTAGAAAAGGAAAATCAGAAAATTTAAGATTCAAACATTCTGGTGAATTACCCGATACAGCTTTAGCAATTACTGAGAAAGCAGCAGATATTCGTCAAAAAATAAAAGTAAAAAAAGTATTACTTGGAAAAGCAGAGCATTATTATGTAAAAGCACAAGTTGGACTTTTTACTATTGAAAACCACGAACTTAATAGTGGTGATAAAATCTTAATTTCAGGACCAACAACAGGCAACCAAGAATTGGTTTTAGAAAAAATGATGGTTAACGACACTGCAAATACTACTGCCGTAAAAGGAGATAGAGTAACATTTGAAGTTCCCTTTAGAATTAGATTGTCGGATAAAATCTATAAAATTTTAGACTAATCCATCATGACAATAAACAATACAATTGAACTTATGGCTCCCGCAGGGAGCTTTGAGTCGCTTCAGGCTGCGCTTGATAATGGCGCCGATTCAATTTATTTTGGAGTAGAACAACTCAACATGCGAGCACGTTCAACGGTTAATTTTACCATGGATGATCTGCAAGAAATAGCTGCTCGTTGTGCTACCAAAAATGTTCGAAGCTACCTTACGCTAAACACAATAATTTATGACCACGATTTATCGGTTGTAAAAACATTATTGAACAAAGCCAAAGAAGCTAACATTACAGCCGTAATCGCATCTGACCAAGCCGTAATTGCAATGGCAAGAACGATTGGTATGGAAGTGCACATTTCGACACAGCTGAATGTGACCAATATCGAGACAATAAAATTTTACAGCTTATTTGCAGACACAATGGTTTTAAGCCGAGAATTGAGTCTTCGTCAGGTAAAAAGTATTACGGATCAAATTGAGAAAGAACAAATAAAAGGTCCAAACGGAAATTTAATTGAAATCGAAATCTTCGGACATGGTGCTTTATGCATGGCTGTTTCTGGAAAATGCTACTTGAGTTTACATTCAAACAACTCATCGGCGAACCGAGGCGCTTGCAAACAAAATTGCCGTAAAAAATATACTGTCATAGATCAAGAAACAGGTTTTGAAATTGAAGTCGATAACGAATACCTTATGTCACCTAAAGATTTATGTACAATTGATTTTCTAGATCAAGTAATTGATTCAGGAATTAAAGTTTTAAAAATTGAGGGACGCGGTCGTGCTCCAGAATATGTAGCAACAGTAATAAAAACATATCGCGAAGCTATTGATTCTTATTACGATGGTAGTTTTTCTAAAGAAAAAATCACTGTTTGGATGGAAGCTTTAAACACCGTTTATAATCGTGGATTTTGGTCAGGATATTACCTAGGACAAGAATTAGGTGAATGGAGTGACATCCCTGGATCAGCGGCAACTCAGAAAAAAGTTTATGTCGGCAAAGGAACCCATTACTTCCAAAAAGCCGAAGTAGGACAATTCAAAATAGAAGCTTACGACATTAAAATTGGAGATAGAATCCTTGTAACAGGACCAAGTACTGGAGCGCAAGAAATGGTAATCGACGAAATGTATGTAAACGACATCATAGCCGATAAGGCAACAAAAGGCGATGATTGCACCTTCAAAATGCCATTCAGAATCAGAATGTCTGATAAATTATATAAAATAGTTGAGGCGTAATGGTAATCATAACACTACAAAGAGACAAATGCATCGGTTGTAACTACTGCGTAGAAATGGACCCAGTACATTTTCAAATGTCAAAAAAAGACGGAAAATCTGTTCTGATTCATTCGATAAATGCAAAAGGATTTTATACTTTAAAATCTACAAATCATACCATTGTCGAAAGTTGTCAATTGGCAGCAAAAGCTTGTCCAGTAAAAATCATCACAGTTAAAGAAACATAGGATAAATTCTTAATTATTTTTATTTGAATATATTTTTTTTTTAAAAATTTAACTTATTACAATACAATTAAACGAGCCACATCTTATTGATGTGGCTCGTTTATTTTACTGCATTATTAACTACAAAACTTACATTATAAAACCAATCGTATAGCAAAAGACAAAATTTAGATTAAAATTTAATAATTTATTAGCGTTTTCAACCGTTGTTACTTAAAATTAAAAAATACTATCTTTACGCATTAATCTTTTTAAGAACTTAAGTTGCATTGGTTGCAACACTACATATAAAATTATGGCATGTACAAGTTGTTCAACTTCTGATGGTGGCGCACCTAAGGGTTGTAAAAATAATGGGACTTGCGGCACCGATAGCTGCAACAAATTAACCGTTTTTGATTGGCTTTCTAATATGAGTTTACCAAACGGAGAAGCTCCTTTTGATTGTGTTGAAGTACGTTTTAAAAACGGCAGAAAAGAATTCTTTAGAAACGTAGATAAATTAACTTTAAGTATTGGAGATATCGTTGCAACTGTAGCATCTCCAGGACATGATATAGGAATTGTAACTCTTACAGGCGAATTGGTAAAAATTCAAATGAAGAAAAAAGGAGTTAATCCTGCTAGTAACGAAGTTCCTAAAATTTACCGTAAAGCCTCTCAAAAAGATATCGATATCTGGTCGGCTGCACGTGAAAGAGAAGAACCAATGAAAGTTCGAGCACGTGAATTAGCTATTGCTCAAAAACTAGAAATGAAAATCTCCGATATTGAATTTCAAGGAGACGGATCGAAAGCAACTTTTTATTATACTGCAAATGACAGAGTCGATTTTAGACTTTTAATTAAAGATTTTGCTAAAGAATTCAGTACCAGAGTCGAAATGAAACAAGTTGGTTTCCGTCAGGAAGCAGCTCGTTTAGGAGGAATTGGTTCATGCGGAAGAGAATTATGCTGTTCAACTTGGTTAACAGATTTTAGAAGTGTAAATACCTCAGCAGCACGTTACCAACAACTGTCTTTAAATCCACAAAAATTAGCTGGACAATGCGGAAAATTAAAGTGTTGTTTAAATTATGAGCTAGACACTTACATGGATGCTCTTAAAGATTTCCCTGATTATGATACTAAATTAGTAACTGAAAAAGGAGATGCTGTTTGCCAAAAACAAGATATTTTTAAAGGATTAATGTGGTTTGCTTATACCAATAACTTTGCGAATTGGCATGTTTTAAAAATTGATCAGGTAAAAGAAATTGTTGCCGAAAATAAACTCAAAAAGAGAGTTTCTTCACTTGAAGATTTCGCAATAGAAGTTACTCAAGAGCCTGAAAAAGATTTCAATAATGCTATGGGCCAAGAAAGTTTAACTCGTTTTGACCAACCGAAAAGGAAGAAAAAACCAGCTAAAAAACGCAAAACTATTGGTGAAAATGCCGCGGCTGCTACCGCTGCCACTGTTATTACTCCTGCCAACAATCAAGCACCGAGAAGCATTAAACCAAATGGCAACAAACCAAACGGCAACAAACCAAACGGAAATAATAATAATAATAATAATAATAAGCCTAAGAACAATGCTGGAAATGACAAAAAACCAGCAGAACCAAGAAAACCAATAATTATTACAAAAAATGAGAATAAAAAATAGCGGGATTCTTCTTTTAGTGGCTATACTCCTTTTTTCTTGCGATAAAAAAAGAGTATTTGATGAATACAAATCTGTGGGTTCTGCTTGGCATAAAGACAGTATTGTAACATTTGATTTACCAGAATTAGATTCAACAAAACGATACAATCTATTTGTGAACTTGAGAGACAACAATAATTATCCTTACAATAATATTTTTTTAATTGTTGCTCTTGAAACCCAAAGCGGATTCACCAAAGTTGATACTCTTGAGTACCAAATGGCACATCCAGACGGAACTTTAATGGGCAACGGATTCACCGATATAAAAGAAAGCAAACTCTTTTATAAAGAAGATGTTAAGTTTAAAGGAAAATACAAAGTTCATATCAAACAAGCTGTTAGACAATCAGGAAAAGTACCTGGAGTACAACAACTTGAAGGGATTACTGATGTAGGTTTTAGAATTGAAAAAAAAGATTAGAATAGATTTATATGGCTGCAAAAAAAAACAATCCAACAAAAACTGATAAAGACATTAATTACTACAAAAAGACCTTTTGGAAAATTTTTGGTTACGGTTTATTAGGTGTTATTACCTTTTTCTTATTTGCTTCATGGGGAATTTTTGGTTCTATGCCTTCTTTTGAAGACTTAGAAAATCCAGATTCAAATTTAGCTACCGAAATCATCTCTTCGGATGGCGTTGTAATTGGTAAATATTTCCAAACAAACAGATCACAATTAAAATACTCTGACTTGCCTAAAAGCTTAGTAGAAGCACTTATAGCAACAGAAGATGAGCGTTTTTACGAACATTCAGGTATTGACGGACGTGGAACTTTAAGAGCTATTGCTAGTTTAGGAACAAGTGGAGGTGCAAGTACCCTTACGCAACAATTAGCAAAACAACTATTTCACGGAGAGGGATCTAAATTTTTACCTTTTAGAATTGTACAGAAAGTAAAAGAATGGATTATTGCTATTCGTTTAGAAAGACAATACACTAAAAACGAAATCATTGCAATGTATTGCAATGTATATGATTTTGGTAATTACTCGGTTGGTGTTAGCTCTGCTGCACAAACGTATTTCTCTAAAGAACCAAAAGACTTAACAATGGATGAATCGGCTATACTAGTCGGAATGTTCAAAAATTCAGGCTTATACAATCCGGTGAGAAACCCTCAAGGAGTTAAAAATCGTCGTAATGTAGTACTTGCTCAAATGGAAAAAGCAGGTATGATAACTGAGGATCAAAAAAACAAGCTACAAGCACTTCCTATCTCACTAAAGTTCAAACTAGAAAGCCACCGCGAAGGAACTGCAACTTACTTTAGAGAATACCTACGTGACTATATGAAAAAATGGGCTGCTGAGAATAAAAAACCAGACGGTTCGGACTACAACATTTATAAAGATGGTCTAAAAATATATACCACTATTGATTCAAGAATGCAATTACATGCTGAAGAAGCAGTTAGTGCGCACATGAAAAACCTACAAGAAGAATTTTTCTTACAATCAAAAACAAACAAAAATGCTCCTTTCGTTAATATTTCAGAAGCTGAAACACAACGAATTATAAACCAAGCAATGAAATCTTCGTACCGTTGGTCAGTAATGAAAGCTGCCGATAAAAGCGATGAAGAAATCATAAAATCATTTGGCGAAAAAACAAAAATGACTGTATTTACTTGGAAAGGTGAACGAGATACTATTATGACTCCTCTAGATTCTATCCGTTATTACAAACACTTTTTACAAGCTGGTTTAATGGCAATGGAGCCACAAACTGGTAGCATCAAGGCTTGGGTTGGTGGAATCAATTACAAATATTTCCAATACGATCACGTAGGTCAAGGAGCGAGACAAGTAGGTTCTACATTTAAGCCTTTTGTTTACGCTGCGGCAATTGAGCAATTAAATATGTCTCCTTGCGACTCTATTCTTGATGGTCCATTCATGATTCATAAAGGACGCCACAACGTTACCGCAGATTGGGAGCCAAGAAACTCTGACAACAGATACCGCGGGATGGTAACTTTGAAACAAGGTTTAGCAAACTCTATCAATACGGTTTCGGCAAAGTTAATCGACCGTGTTGGTCCAGAAGCAGTAGTTGAACTTGCACATAAATTAGGTGTAAAATCTCAAATTCCAGCACAACCTTCGATTGCATTAGGAGCGGTTGAAATAACGGTTGAAGACATGGTTGCTGCCTACAGTACTTTTGCTAATCAAGGAGTTTATGTAAAACCACAGTTCTTAAATAGAATTGAAAATAAAAGTGGCGAAGTAATCTACGAGCCAATCCCAGAGTCACATGATGTACTAAATAAAGATATTGCCTTTGCAGTAATTAAATTGCTACAAGGAGTTACCGAAAGCGGATCTGGTTCTCGTTTACGTACTGAAGGTGGTGGTAGCGGAGACAAACGTTGGACAGGATATCCATACATGTTCCGTAATCCTATTGCAGGAAAAACAGGAACAACACAAAATCAGTCAGATGGTTGGTTTATGGGTATGGTTCCAAACTTAGTAACGGGTGTTTGGGTAGGTTGTGAAGACCGTTCGGCACGTTTTAAAAGTATTACTTACGGACAAGGTGCAACAGCAGCCTTACCTGTTTGGGGATATTTCATGAAACTTTGTTATGCCGATCCTGCTTTACAAGTATCAAAATCTGAATTCGAAAGACCTGCAAATCTTTCTATAAAAGTGGATTGCTACTCGGCTCCTAAAGTCAAAGACACAACAGACATTGAACAAAACACAGACGAATTCGAACTGTAGTTTAAATTCATTTCTCTAAAATAAAAATATCCTTTTGTTGCTTCTGAAATTCAGAAATGACAAAAGGATATTTTTTTACAATTAGTTTGGCTTTATTTTTAAGAAATCACTATTTTTATAATCTAAAAACGGTGTTTTCATCAAAAACACGTGTCAATATAAGACAAATAATATGATTAGTAAAAAAGTCAACACAGTTCAGGAAGCAATTCAAGGAATCAAAAACGACATGACAATTATGTTTGGCGGATTTGGTTTATGTGGCATTCCAGAAAACACTATTGCCGAATTGGTAAAGAAAGAAACCTCAGGACTTACTTGCATCTCTAATAATGCAGGTGTTGATGATTTTGGTTTGGGATTATTACTGCAAAAAAAGCAAATCAAGAAAATGATTTCTTCTTACGTTGGTGAAAATGCCGAATTCGAACGTCAGATGCTTTCTGGAGAATTAGATGTAGAACTCATCCCACAAGGAACATTGGCAGAACGTTGTCGTTCGGCACAGGCTGGAATCCCTGCTTTTTTTACGCCTGCAGGCTACGGAACAGAAGTTGCCGAAGGAAAAGAAGTTCGCGAATTTAATGGAAAAATGCACATTATGGAAGAAGCCTTCAAAGCTGATTTTGCAATTGTAAAAGCATGGAAAGGCGATGAAGCTGGAAATCTTATTTTTAAAGGAACGGCTAGAAACTTTAATGCTTGTATGGCTGGTGGAGCAACAATCACCATTGCCGAAGTGGAAGAACTAGTACCTGCTGGAACATTGGATCCAAATCAAATTCATATTCCTGGAATTATGGTGCAACGCATCTTTCAAGGAGAGAAATTCGAAAAGAGAATCGAACAACGCACTGTTCGTCAGAAGAAATAGATAATTGAGATGATTTGATAATTACACGTGTTGCTATTAGCAGTATCGAATTATCAAATGGACTAATTAACACACTAAAAAGATATGTTGACAAAAGAAGATATTGCAAAACGAATTGCACAAGAGCTTAAAGACCGTTTTTTCGTGAATTTAGGCATCGGAATACCTACATTGGTGGCAAACTATATTCCCGAAGGAATTGATGTCGAATTTCAAAGCGAAAACGGTGTTTTAGGAATGGGACCTTTCCCTTTTGAAGGTGAAGAAGATGCTGATGTTATTAATGCAGGAAAACAAACCATAACGACATTACCTGGGGCTAGTTTTTTTGATTCGGCTTTTAGCTTTGGAATGATTCGCAGTCAAAAAGTAGATTTAACAATCCTTGGCGCTATGGAAGTTTCTGAAAATGGTGATATTGCCAACTGGAAGATTCCTGGCAAAATGGTAAAAGGAATGGGTGGCGCTATGGATTTAGTTGCTTCTGCCGAAAACATTATTGTTGCCATGATGCATGTAAACAAAGCGGGCGAGTCTAAAATATTAAAAAAATGTAGCTTACCGCTAACAGGAGTAGGTTGTGTGAAGAAAGTCGTTACCGAATTAGCTGTTTTAGAAATAACACCAAAAGGTTTTAAACTATTAGAACGCGCTCCCGGAGTTTCTGTTGAACACATCATCGCTTCAACCGAAGCTGACTTAATAATTGAAGGTGACATTCCTGAGATGATTATCAATTAGATTCCTCAAAAGAATTTCATATAAAACTCAGAGGTCAAAGAATAAAAAAAAGGCTAACATTCATGATGTTAACCTTTTTTTAAACAATTATTTATTCCGTTTGTTGAGGATAGAAATCGTTAAAAGCAATATCTTTTTCCCAATAAACTTTTTCTTTTGGGGTTAGCAATTGCTTTTCCCAACGGTTGTTTTTTAAAATAAACTTGGTTGAATCTAAATGCTGAACTGTTCCCATTTGTTCATCATCTTCTTTACCCATGTAATAAACTGTTTTACAATGAAAAGAAACAGGATTTTTTGAAGGAGTCATTCCTCCAAATTCTACCCAGCCACCCCAGCCGCCGTCACTCATAGAGTCCCATTCGTGTACAAGCTGAAATCGGGTATCTTTTAAATAAAACAAGAAATGCTGTTGATTATAACCACAGGCTTCATAACCAAAACTAATTTTGATAAAAGGAGAAACCTGAGTCTCATAATCTTGAGACAAACCAAAAGAAGCTCCCCAATTCGATCCTTCTGTAAAATTAACAATTGCAACTTTCTCTGAACCTATTTTTCTTTTACTACTATAAAAATCAAGATTATAGTGAACTGTTATTATGCTGTCTTTGTCTATTTTTTTATCTAAAAAAGAGGCTAAAATATGCATATTGCTATCCAATTCTGAAATCCCTGAAATTTCTATAGTATCTACTTTGGGCGTAATTCCTTTAGGTACTGACTTTACAGCTGTTGTTTTTTTATCAGCTTCTATCCATTTTGGACCTTGAGATGGTTCTTTTTTACAACTAATTAGAACCAACAGAAACATTGTAACATAAATTCTATTCATTACAATCACCTAAAATTTAAGCCAATAAGCTCGTAATTAAAAAAAGTAACATTAGTGCAATTGCAATGTATTTTGTGTATTTACTCATTCTCATACTGTTTTATATTTTTATAGTTTATAATTTAAATTTGTATTCTAAAAAAACCAACTTGCCACAAATATAGCTGTAATCACACAAATTACATCTACTAAAAGCATCGTTCCTAAAGCGTAGCGGGTATTTTTTATGTTCACAGAACCAAAGTAAACTGCAATTACATAAAAAGTACTTTCGGCACTACATTGAAAAATACTACTCAATCTTCCAGTCATAGAATCTGCTCCAAAAGTATTCATTGAATCTATAAGGAATCCACGTGACCCTGCTGAACTGAAAGGACGAAGCATTGCCACTGGTAATGCATCTGTGATTTCTTTACTCACACCCATATTGGAGAAAATAAAAGCAATCCAATGACTAATAATTTCAAATAAACCACTGTTTCTGAATAAGGATATAGCAACTAACATTCCTAAAACATAAGGAAATATAGTAACTCCTGTTTTAACTCCATTATTTGCTCCTACCACAAATGCGTCAAAAACAGTTGTGTCTGCCGCGATAAATTTTTTCTCATGTCTAAGTGAGAAAACCAATGTAAACCCAATGATTGCAAATAATATTAATCCCGAAAGATTTGATGTAAAGAAGTTTTTACCGATTAGATCTAAACTATTTACATAAAATAAAAGCCCAACAATTCCAGCAATCATAACCATCAAGCCTAAAACTAAAGAAGCACTTTTGAAATTAATTTTTTGTTTTACTCCAACTATTAAAAAAGCTGCAATTGTCCCGATAAAAGAGGTAATAATACAAGGCAACATTACATCGGCTGGATTTGTTGCACCAGCTGCAGCACGATACCCAATGATAGACGTTGCAATTAATGTAAGTCCTGACGCATGCAAACACATAAACATAATCTGCGCATCACTGGCTTTATCTTTGTCTGGATTAATTTCCTGGAGACTTTCCATGGCTTTAAGTCCAAATGGTGTAGCAGCAGAATCTAATCCCAAGAAATTTGCAGCAAAATTTAAAGTCATATAAGAAATAGAAGGATGATTTTTTGGAATACTTGGAAACACTTTTACAAATACTGGACTCAAGCCTTTAGCTAGTTTTCCCGAGGCACCGGAAATGATTAAAAGCTCCATCAATCCGCAGAAAAAAGCCAAATAAGCAATAAGCGGTAATATTAAATCGACTAAAGTACTTTTACATGTAGGTAATAATCCGTCTGATTTTTGAACACCACTAAAGATCTTTACGGTTTTGTTTTTATATACATAGGTCGTATCAGCATTTGATGCGTCATAATTGATAATTATGGTTTGATCTGGAGCATTCTTGATACTATCTCTAACAAAAGCAGGGATTTGATCGATATATTTTTCTGAGATTAAAATAGGCTCGTCTTTCTTACCATTCAATACATAATCAATAGTATATGTATTACCAGTAAACAAACTGATTACGATAAAAGCAATTGACGAAATAAAAATAGCTAACCAGAATCTACTTAATACCATAATTATAATTTTTTGTAAATGTAATTATTTAGCCATAATATGCACAATCATTTTACTTACCAAAAGAGAAGTATTTGTTTGAAATCTGCTATTTCACTAAAAAAGCATCTTATTCGATAACAATTTTAGTTTCTAAGTAACTCTCAAATGGAGTAATAGCTTTTAAAACAAGGTTCTTTTTATCATCAGATATCGTTTCAAAAAAATTGGTTTCTATCTTTGTATGCTCCTTTTTTAGCGCTCGTTTCCATGTTCCAATAACTTTTTCGTCTTCGATTATTATTGGCCAAAAGATACCATTGTTTGTGAAAGCGTTGGCTTGATGCTCTTTGGCAATGGTGATTTCTCGAGTTTTATAGGAGATTAAAATCTCATCAAAAGAAGGAAGAAAATGAATGCTTTTGGGAGTACTAATTTCTGAAGGAAGTCCTTTTTTAAACCAATACTTTTTACCATCTAATTCAATGGAATCTAGTTCTGATTCTACTGATTGAATAGCCAGTTTTGCTGTTGTAGCAGGAAAACCAGACCACCAAGTAAAATCTATTACTGTTGCTGGTCCGTGGCTTTCAAAATATCGCTTTGCGAGTTTTGCGAGTCCTTCTTCTTTGGTTAGTTTGGTATTTCTTCTTGGAACTTTTTCTTCTAGCAATGAATACGTTAACTGCTTCCCTTTCATTTTTCCGTTACACACTAAACCATCTAGTTCTGCATTCATCATGAAGATGGTACTATTGAAAAAACCTTCTCCCGAATTTTTCTTAACATCCAATTCTTGCATGATTTCATCGCGAGTCAGCGAATTGTTCCCTGCTAATATTTTTTCGATTGATGAATTGACTTTATCCAATTTTTTCTGGTCAAAACCATTTTTTTTAGCTGCCGAAAGAACTATCTTTTTTACCTGTGGTCCCGAAACATCTAGCATCCAGTATATATCTTCATCTGAAACGAAATGCCAAGTTGGACGTAAAATATGTGTTCGGATAATTTTACCTGAATTAATAGCTTCTTCTATGCTTTTTTCTGAAGCATCACATCGCGAACCAATTGCCCATTTTGCCATTGCATAGTCTTGCGCCTGCATAGCTCCTAAATGTTTTACAATTTCTTGTGGTTCATGAAAATCTGTCTTCAGTATTTTTTGTGAAGCCATTCTCAAAAACGCTATTTCTGGATGTGTCATTTTTTTAATTTTGTTAAAACAAATGGGGCATATAAATTCACTTAAATCTTTTTAATTAAGCTATTTAGAAAGATAGTTTGTTTTTTAGTCGTTTCTCGCTAAAACGCAAAGTTTTTCTTTGTTTGTATTTTAACTTTAAACCTTTGAAACTTTGAACCTCTTTTTAATTGGTTCTCGCAAAGACGCTAAATCGCAAAGTCTTTCTTTGTTTGTATTTTAACTTTAAACCTTTGCCCCTCTGAAACTTTAAACCTCTGCTCCTTTGAACCTCTTTTTAATTGGTTCTCGCAAAGACGCTAAATCGCAAAGTTTTTCTTTGTTTGTATTTTAACTTTAAACCTTTGCCCCTCTGAAACTTTAAACCTCTGCTCCTTTGAACCTCTTTTTAATTGGTTCTCGCAAAGACGCTAAATCGCAAAGTTTTTCTTTGTTTGTATTTTAACTTTAAACCTTTGCCCCTCTGAAACTTTAAACCTCTGCTCCTTTGAACCTCTTTTTAATTGGTTCTCGCAAAGACGCTAAATCGCAAAGTTTTTCTTTGTTTGTATTTTAACTTTAAACCTTTGCCTCTCTGAAACTTTAAACCTCTGCTCCTTTGAACCTCTTTTTAATTGGTTCTCGCAAAGACGCTAAATCGCAAAGTTTTTCTTTGTTTGTATTTTAACTTTAAACCTTTGCCCCTCTGAAACTTTAAACCTCTGCTCCTTTGAACCTCTTTTTAATTGGTTCTCGCAAAGACGCTAAATCGCAAAGTTTTTCTTTGTTTGTATTTTAACTTTAAACCTTTGCCCCTCTGAAACTTTAAACCTCTGCTCCTCTGAAACTTTAAACCTCTGCTCCTTTGAACCTCTTTTTAATTGGTTCTCGCAAAGACGCTAAATCGCAAAGTTTTTCTTTGTTTGTATTTTAACTTTAAACCTTTGCCCCTCTGAAACTTTAAACCTCTGCTCCTTTGAACCTCTATTTATTGGGTTCTCGCAAAGACGCTAAATCGCAAAGTTTTTCTTTGTTTGTATTTTAACTTTGAACCTCTGAAACTTTGAACCTCTATTTATTGGATTCTCGCAAAGACGCTAAAACGCTAAGCTTTTTTGTTTGCTATTTATCTTTGAGCTTTTGTTCCTCTGCTCCTTTACGCCTTGAAACTCTGCATCTCTGAGCCTTTGCTCCTCTGAACCTTTACTTCTTTGAAACTTTGAAACTTTGAACCTCTGCAACTAACAAAAGCTAAACATGTATTATCTCGTCCTCTATCAATAAATCTTCACGTCGTAAGCGAAGGAATATTTGCGCAACAGCAATGGTATCTTTTTCGCAATAGGTTACGATTCTATCGATATCTTTCTCTACATAAAAAACATGTCCGACCTGACTTCCGTCTATATCACCTTTTGGCGAAGGGATTCCGAGGATTTTTGTCAATAATTTTAAGGACGTAAAATGCTTATAATCACCAAATTTCCACAATTCAAGTGTATCTAAATGAGGAACTTCCCATGGTTTTTTTCCAAATAGATTCAGCTTGTCTGGAATAGCAATTTGGTTGATAATCATTCGTCTGGCAATAAACGGAATATCGAATTCCTTCGCGTTATGCCCGCACAAAACATGGTACGGTTTGTTGTAATGATTATTCAAGAGATTATTGAAGTCTTTCAGAATTTTCACCTCATCTCCAAAAAATGAAGTGACTCTAAAATTTCGGACATCTCCTTTGATGGTAAAATAACCAACTGAAATACAAACAATTTTACCAAACTCTGCCCAAATTCCTGCTCGGTCATAAAACTCTTCGGCTGTGAAATCTTCTTTTCGCTGATATTGTGTTTTATGTTCCCAGAGTTCTTTCATCTCATCATCGAGTTCTCCAAAATCGGCTGTTTCGGGAACGGTTTCTATATCTAGAAAAAGGATGTTGTTTAGATTTAATTTTTCAATCATTATTTTGTTTTTTAGACAGCTTCCGCTTTTAGACGTCTTAGATTCCTTAGATTGTTAGACTTGTTAGATCCTACAAGACTTTAGAAATCTCTATGGAAACTAAATTTAATCCTTATTCTTCACTCTTTTCTCTTTATTCTTTATTCTTTCCTCTTTATTCTTTCCCCTTTATTCTTTCCCCTTTATTCTTTCCTCTTTATTCTTTAAGCACCAACTAAAATAAACTTTGCTGTTTTATTGGATTTTCATGATCTAGTAACCATTTCTTTCGCCATAATCCTCCGGCGTATCCTGTTAGTGATCCGTCGGTTCCTATTACGCGATGGCACGGAACAACGATCCAAAGCGGATTTTTTCCATTTGCTGATGCAACTGCTCGAATTGCTTTTACATCACCTAGCTTTTTGGACAACTCTAAGTAGCTCATTGTTTTGCCATAAGGTATTTCAAGCAATCCTTTCCAAACGCGTTGTTGAAAGTCTGTTCCTTTGGGATTTAGTTTAAAATCAAAATCGGTTCTTTTACCCAAAAAGTAGTCGTTTAATTGCGTTACAGCTTCTTGCAACTCTGTTGCGATTGCTTCGGGAACCTCATTATCACCTGTGTTACTGACCGTAATCTCTGAGATTCCGTTTTCATCTCCAACAATTTTGGTGATTCCTAGTGGGGAATTGATATATGCTATTTCCATTTTATAAAAGTAAAAAAATAATAGCAGAGATTTACAACAAAGCAGTTATTCATCCTAGATTGGTGATTTGTTACAAGTGATTTCTTGTTTATCAAAAAGACAAAATGGGCTAAAACTGTTGTAAAGTAAAAAACCATTCGCGAATACGAATGGTTTTATTTTTAGCCCTGATAATAGCGGCATCCTTTATGTTTTTTCTTTAAAAACATAAAGATATAGCGAATAGCAGGATTAGCTTCTATTTTATAAAACTAAAGAAATATGTTTCGATTGCTTTAAGTTCTTCGTCGGACATGGCTTGTGTTACTGGAAAATTTGTTTTCATAACTTCAAACTGACTTGGATCAACAATTGGATCTCCATTTCCTTTAAGAAACGCAACCATATCAGCATTTTTGTCTTTGTATATTTTAGCAATTTCTTTGATGCTTGGACCAATAACTTTTTGATCTTCTTGATGACAAGCAAAGCAATTACCCTTCCCTTCAAAAATTGTTTTTCCTAATTCAACGGGGGTCTGAACTGCTGCAGATTCACTCGCTTCAATTGGCATTCCTGAATTATCTATGTTTATTTTTTCTTCTTTTTTACACGAAGTAAACGCAAGTAGTGCAAATGCAAATAATGTGTTTTTCATATTATTTGTTTAGTATTACCGCAGCTTCTTTGGCAAAATAAGTTGAGATTATACTCGCTCCTGCTCTCTTAATGCAATACAGTTGCTCGATCATAATTTTATCATGATCTAGCCACCCTCTTTCTGCAGCTGCCTTAACCATAGCGTATTCGCCCGAAACTTGGTAAACTGCCACTGGAACATGAACTGCATTTTTTACCTCACGAACAATATCTAGATATGCCATTCCTGGTTTTACCATTACGATATCGGCACCTTCTTCTACATCTAACAATGCTTCGCGAATTCCTTCAATTCGGTTGGCATAATCCATTTGGTATGTTTTTTTGTCTTTTGGAACTTCTTGTTGATCTACTGGTGCAGAATCTAAAGCATCACGGAATGGGCCGTAAAATGCCGAAGCGTATTTAGCACTATAGCTCATGATTCCTACATTGTGATGTCCGTTTTCTTCTAATGCTTTTCTGATAGCCAGAACACGACCGTCCATCATATCACTTGGTGCTACAAAATCGGCTCCTGCCTCGGCATGACTTAAACTCATTCGAGTTAGCGCATCTACCGTTGCATCATTTATAACTTGTCCTCTTTCGATTATTCCATCATGTCCGTAAATTGAATAAGGATCAAGTGCTACATCTGGCATTACAATCATTTCTGGAACTGCATCTTTTATGGCACGGATGCTTTGTTGCATTAATCCGTCTTTGTTCCAAGATTCAACCCCTTTATTGTCTTTAAGGTTCTCACTTACTTTTACATAAAGATTTACTGCTTTTATACCAAGTGCCCAAGCTTCTTTTACTTCTTTAATGGTATTGTCTAACGAATGACGGTAGATTCCTGGCATTGATGGGATTTCGATTTTTACATCTTTTCCTTCTGCAATAAACATTGGAAGCATAAAATCGTTTGGACTTAGGGTAGTTTCACGAACTAAAGAGCGAATAGATTCATTAGTTCTTAAACGGCGGTTTCTTTGTAGTGGGAACATATATGATTTTTATATTTTTTAAGAAGAACGCTAATGCAAAAAAAGCTTCGCATCCGTTTTAAAGTTGAAATTAAAATTGTCACGCAAAGTTACAGAAAAATCAACGTAATAAGGCTTTTAGCACCGTTTAGAAAGCGTTAATATTATCTAAAATTTACTGTTTTGCAAATATTCTCTAAGAATCTTCTTATATCATGGTTTTTTAAATATTAAGATTTAAATTTGCCAAATGAAGAAATTTCTCGCTTTATGCTGTTGTTTTCTCTTAACAGGCTGTTTTGAGATAACAGAAAGAATCAAACACCATGATAATCAAAGTGGTGAATACACTCTGATGGTTGATTTTTCGAAATCATGGTTTAAGACAAGATCGGCTATTTGGCTCGAAGAAGTTGATGGTGTAAAAATCCCAAATGAACAGGAAATCACTAAGAAGCTAGCCAATTTTAAAGCCAAAGCTTTAAAAATTGACGGAATTACAGACGTGAACACCAAAACAGATTTCCAGAATTATATCTTCATTATCAAACTGAATTATGCGAATTTAAAAGCACTCAATGCTGTTGTAAATACTATCAACAACCAAAGCGATCAAATACACTTTAGCAGTAGTGCAAAAGGTTTTGAAAGAATTGCTTCTTATCCTGTTCCTGAAAACTTGGTAAAAGACCAAAAGAAAAAGCAAGATTTGGAACAAGCAAATATCATTGCTATTTATACTTTTGACCGCGATATTGCAACGTTTGATAATCCGAACTGTAAAATTTCTAAAAATAAAAAGACCGTTTTTTTAAAACAAAGCATGTACAGCGTACTTAAAAAATCGTCTTTAATGAACAATACAATCCAATTAATTCCTTAGTTACTATGAAGCATTTTTTTACCTGTTTAATTCTATTAACCTCTTTTTTAGTTAATAGCCAAACCAATACAAAGCCATACGATTATTTCATACAGTTTAATGGCGACCAACTTTCTAAAAAAGTAAATATTACAGATGTATTAAACCACTCTTTAATCAACAAATATGCACAAGGCAAACCTGATTTTGACGTTAAACAATATGCTAGTCTTTTTAGATTAGACCAAAAAATGAGCGTTAATGGGAATTTTACTGATAGCATTCCATATTATCAAGTTACAATTCCGATTAAGAGTAGAAATGACATTAAAAAGTTTATGGAAGAGCTAAATGCCAAAAAAGTAGCCGATTCATTACCAACTGCTACAATCGTAGATTTTCCGTTATACAGCCTTCTAACTACTGATGACAAAAGAAATTCTTTGGCATGGAATGACAACTATTTAGTAATTGTAGGGTTTACTAAAAAATATACTTCGAATTTATTTAACACGTCTGAATTTCAAGAAGAAATAGCTGTTGATGAAGCACCAATCGAAGATGTTCAACTTGAAGAACCGCTGATAGAAGAAGAACCTACTCAAATACTACCTCAAGAAGTTACTGAGGAAGCCATCTCATATAGAACGGATGATTATTATAAAAAATACGACCAAGAGCGTCAAGCTTTTGACAGCTTACAAGCGATACAAAGAAATGAGTTTATTAAATCTCTTTTTGAGAAAGGTTTTACTGCTCCATCTTCTGACAAGATAAATGCTACTTCAGCTATTTCTTCTTGGATAAATTACAATTCGGCAATGTCTTCGTTTTACGATGCTTATGCAAGCCTTGCACAGTTTAGCAGTTATAATAAATTTTTCCCTGGACAGAAAAGCTTAGGGAATTTTGTAAAAGGTATAAATCTGGATTTTTATTTTGACAATGATAATGCCCGCGTAGAAGAGGTTATTGAATACTCTAAGCCTTTAGCGGACATTATGAATAAAATAACTAATAGAAAAATCAATAAAAACATTTACAGCTATTTCCCAAACAATAAACCTTTGGGATATATGACGTACCATATCAATACAAAAGAAGCATTAAAAAACATTCCTGCTTTTACATCTGAAATTTTAAACAATATAGCTTTCGTAAAAGACGATGTTACTATTGTTACCGATTTAATTTCGACTATTGTCGATGAAGAGGCAACTGCGACTCTTTTTGATGGTGATTTAAGCCTGTTTTTACACGATGTTAAGAAAGTTGAAGTACTGACTAAATCATACGAGTACGATGATAATTACGAGCAAACTGAAGTTGAAAAAATGGAAACCAAATCTATTCCTCTTTTCACTATGGTATTTACCTCAACACATCCAACGTTTGGTGACAAGCTATTACAATTAGGAATCCGTAAAAAATTTCTAGTACAAAAAGGAGATTATTATGAGATTACTGGAACTCAAGGGAAATATGGTGACTTATTTATCATTAAAGATAAAGATGTTATAGTAATTGGAAATAGCCATGAATACTTTAATACCAATAATGGTTCGTTTGTAAAAGAGGTTAAAAAGGATTTAAAGCAAAGTTACTTTTTAGGAAAAGTGAATATCCCTGAAGCTTCAAGAGCTTATAGCGAAGAAACAAAAAATACAAATTCTAAGAAATTTGAGCAATTTGCTACTCAGTTTAGCGATATTACGCTTCAATCTTCAAAAAAACTGATTGATAATAAGTTGAAATTTGAATTGAGATTAAACTCATTGAAAACAAACAAAAATATTATTTTACAAACGTTAGACTTTATTGAGGAGCTTGGAAAATAGCCTCAATTTGTATCTAAAAAAGGGTAGTCATTTTAAAATGACTGCCCTTTTTTTATAATCCTGTTTTTTGATTTATTGTATCATAAATTTCAGCCACCTTTTTAGGAGCATTAAATCGATACCCTGCTGTAATTTTTATAGTAGAAATAGTATCGTTTAAACCAATACTAGCCGTTTGGCTCTGAATAAAATTTGTGTAGTTTACATTCATAAACACGAAAAAAGAATCTGAATTATATCCTGTTTTCAAACTTGAATCGACTTCATAAAGTAGTTTCGTATCTCCATCAGTAATGTTGATACCCGCCCCAATAGACAATCCCGCAGCAACTAAAACATGTTTTCCCAAAACCAGATTGTAGAAATAAGAGGGTGCCAATGAAAACAGATATGTATCCCCGTCTATCCTATCAGCAGCTGACCTGTATTTGAGATTCGTATAATAAGCTGAAAAATTAGGGATAAAACTTCCAGCACTTTGAGTTTGCCATTCGTTTTGACTAGCAACTGTTCTGTATGAGAATTTTTTATTAAAAACATAAGATGTTGTACCTCCTATTTTTAATGATCGAAAACCAGGGAAAGCAATATTTATATCATCTTGGCTAACATAGAATCCGTTTTGATAAAAATAAGTAACACTTTGCATCCACTGCTTGTGGTATACTCTGGCATTAAAATTTAAAAGCCTTGAATCGGTATTATCTTTATTAGCATTTAAGAATTTTGGAGAAAAACCCAATGATAAATCCACAAACTTAAACGAAAGTGCTCCGCCTAATTGTTCTTTCCGATTCGGAATTAAATCCAATGTTTTTGTTCCTTCGCCCGGAACTGAATAAACAATCTGAAAATTATTTGATGTATCTAGATAATAAATACTTGCTGTTACTTTGTCATCATATGATTTAAAATAGGAATTTTGAAAGGAATCTTTCTGAGCGTAACACCCAGAGAATCCCACAAAAAAAACAATATAAATCAGTTTTAGATCCATTTCATTTTTTATAAACGTTTATCCTAGTATCAGTTAAAGCTTCAGCTAAGCAGTATATTTTGTAATTAAATCTCTTTAAACAAATATTCGCTCTTAAAATCAACATCAAATAGTTTTAGAAATTCAATATATTCATCTTTAAAAGTTTTCACTTTATGATGCTCCTCTTGATTACGAATGTAATTTATAACATTTGTTAGTTGAGAATGACTATATGAAAATGCACCAAATCCAGTTTGCCATTCAAACTTTCCATTAATCCACTTTTTATCATTTATAAATTTAGACGAATTGGCTTTAATATCTCTTACCAAATCCGATAAAGATTTATCAGGTTTTAATCCAACCAAAATATGAATATGATCAGACACGCCATTAATAGCAATTAGTTTCTGCCCTTTGTTTGTAACTATTACTGTAATGTATTTATAAATTTCATCCTTCCTTTTTTTGGAAATTAAATTTTGTCTGCCTTTAACAGCAAAAACAATATGAACGTATAATTGAGAATAGGTGTTTGCCATGTTATCTTTTGTTTATAAAATGTTTATTTTTGAAATAATAAACTTACAAAATAAAAACATATAATCTATAAATATTTCGCACCTATAAAACTAAAACACAAACCAACAAACATTTATACATACAACAATCAATAAATATCCCATCCCGAAGGGATTAATAAAATAAACATGATATATCAATCTATAAATATACCGCCCTGATGGGGCTATTTCAAACTAGCAACTACATATAAATACAATAAATTAATATTCTATAAAGATTACATCCCGATGGGATTAATAAAATAAACATGATATATCAATCTATAAATATACCGCCCCGATGGGGCTATTTCAAACTAGCAACTACATATAAATACAACAAATTAATATTCTATAAAGATTACATCCCGATGGGATTAATAAAATAAACATGATATATCAATCTATAAATATACCGCCCTGATGGGGCTATTTCAAACTAGTGAATATCCACGAATGAAATAGCCATAATCTATAGCTTCAGAGAAGCATAATATCCATAGAATTAATAAAATCAATATGTTAAAGCTCCAGAGGAGCGAATATAGATATTAAACAATAACCCAGTGAGAACAATACAAACTAGCAAATACCATTAAATAGAACATATTAATCTATAGCTCCAGAGGAGCATAATGTTTATAAATTAATGTGATTGCAAATTGAAGCTCCAGGGGAGCGATATATATTAAACAACAACCCGATTAAAACAATACAAACTAGCAAATACAATTAAATAGAACATATTAATCTATAGCTCCAGAGGAGCGATATATTTCACAATTTAAAGCCTAACCAATCCAATCAACTGGGTTTTCCAACACATTTACTAATTGCTCCTCCGCACTTCCTGCTTCTGGGTGATGATCATAAACCCATTGCACATGCGGTGGTAAACTCATCAAGATACTTTCGATTCGACCATTGGTTCTTAGTCCGAACAAAGTTCCTTTATCATGAACCAAATTAAACTCGACATAACGACCACGGCGAATCTCTTGCCATGTTCTCTGTTCGTCTGTATATGATAATGCTTTTCTTTTTTCAACAATTGGAACATAAGCTTCTAGAAAACTATCTCCTACTTCGGTAACAAAATTATACCAATCCTGCATACTCATTTCGTCTGTAGCCTTGCAATAATCAAAGAACAATCCTCCAATTCCTCGGGCTTCATTACGATGTGCATTCCAAAAATAAGCATCACATTGTTTTTTATATTTTGGATAAAACGCTGGATTATGCTTATCACAAGCAGTTTTACAAGTCTGATGAAAATGTTTAGCATCTTCTTCAAACAAATAGTAAGGTGTTAAATCTTGTCCTCCACCAAACCATTGCTGAATCACATTTCCTTCTTCATCATACATTTCAAAATAACGCCAATTAGCATGAACCGTAGGAACCATAGGGTTTTTAGGATGCAAAACTAAACTTAGTCCACAAGCAAAAAAATCCGCTTCGCCTACATTGAACATCTTTTGCATCGCTTCGGGTAATTTACCATGAACTGCCGATATATTGACTCCTCCTTTTTCAAAAACAGCTCCATTCTCGATTACTCGCGTTCTTCCGCCTCCACCTTCTGGACGTTCCCAAATGTCTTCGCGAAATTTAGCCTGTCCATCTACTGCTTCTAATCCTGATACAATAGTATCTTGAAGGCTTTGTATGTATTTATAAAATTGTTCTTTCATTTAAATAATCTGATTTAAGCAATCCAGAATAAACTGTATTTTTTAATATGTCTTCTCCATTTCTGAATTCGTCACCTAAAATTCTCAGGAAGGGTATTTTGGATTCTTCCAATTTTTAATTAATGCTATCTGTTGTTTTATTTTTTTGCAGCCGCTATTTTGCTAATAATTCCAAATGAAAAAGTCTTGCTTTCTTGCTGAACATATTGATAAACAGCAATTGCTTTCCCTGAAAAATCATAGTTTTCTACAATAGAAAATTTAACTAGAAAATCTCCAAATAATTCTAACTGATTCCAATCTAAATGACATCGAAGTAAAAGTGTAATTAAATCATTTTCATTTAGATTAACCAAACTATCGACACTCAATCCAAAGTTCTTAAGCTCATTATCAATAAGACTGGTGTCTTCGATATTCCAAAATTTAGGCAAAAAACCAATAGACATCAACACTTTTAGCGTATTATCAATTCGGGTACTTTCTTCGTCTCGTAATCCTTTGTTTAGCATATTTTTTAGTTTTCGATGGCATTACCGGTTAATAAATCGCGGTTTACTGTTGTCAATAATGAGAACTGTAAACCGCGACTAAATATATAGAAACTAAACTTTAGTTTCCGTATTCTTTTACAGCATCAATAAACGCTTTTGCATGATCTACAGGAATATGAGGTAAAATTCCGTGACCTAAATTTACGATATATTTGTCTTTTCCGAACTCATCAATCATTTCGTGTACCATTTTTTTAATGGTTGGAATTGGAGAAAGTAATCTCGATGGGTCAAAATTACCTTGTAAAGTAATATTTCCACCAGATAAGTAACGTGCATTTCTAGCAGTACAAGTCCAGTCTACTCCTAATGCCGAAGCACGACTTTGTCCCATTTCGCCTAAAGCAAACCAACATCCTTTTCCAAAAACAATAACTGGAGCGTGATCAGCCAAAGCTTCAACGATCTGGTTCATGTATTTCCATGAGAACTCTTGATAATCAACAGGAGAAAGCATTCCTCCCCAAGAATCAAAAATCTGAACAGCATCAACACCAGCTTTTACCTTTTCTTTTAAGTATAAAATCGTTGTGTCTGTAATTTTTTGTAACAATGTATGTGCAGCTGCCGGATTTGAAAAACAAAACCCTTTAGCAGTATCAAAACTTTTAGAACCTTTACCTTCTACTGCATAACAGAAGATTGTCCAAGGAGAACCAGCAAAACCAATCAAAGGCACCTCATCATTCAGCATTTCCTTTGTTAGTTTAATAGCATCCATAACGTAACCAAGGCTTTCTTGAATGTCTGGAATATACACTCTCTGAACATCCTGCATTGTACGAATAGGATTTGGTAAAAACGGACCAAAATTCTCTTTCATCAACACTTCAATACCCATTGCTTGAGGCACTACTAAGATATCCGAGAATAAAATTGCAGCATCTGGAGCAATACGACGAATTGGCTGTACAGTTATTTCTGCAGCTAATTCTGGAGTCTGACAACGAGTGAAAAAATCATATTTATCACGCAAAGCGATAAATTCTGGCAAGTATCTTCCTGCTTGACGCATCATCCAAACTGGTGGACGTTGAACTGTTTCTCCTTTTAGTGCTTTTAAAAATAAGTCGTTTTTTAACATTGTTTTTATTTTAGGTGCAAAGCCACAAAGTGACTGAGTTGCAAAGTTTTATTTATATTCGTTTAAAACATCTTCTATTACATCTTCAACAGTTTGATGATCGGCAATAATGATGTTTTTAGTAATTTTATCTAAAGCTTCTGCGGTGGTTTCTCCAATACAAAAGCATTTTTCATTCTTAATACTGTTCTCTTTCAAATAACTTTCAACTCCCGACGGACTAAAAAATAAAATTCCATCAACCGCATTATTTATTTTCTGAGGTGTTAAAGTAGTTTCATAAACTTTAATCTCGTTGTACTTAACTTTTGCCTCTTTTAAAGCATCTGGCAATGTATCACGGCGTAAATTACCACTGAAAAAAGTATAACTTTCGTTAGCATAAATTAGAGTGATTATCTCAGCCAAATCTGCTGCGTAACCAGTGTATGCAATTACATCAAAACCATTTTCTGCTAATAATGCTTTGGTTTTTAACCCAACACAAAATACCTTCTTTGTTTTTAATGCTTCAATATCTGAATATTCCAAAACACTATGAACAGCATTCTGACTTGTAAATATCAGATTATCGTTTATTTGATTTAATTCGAAAGGTGTTTTTTCTGTAGCAATAAAATCTGCTTCAACTACATTAAAGTTAGCATTAAGCAAATACTGCTTCTGATTGCTCAAAAGTGTTTTTGTAGATAATATTTGAATTGATTTTGCCATTATTTTTTTAAGCTTTCTTTAATCGTTTTCATTAATTCAGCTCCGCCATTTTCTAGGATTTCTTTTGCCATATTATATCCTAATTTCTTCCATTCTTCAATTGGAACGATCTTATCAATTTCCATTTTTACTTTTCCGTCAAGCGAAAACAAAGCTCCTTGAAAATGTAATGTATCTTCTTCGTCATTGTATTTTACTAAAGAACCTATCGGTGCAGTACAGCCTCCTTCTAAGGTTCTTAAAAACTGACGTTCGATATAGGTAACTATTTCTGTTTCAATATCATTAAGTTGTGTAAGCGCGTCCAATGCAAAATTATCGCTCTCCATTGCCACAACAACCATTGCCCCTTGAGCAGGTGCTGGAATCATCCAATCTAGATTGATATAATTTTCAGGCTTTAAACAAATTCTTTCTAGTCCAGCTGCTGCAAAAACAGCACCGCTCCAATCACTTGTATTTAATTTTTGCATGCGTGTATTTACGTTTCCACGTAAATCTACTACTTTATGATTTGGGTATTTATTTAACCATTGTGCTTGTCTTCGTAAACTTCCTGTTGCAATAGTACCTGACTCATTTAAGAAATCTAGATTTCCTTTATGAACTAAGATATCCAATGAGTTGGCTCTTTCTAAAACAGCCGCTTGAACAATACCTTTTGGCAAAGCAGTAGGAACGTCTTTCATAGAATGCACCGCGATATCTATCTCACCATTTATCATGGCAATATCTAAAGTTTTGGTAAAAATTCCAGTGATTCCAAGTTCGTAAAGTGGTTTATCAAGTATGATATCCCCTTGCGATTTAACCGCAATAATTTCAGTTTTATATCCTAAATCGTTTAATTTTTTCTCGACTGTATGTGCTTGCCAAAGAGCCAATTCGCTATCTCGGGTACCTATTCTGATAATTTTGTCTGCCATTTCTATTTTTTAAAACCAAGTTTAATCTTTTCAACCTTTAAGAAATCAAGGTTCATAAAAGTTTGGACTAAATGTTTTTTAAGTTAATTAAAGATTTTTTAATCTATCTTAATCCCTAATGGTTAGGAACTTATTTTGAATACTTTTTCAATCCATTCAATACTCTCATCTACCATTGTATCATCATCTTTTAAGTGATTTGCAAAATGAGTAGTAATTTTTTGAATGATTCTTGCGCTAATGATTTCAGCTTGTTCTTCGTTAAAATCAGCTATTTTTCTACTTTGAAAATCCAATTCTGAATTCTTTATTGCATTCAGTTTCTCTTTCAAAGCATTGATAGTTGGAGCAAATTTTCTTCCTTTTGTCCAGGTTACAAATTCTTCCTTAATTTCTTCGATGATTGCTTCAGCAGCAGGAATGTGTTTTTTACGATTCTCTAATGTTTCATCTGTTAACTGTGACAAGTAATCCATGTGAATTAATGTAACACCTTCTAGTTCTTCAACATTTTCATTCACATTCTTAGGAATCGATAAATCTAAAATCAATAATGGTTTTTTAAGATTTAGAATTGCTTTATCAACCGTAGGGTTTTGTGCACCTGTTGCAACAACGACAACATCGGCTTTTTGTAGTTCAAGATGTAGCTCTGAATAATCTTTTACAATAAGATTTAATTTTCCAGCTAGTTTCTCGGCCTTATCTTTAGTACGGTTAATTAAAGTAATATGTTCGTTTTTAGTATGTTTAACTAAATTCTCACAGGTATTTCTTCCAATTTTACCTGTACCGAATAACAAGATGTTTTTGTTACCGATATCTTCTACATTTTTTATGATATATTGAACCGATGCAAAAGATACCGAGGTGGCACCTGAACTTATTTCGGTTTCATTTTTGATTTTTTTACTAGCCTGAATCACTGCATTTACTAATCTTTCGATAAAAGTATTTGCTAAGCCAAAAGATTTAGACTGTGTGAAGCTATTTTTTATTTGAGCAATAATCTCGAAATCTCCTAGAATCTGACTATCTAAACCAGTTCCTACTCTAAAAAGGTGATTAATTGCTTCATGATTTTTATATACGAAACCCACTCTTTGAAATTCTTCGATAGAACCATTACTGTTTTCGCAAATCAATTTTATAAGTTGAAAAGGGTGCTCGGCAAAGCCGTATATTTCGGTACGATTACAAGTAGATGTAACTATTAAACTTTCAATTCCCTCATTTTTGGCTTGTTCTAGCAGGCGCAATTTTGCATCAGCGTCTAAACTAAACTTACCTCTAATCGCTGCATCAGCTTTTTTATAGCTCAGTCCAACTGAATAAAAATAGTGATGTTTCGATACGTTATTATTTTCCATAGATACCCTTATCATAAAAGTGCAACAAAATTATCATTATAGTATTTATAAAAGTAACGCTCAAAGTACTATTTGTGTCGCTATGTGTTTTTTTAATTCTAATTGGTTGTAATTCTGCAAAAAACGTTATTTTTGCAGCAAAATCAAGTCTTTCGAAATGTTTTATTTAGAGTTATTCTAAATAAGATTTTAGATTAACTTTCGTTTTTAACAAAAAAAAATATCGCTATGAGTTCTCAAGAAATTATAACAATTGAAGACGACTTTACGCTTATTCGTTTTCAGAATGACAGTTCGGAGGTATTTAATGCCCAGCGAGAAATCGGTAGTGGCTTGATACAGTTTCACTTTGGTATAAAAGGAAAAGCAAAATTCCTGTTCAATCAAGGCAATTATGCATTAGAATTACAAGAGGAGAAATCATTGCTTTTATACAATCCTCAAAAAGAATTGCCTCTTCATTTAGAGCTTGCTCCTAATTCTTGGGTGATATCTGTGATTGTTTCTATCAAAAAATTTCACGCTTTATTCTCTACCGAAGCCGATTATATCACTTTTTTAAGTGCCGATAACAAGGATAAAAAATATTATAACGAAGGAAAAATTAGTCCGTCGATGGCAATTGTTCTGAGTCAACTATTTCATTATAACCTACATCCTTCTATAAAAAACTTGTATTACAAGGGCAAAGGCTACGAGCTATTGAGCTTATACTTTAATAGAACCGAAGATCCAAATGCTGAACAATGTCCTTTCTTAATTGATGAAGACAATGTTTTAAAAATACGAAAAGCCAAAGAAATTATTATAGCCAATATGGCCGAACCGCCAGGATTACAAGAGTTGGCTGATGAAATAGGTTTGAATTTGAAAAAACTCAAAATGGGCTTTAAACAAATTTATGGCGATACTGTTTATGGCTTTTTATTTGATTACAAGATGGATTATGCCCGAAAATTGCTTGACAGCGGTTCTTATAATGTAAACGAAGTAGGTTTAAAAATAGGATATAGCACTGGAAGTCACTTTATTGCTGCTTTTAAAAAGAAATTTGCAACGACTCCCAAGAAATATTTGATGTCGATTAATACTAATGTATAAAAACAGTATCAGTTTTCTATATCAAACAATAATTAAAAAATAGTTAATCACAATTTATAAAAAAGCAAGAATCTATACTTTTGCCCAAAATCTCAACAAACTAACGCTTAAAGTCTAAAGCTTAAAGCCTAAAGCAATAAAAACAACAATGAAAGGTGTATTATTAGTAAATCTGGGTTCCCCCGAAAGTCCAACTCCAAAAGACGTAAAACCTTATTTAGATGAATTTTTAATGGATAAATACGTAATCGACGTTCCGTATTTATTGAGAGCATTATTAGTTCGTGGAATCATCTTAAGAAAAAGACCAGAAGAATCAGCACATGCTTACGAAAAAATTTGGTGGGACGAAGGTTCTCCTCTTGTAGTTATATCCGAAAGAATGCAAAAGAAAATACAACCATTAGTAGACATTCCAGTTGCTCTGGCAATGCGTTATGGTAGTATGACAATTGAAAAAGGACTTCAGGAATTACATGAACAAGGAGTTACCGAAGTATTACTTTTTCCTTTATATCCTCAATATGCAATGGCATCGACTTTAACAATTTTAGTTAAAGCGGAAGAAATTCGTAAAAAGAAATTCCCACAGATGACTTTTACTGATGTTCCTGCATTTTACAATAAACCTGATTATATTAAAAACCTTGCCGATTCTATCAAGAAGAATTTGGTTGGTTTTGATTACGATCACTTATTGTTTTCTTACCACGGAATTCCTGAGCGACATATTCGTAAAACTGATATAACTAAATCACATTGTAAAATCGATGGTTCTTGTTGTAACACAGCATCTCCTGCACATGACTTTTGTTACCGTCACCAATGTTACGAAACTACAAGGCAAGTCGTTAAATTATTAGGACTTCCTGCTGACAAATACAGTTTGACTTTCCAATCTCGATTGGCTGGTGATAAATGGCTTGAACCTTATACTGATGTTGAAATTGATAGAATGCCAGCAAAAGGAATTAAGAATCTTGCAGTGGTAACTCCTGCTTTTGTTTCAGATTGTTTAGAAACATTGGAAGAAATCGCTATGCGTGCCAAAGAGGATTTTGAAGCAAACGGCGGAGAAGAATTTTTATCTATTCCATGTTTGAATGATGATGATGAATGGTGTGAAACTGTTGGGAACTGGATTAAAGACTGGCAAAAGAAAAATTAGCAATCGCTTTTAGATACGTTTTATGGAATATTACAATTACCTAAAATCACTGCACCTCATCTTTGTAATCACTTGGTTTGCTGGGTTGTTTTACATTGTTCGTTTATTTGTTTATCAAATAGAAGCCAATGACAAGCCATCTCCTGAGAAAGAAATTTTACAAAAGCAATACAAAATAATGACCTACAGATTGTGGTACATTATCACTTGGCCATCAGCAGTGTTAGCAAGTATTTTTGCTTTTTGGATGTTGCTTTTTACCGATATCGGAAAGGCTTGGCTACAAATGCCTTGGATGCATGTGAAGCTTGGTTTCGTATTTTTATTATATTTATATCACGGAAAATGTCATCAGATATTCAAACAATTGCAAAATGACAATGTAAAATATACTACTAATTTCATGCGTTTATGGAATGAAGGAGCAACAATAATTTTGTTTGCTGTAGTGTTTTTGGTTGTTTTAAAAAATGCAATTAACTGGATTTATGGTGTTATCGGAATATTTTTATTTTCGGTTTTAATCATGCTCGGTTTTAAATTTTATAAAAGATTACGAGAGAAGAAATAAGTTCGCAGTCGCAGTTTTCAGTTTACAATAAGACTGAAAACTGTGACTGAATACCGAGACTGTAAACTAAAAAAAATGTTTAAGAACTTCAAAATGTCGATGCTTTCGTTGCGTGTTAGGATATTCCTTTCGATGATTGTATTGATTGTTGTGGCTTCGGTTTTACTAGCTTCGATTTCTATTATTCAATTTAAGAATGAAGCTAAAGAATACCATCAAGAACGGTTGGAACGCAAAGAAAATGCTGTAAAAGAACATATCAATTATGTTTTATCGACAACAACCTATCCTTTAAAAACAGCCAACTTAGATCTGATTTTTAAAGATAAAATTCATGAATTAGCCCAAATTCATAATATTGAAATCAACATTTATAGCCTTAAAGGAGAACTTCTAAAATCATCCAAAGAATCTTTTGCTGTTGATAAAGTTCCTCCTCCAATCCCTGAATACATCTTAAAACTGGTACGTTCTTCTATCGAGAAACGTTTTGTAGATATAAAAACTCAAGATGGCGTAAAAAACCGATCTTCTTATAGTTTAATCAAAGATGAAAAATTCAAGCCACTTGGGATTTTAAACTTACCATACATTGAAGATGACAGTTATTATGAAAATGAACTGAACACTTTCTTAATTCGTTTGGGGCAGGTTTATTCATTTATGCTTATTGTTGCATTTGCATTGGCTTACTTCCTATCAACATACATCACCAAATCATTAAAAACCATTTCGGATAAACTAAGCGAAACCAATCTGAATCAAAAAAACGAGAAGATTGTTTTAGAGGCCAGCAGCAAAGAGATTAACTTTTTGATAAAGTCTTACAACGGAATGGTGGAAAAGCTTGAAAAAAGCGCCATAAAACTAGCTCAAAGTGAACGTGAGGAAGCTTGGCGCGAAATGGCAAAACAAGTAGCACACGAAATTAAAAATCCGCTTACGCCAATGCGCCTGACGGTACAGAGTTATCAAAGAAAATTTGATCCTTTGGCTCCTGATGCAAAACAAAAACTGAATGATTACTCCGAAACATTAATTCAGCAAATTGATACTATGTCTGCTGTGGCTTCGGCTTTTTCAAATTTTGCTTCGATGCCTGCACAACAAAACGAAACATTAAATGTGGTTGAAGTTGTGGAACTTTCGTTGGATATCTTTAATGAAGAATATCTTGTGTTTGAAAGTGATGAAGAGGAAATTATTTCGAAAATGGATCGAACGCAACTCATCCGAATTATTACCAATTTGGTCAAAAATGCAACTCAAGCCATTCCTGAAATTCAAAACAATAAATCAATTCTAGTTACAGTAAAAAGGAAAGAAGACAATGTTGAAATTACTGTAAAAGACAACGGTATAGGTATTCAAAAGCAAGATATTGAACGTGTTTTTGAACCAAAGTTTACTACAAAAAATAGCGGAATGGGTCTTGGACTCGGAATTATAAAAAACATTATCGAAAATTATAAAGGAACAATTACCTTTGAAACAGAATACGGAAAAGGAACCACATTTACAGTAACATTACCAATCACAAACTCATAAAATAATAGTATTATGAACTACGAAAATATACTAATCTCAATCGAAGAGAAAATTGCAACAGTTACTATTAATCGTCCGACTAAGCTTAATGCTTTAAACAAAAAGACTATTAATGATCTACAAAAAGCTTTTAAACTATTAGGAAAAAACAATGATGTTCGTGTAATTGTTTTAACTGGAAGTGGCGAAAAAGCATTTGTTGCTGGTGCTGATATTTCTGAATTTGCTAATTATACTATCGAAGAAGGAACTGCTTTAGCTGCTGAAGGTCAGGAGAAGTTATTTGATTTTATCGAAAATCTAAAGAAACCTGTCATCGCTGCTGTTAATGGTTTTGCTCTTGGGGGCGGATTAGAATTAGCAATGGCTTGTCATTTTAGAATCGCTTCTGATAATGCTAAAATGGGATTACCTGAAGTTTCATTGGGGCTTATTCCTGGATATGGAGGAACGCAACGTTTACCACAACTTATTGGTAAAGGCCGCGCAATGGAAATGATCATGACTGCAGGAATGCTGAACGCTGAAGAAGCTAAAGAATACGGATTGGTTAATCACGTAGTTCCTCAGGCTGAACTTATTTCTTATTGCAATACTATTGCTGAAAAGATTATTAAGAATGCTCCAATCGCTATTTCTAAAGCAATTAAAGCTATAAATGCTAATTATAAAGATGGAAAAAATGGTTATGAAGTCGAAATAAAGTCTTTCGGTAAATGCTTTGGAACTAAAGATTTTATCGAAGGAACTACTGCATTTTTAGAAAAAAGAAAAGCAGTTTTTACAGGAAAATAGAGTTTTTTTACTGGCAGGCATTGCGTAAAAGGAGATAGATTTTTTACCGCAAGGGTCGCAAAGATTTTCGCAAAGTTCGCAAAGATTTGTCTATATTTTTTTCTTAGTGCATTGATAAAAGGACATAGAAATTTTACCGCAAGGGTCGCTAGGATTTTCGCAAAGTTCGCAAAGCTTTATCTATATTTTTTTTCCTAGCGTACTTTGCGAAAAACTTTGCGAACTTTGCGGTTAAATTAACGGTTAAATCAAAAACAACGAAAAAGCTTTGTCTAGATTTTTCTTAGCGTATTGCGCAAAAGGAGATAGATTTTTTACCGCTAGGGTCGCTAGGGTTTTCGCAAAGTTCGCAAAGCTTTATCTGTATTTTTTTCTTAGCGCACTTTGCGAAAAACTTTGCGAACTTTGCGGTTAAATTAACGGTTAAATCAAAATAACGAAAAGCTTATCTGTTTTTTCCTTGCGTACTTTGCGAAAAACTTTGCGAACTTTGCGGTTAAATTAACGGTTAAATCAAAAATAACGAAAAGCTTTGTCTTTTTTTCCTTGCGTACTTTGCGAAAAACTTTGCGAACTTTGCGGTTAAAACAAAACTTATCTTTTTTTTCCTAGCGAAATTTACGCTTAAACAAATTATAATATTAAAACAACATTATGTCTTACGAACCCATATTAAACGAATTTTGGCAAAAAGTAAAAGAGAGTATCCTAAACGGAACTTTTGCTAAACTAACATTGGCCAAAACAATAGGCGACACTGAGCTAAAAAACATATATTTTCGACTTGTTATCAACGAAAATGACACTTACGGTGTATCGCTGACTTCACGTTACAAAACGGAAGAAATAGAAACTTTTCATACACTTGAAGAAGCTTTTATTGTGTTAGCTCCTTACATCAAAAATCCTTTCTTAACCGCTTTATTATTTACAACCGACGCAGATATTACTTTTAAAGTGAACAAAAAAAATGTGGGGAGTATTATTGAACAAGCACCTACTTTTAAGAATGCATCTCCTGTAATGCTAGAGATGATCGAAAAAGGCATTGTATAAATTATCCTTTAAAATAAATTAACCCATAAATCCCCATGATGAAAACTACCGTAATCTCTTTATTTTTAACAGCTTCTCTTTTTATGAGTACTACAATTTTTGCTCAAACCAAGATGAAAGAGTATAAAGCTGGACATACCTTTAACATAAGCATTCCTGATTACATGAATAAAACTGCTGACTTAAACAGTTCTGCAGCAATACAATATAAAAACGAAGTAAAAGACATTTACGGAATCGTTATTTTTGACACTAAGGAAGAATTAGGACTTCTTGATATGAATTACACATCTGTTAATGAGTTTTATGAAGAGTTCATTAAAGATTTTCTAAAAGATGAAGAAAAAAGAACCGTGTCTAAACCTAAATCTACAAAAAAAGGAGACATTAATTTCATAGAAGCTGATGCTAGCTATTTTGACAAAGAAATAAACAATGAGATTTACTACTTTGTTGGAATCGTAGAAACAAAAAACACTTTCTACAAAGTCTTATCTTGGTCTTCTTTAGCAAATAAAGAGAAATACAAAGCTGATTTTCAAAAAATACTTTATAGTCTAAAAGAATAAAAAAAAAGAGCCAAAGTTTAATCGATAAACTTTGGCTCTCTTTTTTTCAGAAACACATTGCAAGCACTGAAAACTTAAATTGTCCTTCGACTCCGCACAGGATGACACTAAGACTGAAAACTGAGACTGCCACTGAAAACTGTGACTGAAAACTGTGACTGAGACTGAAACCGAGACTAAAAACTACTTCACCCCTTCCCATTCAGCATAAAATTGCGAAAGGAATTTTTCCATAAACAAATGTCTTTCAGCGGCAATTTGCTTACCAGTATCGGTATTCATTTTATCTTTTAACAACAACAATTTTTCATAAAAATGATTTATTGTTGGTGCATTGTTATTCTTATATTCTTCTTTAGTCATATTTGTTATTGGAGCAATACTAGGATCATGAAGTTTTCTATCCTTAAACCCTCCATAATTAAATGCCCTCGCCACTCCAATGGCACCAATAGCATCTAAACGATCTGCATCTTGTACGATATCTAATTCCACAGAGCTAAACTTCTTTTCAAAATTCCCTCCTTTATAAGATATGTTTTCGATGATATTTACAACATGAGCTATAACGTCTTCAGAAACATTTTCAGACTCTAAAAACAAACGGGCTGTTTTAGGCCCTATGGTCTCATCTCCGTTATGAAACTTACTATCGGCAATATCATGTAGCAAAGCACCCAATTTAACCACTGTAACATCACAAGGCGTGTTTTTAGCGATTAAAAGTGCGTTTTTATATACACGCTCAATATGAAACCAATCATGTCCACCTTCGGCATTATTCAGTTTCTCTTTTACAAAAGTGATGGTCTTATTAATAATCTCGTTGTGAATCATGGTTTTTATTTGAAAAAAAAATGTTGATTGAGAGATCCTGTTTAAAGACCTCAACAATCAACATATATTAGTTATTTGTTAAATTCAATTTTATATGAAATTTAAAGCTTTATGGGAATCTGTATGTTACAGTCTAGCTGGTTCAACCCATTTAAAGATATGTGACTCTTGAGGAATAACTAATCTTTCAGAAATTTTAGCCATTCTTCCAGGTAATTTCATCAAGTAATCACGTGCTTTTTCAGCTTCATCTGTTAGCCCACCGATTTTATCAATTTCCCATTTATCGATTAACTTTTGCATGATATCAACATAATCATTAGCAGTGTAAACACCAATACGTTGTGCTGAATCAGAAAATTGTTCGAAAGCAGAACTTATTTTTTGTCCAGATTCTCTCAAGAAATGCGCAGGCATAACGATTTTTGCTTTCATCATATATTGAAAAGCAAGCATCATTTCGCTAGGATCTACTTGAAAAATACGGTTAACAAATTCGCTGTAAGCATGATGATGGCGCATTTCGTCACCAGCAATCATTTTACACATCTTAGACAGTTTATTATCTCCATACTTCTTAGCCATTTGTGCTACTCTGTTATGAGAAACATACGTTGCTAATTCTTGAAAACTTGTATAAA